>CAYMHP010000014.1:0-36914 GCA_964390225.1 uncultured Solibacteraceae bacterium
CAGCAGCGTGTTCGGCACCATGCGGTACAACGGATTCTCGATCGCGGCCGGATTGGACAGCAACAGCGCGCCCTGGCCGAAATAATTCACCAGCAGCGCCGGCAGCACGAAATAGAGCCAGCCCGCCTGAATCGGCTTGCGGCCGAAATGGCCGAGATCGGCGTAAAGCGCTTCACCACCGGTGACGGCGAGGAATACCGCGCCCAACGTCACGAGTCCGATTGCGCCATGCGAAAGCAGGAACTCGACGGCATAGAGCGGATTGATCGCAACCAGTACGCTGGGATCGTCGGCGATGTGAACGAGCCCGAGGATGCCGAGGGTCGCAAACCAAACTGCCATTACGGGGCCGAAGGCGGAAGCGTTGAGCCATCGATCGACGCTTTGATTGTCGGGATAGGGACTGGGACCCACCTGGTTCGGCCGCTGGCCCGCAATTCCGTTGAGCGCATTATCGACGCCGCTCACTACGGTTCCATGGGCGCCGGATTGCACCGAAAGGATCGTGGACAACTGCCAATTCGAAGCCGCGAGCCGCAACGCGCGCCCTGAAAACTGAGGGGTTTGATACACGAACGACCCGTTGACCAGGTGGCGCCGGTCGATACCGACGCAGTTGCCGCGATCCATGCGCCGGCTGGCCGGATTGACATAGCTCCCGGCTGAACTGGAATCGTTTGGAATCGGGTCAGTGATGCAGTGCGACCACGTGTAGTTGGCGAGCACGGTAAAGCCGCTGGAAAAGCGGCGCTGCACCGAGAAAATCGCTCCCTCGTATTCGGCGGTGGCGCCGTCGTCGAGCAGGCCCACGGTGCTGTAATACAGGCCCTGGGACGGGTTCGCCAGAATGAACGCCCGCCGCGAGTTGATGTTCGCCGTCGTAGCGCCCGGAACCAGTTCTCCCGGATTGATCTGCCGGTAGGCCCAGCCATGGATCAGGTTATTGCCCAAATAGCTGATGGACACGAGCCAGTTCGCGCTGAGTTGCCGCTGGATGCTCAAGTTCCATTGCTGCATGTACGAGGGATTTGTGTGCAGCGGATAGGTCAGCATCGCGCCGTTCACCGGAAACGTGCCATTTTTGGGAATGATCAGCGGGAACGGATTACCGCCAGGGTAGTTTGCCCACGGGGCGTCGAGCTTCTGGCCTGGAGCGAGACTGATCAGGTCGCCCCAGGGGTTGTTGTAAGCGAACTGCGCATCGTAGAAAAGGTGCGTGGTGGAATAGAACCGGCCGTAGGATGCCCTGATGGTCATCCGGCCATCGCCTTTGGGGTCCCAGACAATGCCGGCCCGCGGCATGAAGTTGTTTAACCGTTTGGAGGTGGTCCCGTTGCCGGGATAACCGGCATCTCCGGGAAAGATCATCCCAGCCGGCGCGTTCGTATAGACGCTGCTGTGAACGTTGTTGAGGAAGTTCTGGTAATTGATTTCCGCGACGCGGCCCTGTTTCATGTAAACGGGCAAAAACGGCTCCCAGCGCAACCCGTAGCTGAGAGTCAGATGCGGCGTGAGTTTCCAGGAGTCCTGCGCGTACGTTCCAACGTAGTGATCCCGGGTATAGAGCAGCGCGGAATTTCCCTGTGAAAAGCCAGACAACTGCCCGGTAAGAAAATCGGCCAGGGCAGTGCCAGTGAACATCCCGTTGAACGTGTACTGGCCCGCGGCGTTCAAATTGATCGTGTTGTTATTCAGCGCGTGAATCCAGTTCGCTCCGAACCCAAACTGGTGGCGGCCCTTCTGCATCGTCAGATCGTCAGCCAACTGGCCCGTCGTCGAATAATACGCGCCGGCGTGCGCGAACACGTTCCCCGTAATAAACGTGCCGGCCGTCAGGACCATGTACTTGCGGTAGCTATACGCATCGATGCCGACATCCTTCGGTCCAAAAACGAAGTTCTGAAACTTATCGAGGCCGCCGCGAAGGACCGTCGCATGGACGGAATTCACCATGTTGCTGCTGATGAGGTAGGTATCGCCGATCGAAAGCGATTGGTCGAGCACGTCAATCCCGGCATTGTTCAGCGCCAGCGGATTTCCTCCCGGGGAATAGGGCGACGGGTTTACCAGGTGAGCTCCGTACCAGCGCAGCACGAGCGATTGCTTCTCGCTGATCTGGTAATCGCCTCGCGCGAGGCCCAGGTGTTCGTCCGCATTGGTGAGATAACCAAACGTTTCCCGTCCACAGGGGTCGTTGGTCACCGGGTAGTACGTCATGATTTTCAGCGCGGCGGGGCTCAACAGGGCAGGTGAGATCTGGTTACCGACGAACGGCGCACCGAGCGTGAGCGGTTTGCCGCTGGATTGGCATGCCGCTGCCGCAAATGCCCTGAAGTCTCCGGCCTGCATCGCGGGTGTAGGAATGAAGGCGATTCCGTTGGTTGGATCGGAGCGCTGCAATGTGCCCTGATAGCCGAGGAAAAAGAACAGCTTGTCCCGCCGAATGGGACCCCCGAAGGTCCCCCCGAACTGATTGCGCTTCAGGGTATCGCGCGAAGCGGCAAAGAAGTCCCGCGCGTTCAGGTCCCCGTTGCGGAAAAACTCGAAGGCATTACCGTGAAACTCGTTGCCGCCCGATTTCGTGACTGCGTTCACGGCGGCCGCGGAGTGCTGCCCGTACTGCGCCGGAAGAGCGCTGGTTTCGAGCTTGAACTCCTGCAACGCGTCGGGGAATGGAATGGGGAAGGCCTGGTTACTATACGGGTCATTGTGAGAGGACCCGTCGAGGTTATACGTCAAACCCGCCGCGGTGGCGCCGGCGACACTGATGACGACCGTCGGATAGTTCTTCGTGGAATTCAGATTTCCGGGTGGCGCGCTAACGGCCGCTCCCGCCAGGAAGATCAGGTATTGGGGCTGGCGACCGTTCAGCGGGAGTTCCACCACCCGCTTCTGATCGACCACCTGCCCCACACCCGTGCTGCGCGTTTCCACCATGGCAGCATCCGCTTGCACCTGCACCTGCTCCGTTACCGAGCCGACCTGCAGAGTGACATCCACGTTGGGATTGCTGTCCACCTGCAGTACGATGCCCGACTGAACGTGGCTGCTGAAACCTTCTTTTCTGACCTGCAGCCGGTAGGGGCCGATCGGGAGGCTGGCGAAGACGAAAGACCCATCCGTTGCCGTGAGCGTCGTTCGCTCCGCTCCCGTGTCGGTTTGGACGGCCTGGATTGAAGCCCCTGGCACAGGCAGGCCGCTCGAATCCCGCACCGTACCGGAAATCTGGGATGTCGCTTGTCCGTAAACTACGATCGTCAAGGCAGAAGCTGCCAAGGCGAGGGTTGCCATTCTGCTGGCGCGTGTCATGACCCCTCCCCTTCTGAGATAGGCACCGTCACGTGAGGAACAGTAGGTCGGCACTCTACGCGAACCGAGTCACGGTGTCAAGGGGGTCATCCCTCGGTCATCCCTCGGTGTCATCCGAGGGGGGGCGACCTGTCTCCGCGCGCAGCCGAATCGCCTGCGCCACGCGCTTCACCTACACATCATCGCGGCCGATGTTGACGATGAAGTACTCGGCGCGCGTAGTCCCGACGTTCTTTGCATTGTGGATTTCATTCGAGCCGATCACTCCCACGTCGCCCGGGCCCAAGCGGTAGGGCTTGCCGGAAATCGTCAGTTCCATCGTGCCGGTGCGCACCAGCATCATTTCTTCGCGGAGGTGCTGATGCGGCGGATGATTCACCTCGCCTGGCGCGATGTCGCTCTGGTGCGATTCGATTTTGAAGCCGGTGTGCGTCTTGGCGGTGAACATGCGCCGCGACTTGTTCTTTCCGTTGGTGGTGACCGGGATTTCGTCGTAGAGGAACGCCTTCGTCTTCATGACGGGCAGTTTCTCCACCGAGTTTTCGGCCGCGGTTTGGGCCGGCTGCGCGGCGCTCCCTGTCAGGCTCTGCGCCGAAGCGCTCGCCGCCAAGGCGGGGAAGAGAAGACCCAGATCTCTGCGCGAATACTTCATAGACAGCCTCCTGCCGACATACTGCCGGGTCTGAACACTATACTCCCCGCCGAAACCGATGTCACCGAGCCATCAGAGCCGCTGAGCCGTAGTAATCTGAGCGAGAGAATGCTTCCGTGGAGAGCTTATCCCAGGCACTGTTTCGGCGAAAATCGGGTGGCGAGCGCGTGCTGACCGGCAAAAAGAAACCGAAGCGACCGGCTCCGTCACGCGGGCCCGCGCGGGTGCCGGGCGTGCTGTTTGTGTTGGCTATTCTCGCAGGGTTCGCGGCGGTGGCACTGCAGACGTGGTACACGGTCTCATTCCGCTCACCGCTGGTCCTTCGGCTGCAGTCGCCGATCGTGATCGCAGCGCGAATGTCCTCGGAGGACGCGGTGGAGGCGCAGGCCGATCAATTCGGCCACAGGCTCACCGCATTCCAGCAATACGCCTGCAACAAATTTGGGACCGCGTGCCGCGTAGCTCTCGCCGTGCAGCGGGCCGAGAATCCGCGCGGCGCCTGCGAGGTCTACCACTACAACACCGACGGCACCCTCGACTGGGGATATTTTCAGATCAACACCGTGCACCTGAAGCGCGCGGGTGTCAATCTGCGCGACCTGCTGGACTGCAAGGCGAACATCGATTTCGCATACCAGCTCTACCGGGAACGCGGTTTCGAGCCCTGGACCACTTATACCAGCGGACTCTACCGCAAGTTTCTGCACGACCCCAGCGCGAACTAGCCGTCTTGTTTCTGAAGTCCCTTGGCCGCTTGCTTACGTGCGCCGCTCAGTTACGGAGCCGCGGCGGTCAGGAAGCCGTAAGGAAATTTAGAGACGCAGACTAGCGACACCAGCCGCCGTTGAAATTCGTATCTTAGTAGGTATGCATCGCGGCTTACTGCTGGCGTGTTTCACCATTTGCGGCGCGTGGGCGCAGACAGCGCGCCCCGTCGTGCTGCACGCCGCCCGGCTGTTGGACATCGAAACCGGCACGATGGTTACGCCGGGAGAAGTTCTGATCCAGGGCGAACGCATCGCAGGCGCCGGAGCTACGGTGGCGCATCCGGCGGGAGCCGACATCATCGACCTCGGTGATACCACCCTGCTTCCCGGCCTGATTGACGCGCACGTGCACCTTTTCCTGCACCCCGGCGCCGAAGACTTGCAGACCGTGGAAGAATCGGTGCCGCAGCGGACGATTACCGCGACGCTGGCGGCGCGCGACGACCTGATGGCCGGCTTCACGGCGGAACGGGATATGGGCACCGAAGGCGCGGGGTCCGCCGACACGGCAGTGCGTAACGCGATTGACCGCGGGCTGATTCCCGGGCCGCGCCTGCGCATCAGCGGCAACGCCGTCGACGTCCTCGGCGGTCACGAAGACGCCAACCGGTTCAACCCCGAGCAACACGTTTTCTCGAACGCCACTCGGGCCAATAACGCAAGCGAGCTGGTGGCGGTCATTCGCGAACAGTTCAAAGAAGGGGCGGACTTCATCAAAATCTACGAAACGGGCAGCGATGCGCTTGTGGACGGCCGCCTCTCGACTCCCTACCAGTACACCGAAGACGAATTGAGCGCCGCCATCCGTGAAGCCGCGCGCGTTGGAAAGAAGGTCGCCGTGCATGCCACCGGCGGGCCCGGAGCGCTCTACGCGGCACGCGCCGGCGTGGTCTCGGTCGATCACGCCGATCAACTCGATGACGAGACCATGCGCCTGATGCGCGAGAAACACATTTTCGCCGTGCCGACCTTCACCATCACTGAGTACTTCGCCGAACATTCGGAATCGGCGGAGCAGCGCGCCTACCAACGGCAATTGCTCGACCTGCATGCGCGCGAATTTCGCAAGCAGCTTGCCGCGGGCGTGCCGGTCGCGATGGGATCGGACGTCGGCCCGTTTCCGCACGGAACGCAGGCGCGCGAATTCGAGTTGATGGTGCAATACGGCATGACGCCCCTCGCCGCATTGCAGGCCGGGACGATCAATGGCGCGAAACTGCTCGGGTTTGACGGCCAGACCGGCGCGATCAAGCCAGGCTACCTGGCCGATATCATCGCGGTGCCTGGAAATCCGCTACAGGACATCGGTACATTGCGAAAGGTCTCGTTCGTAATGAAGGGCGGCGTCATTTACCGCCGCTAATGCTATTGGGCGCTGCCCGCGGATTTGGCCTTCAGCGCCCGGTAGGTGCCCGCCACGTTTTGCGGACGCTGCACGTCGTAAAACTCCCAATCCTTGTAAGCGGGCATCAGTACGCTCGCCTGCGCCTGCTCCAGCGTTTGTCCCTCGGCGATCGCCTTGGCGACAGCGTCCCTCAGTTCCTCGCGGTACTGAATGTTCTTCGTGACGTCGGTTTTTTTGCCCAGCGCGCCGTGACTACAGACGAAGTATTCGAAGTCCATCGCTTCCACGGCCTTCACCATGGGAATCTCGTCCGGCGAGATCGGGCCGAAGGGCAGCCGATGCACGGTGATCCAATCCGACGCGAACAGCACGTTGGCGCCGTCGACAAAACGGACGAGCGTGTTGTCGTCGGCGTGAGCCGTCGGCCGGTGAATCACTTCGACGCGCTTGCCGCCCAGGTTGATGTTGACGCGCTCCGTGTAAGTCAGATCCGGGGCGATCACATTCAAGATCGGGCCGCGAACGATTTCCGCGCCGCTCAGAACGCCGTCGTGATTCGCGTCGTAGAGCGCGAACATGGTCTTGATGTTGCCCTGAGCTTCGCTCTGTTCAATCTGGCCGTTGCCGTTCGTATCCTGGGCGCGCACGTTCGGCGGCAGCGGCGTATCCGCCGGAGGCATGGCGATGTTCTTGAGCATGTTTTCATGGCCGATGAAGCGCGCGGTGTCGGCATAGACGGCTCCGCCCGAGGCATGATCCCAGTGCGAGTGGCTGTAAATTACGTACTTCACCGGGACGTTGAAGCGCTTCGCCATCTCGCCCTTGAGCCAGGTGGCCATCTCGGTTCCGATGGGCTCCACCAGCACGATGCCGTCTTTCGTCACCATGAATACGGAGACGTAGTCGTCCATGCGGGCGTAGTAGACATCGCCGGTGAGCTTGCCGATCTCCTGGCCTTTGTAATTCGTCTGTTGGTAGAAGGACCGCTGTTGCGCGGGAATCGCGAGCGGGTACAGCAGTGCACCCGCGATGCCGAGTATCAGGTATGTCTTATTCATATTTCAGTTCCACTTGAATCTCCTCCGCCGTATGATCGCCGATGTTTTCGGAGATGTGCTGGTAAGCCTCGCGAAAAGCGATTTCGCCCGGCCGGCGCGGATTATCCACTTTCTTGCCGTCGGCCAGCGTCATGGTCGTGTGCAGGTCCGTCAGGTAGACGACGACGTACGCGGGATGATCGTGCCGAGGGCTCTTCAGGTGCGGCACCAGAATCGTGTGCAGCACGCGCACGCGTTCGTTCTCGAGCGGCACGAGGTGATGCTCCGGGTCGAGCTTCACCGGATCCAGGGCCACGGGAAAAGCGTGATTCTTCCTCGAGCTCGGCTTCAGCTCCACCACGACTGCGTTCACGGAGGCGTCCGACACGTTTTCGATCGAGTTATTTCCGGCTGCGAGGTAGGCGACATCTCCGGATTGTTTGGCCAGATCCAGCGATTTTCCGTTCGCGTCCGCGACTTTTTGATGCGCGTCCGTCAGATAGACGATGACCGCGTCGAAGTGCTCGCGCATGGCGGTCTTCTCATGCGGCGCTTGTTTCAGGCGCCAGACGCGCACGCGGTCGTTTTCGATTTCCGCCTTCGGCTCGCGCGAACCCGCGGCATCGTCATTGAGAATCGGAATGCTTTGGACGGGGGGCGGAGCGGGCAGCGCGGCGATGTACGCATACACGTCGGCCAGTTCCTGGTCGGACATGACCGCGGCGCGGTAGGGCGGCATGCCGCCCGGCGCGGGATTCCGCACGTATGCGGTGAATGCCGCGGCGGTGAGTTTGGTTTGCGCGAGGCGCGCGCCCGAAAGTCCGCCCTGGCCCGACTGGCCGTGGCACTGGTAGCAGCCGTTCTTCATGTATAACTGGCGCCCGGCCTGCGCATCGCCCGCCTTTATCTGCGCAAGCGCCGGCGCCGCAACGAGTATCCCCACGAAGAGAAATTTTCGCATGGCGATTCCCTAACGCGGCTGCGTGACCACGTCGAGCAGCACCGGCTCGCCCCGCTTGACGCGCTCGATGCCGCGGCGAATCGCCTGTCCCAGGTCCTTGGGATCGCTGATCGGACCTTCGCTGTAGAGGCCGTATCCCTTGGCCACCGAGGCATAGTCGATGTTCGGACCGTTCAGGGCCGTGCCGACATCCGCCTTGTCGATGCCGCGGTTATAGCGGTTGCCCTGCATCTGCAAATACATCCGCTCCTGATGGTACGCACGGTTGTTGTGCATGATGTTCAACAGCGGAATTTTGTGGTGCGCCGCCGTCCACATCACCGCCGGAGCGTAATTGAAGTCGCCATCTGGTTGGATGTTCACGGTGAGGCGGCCGTACTTGCGATTGGCCAGTGCGGCTCCGATCGCGGCGGGCGCCCCGTAACCGATACCCGCCGCGCCCTGCGCGCCAATGTACTGGTAGTGCTTCTCGAAGTTCCACAAGCGCGTGCACCAGTAACTCGGGTAACGATCGTTCGAAACCAGCGACCAATCCTCGTTCTTCACCTGCGCCCACACCTCCGCGGAGAGACGCGCGCAGGTGATCGGGCTGGCGTCCCAGCCGACCGCGGCGAGTTCGCGATTGCGGTCGCGCATGCGCTTGCCGGTCTCCGCGATCTTCGCGCCACGCTGCTCGTAGGCGCGTCTGCGGTCCGGCGTGATGAGGCGCTTGACGGCGTCGATCAGCGCGGGCAAGGTCGCCTCGGCATCGCCCGTGATGCTCAAATCGACCTCCACGTAGCGCTGGAAATCCTGGTAATTCGATTTATGATTCAGCTCCACGGCGGAGATGCTGATCAGCTTCGCGCCGGGTTTCGTTGTCGGCTGCGACTCCATGCCGAACCGGTTGAGCGGCGTCATCTTGTGCGTGAGCGCCCACAGGTCCTGCGCTTCCAAGGCCAGCACCACATCGGCATCCGAAAGGTTAGGAAGCGTCGGATCCGTGCCGGTCATTACGGAAAGAGGATGGCGCGACGGAAAGTTCATGCGCAGCCGCTGATCATGCACGCGCGCCTGCAGCGTCTCCGCGAGTTCCACCAGAAGTTCGATGCCCTTGGGCGTGCGCGCCAGGCGTCCGGCGACAATCGCCGGATTCTCGGCGGCCACCAGCCAACGCGCGGCCTCGGCCACGGCTGCGGTATCGCCCTGCGGCGGCGCGCTTGCGACCAGCTTGGGAACCCGCAGGTTCTTCTCGGTATTGGGCTCCTCCTGCAGAGTCGCATCGGCCACCAGCACAACGGGCTCGTAGGGCGGGGTCATGGCGTACGTGTAAGCGCGCACCGCGGATTCGGCGAAGTGCGAAAGCGTCACCGGCGTGTCGTCCCACTTGACGTAATCGCGCACCATGGCCGCGGCATCCTGCACGCTGTGATACCAATCCGCGCTGCCCCGCCGGTAATTGATGTCGAGGATGTTGCCCAGAACGATATACAGCGGCACGCGGTCGGCGTAGCAGTTGTAGATGGCCATGGAGGCATGCTGCAGCCCTACCGTGCCGTGTGCCATGATCATCATCGGCTTGCCTTCGATTTTGGCGTAGCCGTGGGCCATCGCCACCGAGGACTCTTCGTGGCAGCAGGTAAGCCATTCGGGATTCTTGTTGCCGCCATAGTTGATCATCGATTCCTGCAGCCCTTTGAAGCTCGAGCCGGGATTGGCGGCGCAGTACTCGATACCCAGCGACTGGAACACGTCGACCATGAAGTCGGCGCCGGGCCGCAGATTGTTTTCGACAATCGCGGCAGCGTTGGCCACATTGGTTTGCTGCGCGATTCCCGGCGCGGTGCCCGCCAAGGCCGCGGCGCCGGCGGCAGCGCCCTTCAGGAAACCACGGCGACCGTAGCGTTGCTTGGGCATGGTTAGTCCTCCCGAGTAGCGATCCCGATCACTTTATCAGACTCGTTGGCCGCCCTGGCGGTGCCGCATATGTGGACCTGGCTGCAAGCCCGCCCCACTTTGGGAAACTAGTCACTCGCGGCGCCGGCCCGCTGTTGCAGTCTGCTCACGATCAGTTGCAGCAGGCGCGATTTTACCTGGTACCTCAGCGGCGCGCGCGTAATGTAGCGAAGCACGGCTTCCATGCCGGCGGGCCCGGGACGCAGGCTGACTGCCGGCTTGGCGGAAAACTCCCGTACTCCATATTGCGCCGTCACGCGCTGCCAGTCCTGTTCCGCCAGCCGCGCTTCGTTCTCGGTCTCGCGGCCGGCGATCTCCGCGATCTCCTCCGCCGTTTTGTAGGGATCGACATGCGCGGGCAGCATTACCTGCAACTCGTCCCAGAACCATTGGCCGGCAGTCGAAAAATTGAAGAAATGCCCTTCAATCGCGAAGCTGTTGACGAACGAGACGCGCCGGCCGGTGGGATGACCCGTGGTGCTCAAGCTGCCCACCTCGAGCAAGACGGTCTTCAGCAGACCGATCTCGATGACTTCGCCGCTGACTCCTTCGATCTCCACCCAGTCGCCAATGTGCAGCCCATTGCGACCCAGCAGCACAAACCAGCCGAAGAAGCCCACGATGAAATCCTTCAGTGCTACCGTGAGGCCGGCGGTGGCGAGGCCAATGAGAGTGGTGATCTGGGTGGGCACGCCGAACAGGACCAGCAAGACGAACAAGACACCGGTCACCTGAACCGCCAGTTTCGACACCGCGCGCAGTTGCTGCAGACGCCGCCGGTCGGTCTTGCGAAACGCCCGGCCGATGCCGCGATTAATGAGCGCCACTGCCAGCAGAATCGCCAACATCAGCGTCACCGAGCCCAGTAGCCGGTGCAGCATGCTTTGGCGCCGGGCCGCGATTGCTCCTGCCCAGCGCCCGTAGACTTCGGCGAGTTGCTGACTGTCCTGAATCCGTTTGTCGTACTCGGCGAGCGTCTTGCGGTAGTCGGAGAGGCGCTGCAGTTGGGCCAGTGCGGCTTGCGTCACGTTTCCGCCGTTGGATCCACTCGGGATGAGCTGCGCGCCTTGCGCCTCCAGCTTGCGGTGTGCGCCGAGTAGCTCGGCCGCATGCTGCGCCGCCTGCTCGCGCGCGGTGGCGATTTGCGCCGCGCGGCCCTGCAATTCCATCCACAGACGCGCCTGTTGCAACAGCGTGGTCGCATCAGTGTTGCTGGGCGGTTTGAACTGGGGAGCCGCTTGATGTTCCGCCGCCTCGTGCTGCTGCAGCATGTTCTCCAGGACGGCGTGGCGGTCGCCTCCTTCGCGCGCCAGGTCTTGCTGCGCGTCGTCGAGTTCATCCTGATCCAGGGCGGATTGCGCTTTGAGAATCGCCAATTCGCCGGCGACCGCGTCATCCGTTTCCGCCTGTTTGGCAAGCTGCGCGATCCGCGGCGCGTAAGCCCGCATGCGGGTCTTCAGCCGTGCAATCCGCGTGGTGAGTTGCTGCAGCTTATCATTCTTGGGGGGTGGCGCCGCTGCCGCCTGCCGGAGCGCGGTAGAAAATGCAGCGTCGAGTTCGTGATCGGCCAGCCGCAGAGCCTCGCGTTCCAAATCCTGCTCTGCCGCCGTGTCGGCTAGCGCCGACAGGCTGCGCGCCGTTTGCGACAGCCCGTCATCCACTACCTGCGCCTGTCTCTGCAGAGCGGTGGGAACGGCGCGAACCGTCTGGGCGTCACGATCGCGGGTCAAAAAGAACGCGACCAGCGCGGCCACGATCAAGGCGGCGAGAGCGATAATCGGGGCGTTCTTTCGCAGTCTCACTCCTTCTCAGAATAGCGAGTGTCGCGGGGCTCAGAGCCTGAGCCGAACACCGCCGTTGATCACGCGGCCATCCAAAGGCGCCCACGCATCCACGGTCCAGCGGCCATCGACGCCTCGCGACGGACGCAGCAACGGGTCCCAGCGCGTCTGACGAACATTGCCGAGGTTCTCCGCGTTCAGGAACAGTCGCACACGGCCCAACCGGCGCTCACCCATGAGGCCAAACAGGAAGTACGGTTTGGATTCGTCGCGGTACGGATTCTGTTCCAGCCGTTGCTGGCCTGTGTAGTAGCACTCCGCGCCGATGCGCCACTTGCCTTCCTGTTCCCATACGCCGACCAGCCCCGCGCTGTGGCGGGGCGTCAGCGGCACGTCCGCGCGGCCTCCGAATTCCGGGTCAAACTCGCGAGAAAGCACGTATGTGTAGCTGGCTGTTACCGAGAGCGGAGCCTTGCGCCACGTGCCTAGAAACTCCAGGCCGCGGTTCGTAGCGGGCTCCTGCAGATTTACGATAGCGTACCGGTTGACGCGCTCTACAAAGATGGGATGACGCACCGAGGATGCAAACAGAGTCGTTGTCAACGAGACCGGGCCAAGATTGCGGGTGAAATCCACCGACCCGCTCCGGCCGCGTTCGGCCGACAGAGGCGTAGGAAGCGAGAGGCGCGACAGCCCGGCAGCCTCGGTCTCTTCGGTCAAAGCTGTGGGCGCGAAGAAACCTTGGCCCGCGGAAACCCGGCTCGTCCACCCTCGCCAGTGCAGCAGCGCTGAGATTCGTGGGCTGAAAAACGTGCCGAACCGATTCTGGAAATCGGCGCGCGCGCTGGCGGAAATCGAAAGCCACGAAGCCGCGCTAATGTCGTCCTGCACGAAAACACCCGGGGTAATGTACAGGTATGCGAAGCGAGGTACGTCGCGCGGGCGATACGCCTCGCGCTCAGCCGCCACCCCAACCAGCCAATTGTTCACGCCGGCGTTGCCACGAGCGCTCAGTTCGCCAAATACCAGGTCATGGCGGTCGCGTTCCCGGGTCTCGCCAAATTGGTGGTCGTGCGTTTGCGATGAGGCGGCAAACCGGGCATTGATCGCATACCGGTTCGCGACAAGGAACTCCGTTGTGGCGCCAAATTCATAGCGCCGGGTGTTCAGCGCCTCCTCGTACGGTGAGCCTGTCTGCGGAAGCACGTCGCCGGGCAAGGTGCCGCCGGCGCGATTTTCATACGTTACGCCGCCGGTAAGCAACGCATTTCGCCCGTTGCCGCCTTCCCAGAAGAATCGCGGCCGAGCGACGCCGCGATCGTATTTTGCAAGATCGGCCCATCCATCGCCGTTGACGTCTTCGCGCTGCTGAAAGTAGCCGCCGCCAAGGAACGAAGTGCTCCAGCGCCCCGCCAGCCGGGACGCCAGGAACGCCGAAGCATCCGTCGCTCCCCGCGTGGAGCGATTGATAAGAAACTCGTGGACCGGTTCCCTTCCCGGACGGCGCGTCACCAGGTTGACGACGCCGGCCATAGCTCCGGCTCCATAGAGCGCGGACGCGACACCCTTGATTACTTCGACCTGACCCAAGTCCATGGGTGGAATCTGCAGCAGGCCCAGTCCTCCTCCCTCTTGCCCAAACAGCGGCAGGCCGTCCGAGAGAAAACGGGTGTAGCGCCCGCGCATACCCTGGATGCGCACGTTCGCGGCGCCGAGCGAGGGGGATGTGGTCTCCACCCGAAGGCCACCCATTTCGTTCAACATCATGACGATGTTGCCGGGTGTCATCGCTGTCTTCTCTTCGATTTCATCCGGCCCCAGCACCTCCACTCGGGTCGGGAGGTCCTGCAGGCGGCGATCGGTGCGGGTGGCATAGACGGTGATCTCCTGCTGGAGGGATTCTTGGGGCCGAAGCTCGATCTCGATTTGCCACTCACGCGCCTCGTTGACGTCGACCGATGTGGCCGCGGGCAGATACCCGTCCTTCTGAACGGCGACCGTCACCTTGCCTAGCGGCACGGAACTTACGGCGAGCCCGCGATCATCCGTCTGGAGCGGCGCGCCGTTCAGGGTGACGGTGGCTCGTGTCACCGGCGCAGAATCTGCCGTCACCTCGACGCGAACGGTCGCGCGGGGCTGCTGCGCTCGCGCGGAAGATGCGATGGCCATGAGGACGAACCACCCGACGAGGCACTGCGAATGGAAAGGGGTGCTCCTCTGAGCCGCCACGTCGTGCGCTACTTCCGCAGCGCTGCAACCGGAACGGCGCCCAGCTTCCTGATGATCTCGGCGGCTTTCTGCCGCTGAGCCGGGCTGAGGTCGCCGTCAGTCAAACCGAGCGGCTCGGGGTGCTGGTCCGGATAAACGTACGCATCGTCCGTCTTTTCTTTCTGTTGCACCATGATTTTGAAGTTCGCGTCGGTGCGGAAATCCTTCAGCCACGCGTTGTATTCCTGCAGCAGCCCGTCGTCCCCCTTGCGGTGCGCGGGAGGCGTGTCCAGAGGAGCATCGGTGCCGCTCGCCAGCGCCCATTGCGAGCCGAAGTAACTCGTCGTCAACCCGGCCAGCTTTCCCTCCTCGGCGAGCAGGCTGAAATTCACATCGGTGGTGATGTCGTTCAACGTAGGGCCGCGATACGGGTCGGAGGTATCTCGCTCGGTTGCCAAGTCTCCCGTCGCCGGATCGATCTCCGGCGCGCCGCCCGCGTTCTCTTCCTGGTGCGCGGGTCCATACGTCCGCAAATGCGGATGAGAATCCGGCGCCAGGATGCCGTCCCAATTCGCGCCGTAATCGATGGTCAGGATGTACCCCGCCTTGAGAATACGCCCGGAACCCTGGATGAATTTCTCCGCGCCCAGGTTGATATACGTCACCACGCCGCGATTGCTCTTGGCCAGTTCGCCGCCGTATACCCGGGCGTAGCGGCGCAGATGATCCGCGAGTTCCGGAATCGCTCCGGCCGGTAGATAAATCTCGTGGAACTCCAGCGAGGCGATCGCCGCCTCATAGTCCTTGAACGAGACCAGCCACTCGAGAAGCGCGACAAAAGCTGCGCGGCTCAGATACGTCTTGGATTCCTTTTTTCCCGAAAAGAGGCGGCTCTTGATCGCTTCGTCATCCTTTGTTACGAGTGCCAACACCTGTGGCGGAAGCTTCTTTTCCAGCTTCTGCCAGGCTTCGGCGGGGACGGCCGGAGCGACGAATGCCACCTCCGCGGAACCGTCGAGCGAGAGGACCACCTTGTGCACGCTGAAGGCATCCGGCAGCTCATTCGAAACCACCACGCCCTTCAGGCTGCCCGGAGGAACCGTGGCGGTGGGCTCGGTGGCGTCCCCCTCGCGCGCCTCGAACTGATTCCCGAAGCGTGCGTTGCGCTCGCGCTGCGCGCGGCTCAGCGCGGAGGAGCGGTCGTAACACACGTACACCAACTGCGCGGAGAATTCGCCCCAGCGCGGGTCGGAGCTGCTCTTGGCCTGCGCGGCCACGTAGTCGAGAATCGATTCCGCCATCATCCCATTGCCCGCGCCAAACTCCGCGATCGTAAACCGCTCGCCGGTTCCCAGTGTTCCGGCTTGGCGCATCCCCTGCCACATGTGGAAAACGTGCTCCGCGATCATTTGCCCGAAGTATGGCGCGAGCACAATGGGGAAGGTCTGGTAGTCGTTTGTGAAACTCACGCGCCCGCTGGCGTAATACCCGAATTTCGGGTGAAACATGATCAGGTCCTGGTAATCCAGAAAGCTGGGAAAGTACTGCCGCACCGCCGCTTCGTTCGCAGGCGCGACCACGATCTCCGCGTGCACCTCGGCGGCGTTTACGAGCTGGCGCCGGTCGGCATTGGCCGGAGCGGCATGGAGTAAGACGAAAACGGAGAAAGCTCCGCAAATCAGAACGGCTGGCGCCGGGACACGCATTCTCAAAGCTTACTGGATTCAGCGGCCTATGTGCAGCGCGACGATGCCGCCGGTCAGGTACTCGTAGCCGGCCTCGGCGAAGCCGGCGCGGCGCATCGCTGCGGCCAGGTCCGCCGCGCTCGGAAACTTCTTCACCGACTCGGGAAGATAAGTGTACGCTTCGCGGTCGCCGGAGAGCGCGCCGCCGATCAGCGGTAGAATGCGCCGCGAGTAGAAATTGTAAAGAGCGGCGAACGCCGGGTTAGGGGGCTGCGAGAACTCCAGGATGGCCACGGTCCCTCCGCTGCGCACCACGCGCCGCATCTCGCGCAAGCCCGCCTCGTAGTTCGCCAGGTTGCGGAACCCGAAGCCGACCGTAAGCAGATCGAGCACGCCGTCGCGCAGCGGAAGCTGCAAAGCATCGGCTTCGAACAGAGCCGAACCCCGGTGCTTGCGCGCGAATTTCTCGCGTGCGGCGACCAGCATCGGATGGCAGAAGTCGCTGCCAAACACCGGTGCGCCGCGCGCCTGCTCCAGCGCGAGCACCAGGTCTCCGGTGCCGCAGCAGATATCGAGCACGCGCGCCGCGGGATTGTCCAGAATCGGCCGCACGCGCCGCACGGTGTGCGCGCGCCAGTAACGGTCGATGTTCATCGACAGCAGGTGATTGGCGAGGTCGTAGCGATGCGCCACCCGCCCGAACATGTCGCGGACCCAGGCGGCCGCCTCCCGCTCGTCGCGCGCGCCGGCCGGCGTCGTGCCCCTCATGCCAGAGCGGACCCGATCGCTTCCCGCACCGTCGCCTCGGGAATCCCGGAGACCACCGCGACTTCTCCGATCCGCACCGGAACTACGAAATGCACCTTGCCGTGCAGCGTCTTCTTGTCATGTACCAGGCGGGCCAGAAGGCGGTCGACCGGAATGCCGCTGAGCGGCGGGATGGGGCCGTATTGCTCGATCACTTCTAGGATCTCGGCGCACTGCTCGGCCGAAAGGTGCCCGGTGCGTTCGCCCAGAAAAGACGCGGCGCGCATTCCGAAACCCACCGCTTCGCCGTGCAGAAAGCGTGTGTAGCCGGTCTCGGCTTCGAGCGCGTGGCCGAACGTGTGTCCAAAATTCAGTATGCGCCGCAGATCGCTTTCCTTCTCGTCGGCGGAAACCACCTCAGCCTTGATGCGCACCGAATCGGCAATCATGCGGTCGACCGCTTCCGGACGGCGGGCGAGCACGTCGGCATCGTGCTCCGCCAGATAATGGAACAGATCGGCGTCGCGGATAATTCCGTACTTGATGATCTCCCACAGGCCGGCGCGGTACTCGCGCTCGGGCAATGTCGCGAGCATCGCCGGATCGATTAATACCGCGAGCGGCTGGTGAAAGCTGCCGATGAGATTTTTGCCGCTCACCAGGTTGACCCCCGTCTTCCCGCCGACCGCCGCATCCACTTGAGCCAGCAAGGTGGTGGGAACCTGGATCACCGGGATGCCCCGCATGAAGATAGCGGCGAGGAAGCCCGCCATGTCGTTCACGATTCCTCCGCCGAAGGCGACAACGAGGCTCGAGCGGTCGCCACCGCGCCGCACCATCTCCTCGGCGAGCCGTTCGAGCGGCGCGAGCCGCTTCTGATCTTCGCCGCCGGGCAGGTGCAGCAATTCGTACCCAACCCCTGCCAGCCCGTGTTCCAGCGCGCCACCCTGGTGCCGCCAGACATCTTCAGTGGTCACGACGAAAACCTTGCTCGCCTTGGCCGGGAGATACTCGGCCGCCCGCGCGACAACCCCGCGCTCCACCACGGCGCTATACGAGCACTGGGGCGTTTCGACGCGGTAAGAGGGCATACCGACGTTTTACCACGCGCGCAGCGCTACACTTGAGTTCGGAAGCCGCCGTGGCAAACAGGAGGCCGGGCCGGAACGCGCCGTGCTGGTGCGGTAGCGGCAAGAAATATAAGAAGTGCCATTTGGACGCGGACCAGAAGGCCGATGTCGAACGCCACCCGCCCGCAATGCCACGCGCCCGCGATTACTTCGAGTTGGCGTTTAGTGTTCTGCAGCCGCCGCACATACGCTCGGATGAGGTTGGGCCGGCGTTACCCCGGGCGTTCCCTCAGACTAGCTGAGGCATCACCACGGGAATGAGTTTGTTTCCGTGTCGGCGGTAGATGCGGAAATCGGAATCGAGCGTCAAGACTTCTCCTGCCGGGTGAAGCTCCGATAACCGAACTAGACACGCGTCGGCCAAAGACATTGGCTTGTTGCGGTAGCGCCGCATGAGCGCGCGCAAATCCGCTCGCTCCTCCTGCACGCTCAACGCGATCCGGATAACTCCCCTTTCCAGGAGTTCGAAGACGTCATCGGCCTCGCCACCTTCCCGTTTCAACAAGAATGCCGCCTCTGTAAGGAGGGGTTCACAGGTGAGCAGCGGTGGCCGCCAACGCTTCCATTGCTCGACAGCCCACGCGTGGTAAGTCACTCCCGAAGCGAGAAAGCTCACCAGAGGACCTGTGTCGAGCAGGCCAAGACTCTTTGTCACTTCCCGAAGCCGTCCATGTACTTGGGATTATCGGCAAGATCACGGGGCAGCCCCTTGACTTTTCCAGCGAGATCACGCGCCACATCGAAACACGAAATCCCGCCTGCGGACGATGGTTTGCGCAATGCCCTTTCCAGACTCTCCCGGATCAGTGAGGACTTCGTTATGCGCCGCTTCTTGGCCTCGCCTTCGAGTTGAACCAGCAGGTCGTCCGGCAATTTCAGCGAAATCGTCCGCATAATCTCACGGTAATACGGCCCATTGTGCAGCGCAATACCAACGATACGGCTCATGGAGTGCCGGCCCGAGAAGCACTCCCCCACAAACGGCCCGCAGTGACGCCACTATTCGAAACGTTCGCCAGAAATGGAACCAACTCCAAGTTCCCGGCAGGCCACGAATTATCCCCTTGCTATCATCGCTGTAGCGGATGAATCCCGATTTCCTGGTAATTGGCGCCGGAGTCGCCGGTCTGCGTGCTGCAATCGAACTTGCGGCGGCGGGGCAGGTGCTGGTGGTCGCCAAAGAGAGCCTGGAAGAGTCCTCGTCGGAATACGCCCAGGGAGGAATCGCGGTCGCGCTGAGCGACGATGACGAGGTGGAACTGCACGAGCAGGACACGCTCTACGCGGGCGACGGCCTGTGCGATCGCGGTGCGGTCCGCACGCTGGTCGAGGAAGGGCCCGCTGGAATTCAGCAACTGATCGATTGGGGCGCCGAGTTCGATCGCGAAGGAACCCGCCTTGCCTTCACCCGAGAGGCCGCTCACAGCCGCAGCCGGGTGCTGCACGCGCACGGCGATTCCACCGGCCGCGAGATTGCCCGCACGCTCTATCGCAAGGCGGCATCGCTTTCCAATGTCACGTTTCGGAGCTACGCGGCTACGATGGACCTGCTGCTCGACGACCGCGTCACCGGCGTGCTGCTCTATGACGCGCAGACGCGATCTCCGCAACCCGTCTACGCGCGTGCCGTGCTGCTGGCAACCGGGGGCCTGGGGCGCGTCTACCTGAACACGACCAATCCGGATGTCGCGACGGGCGATGGTGTCGCGATGGCGTACCGGGCCGGCGCCGACATCGGCGACATCGAGTTCGTGCAGTTCCATCCCACCGCCCTGCATGTCCAAGGCGCTCCGCGATTCCTGCTTTCCGAAGCGTTGCGCGGCGAGGGCGGCTATCTGCGCAACGCGGCCGGCGAGCGTTTTATGGAGCGCTATCACGAGCTGAAGGAACTGGCTCCGCGCGACGTCGTGGCGCGGTCCATCATCACCGAGATGAAGCGCACCGGCGCGCCGCACGTATATCTGGATTTGACGCACTTGAACGCGGCATTCGTGCGAGAGCGCTTCCCCCGCATTTACGAGACCTGCCTGCGCTATGGGGTGGATATTTCGGCGCAGCCGGCGCCGGTGCGCCCCGCCGCGCACTACGCGATGGGCGGTGTGCGTACCGATCTCGATGGCCGCGCCAGCATTCCCGGACTCTTCGCCGCGGGAGAGGTCGCCAGCACGGGCGTGCATGGGGCCAACCGCCTGGCCAGCAATTCGCTGCTCGAAGGCGTGGTGTTCGGGGCGCGCGCGGGCATCGCTATGCGGCAGTCGGGCGCGACGTCCATTCGCTCGCAGGGAGGACCGCCCGTATTTCCAGCGCCCGCCGTTGCCGCCGACGAGATTCGCCGTCTCAGCTGGGAAGCGTGCGGCATCGTGCGCTGCGGCGATCATTTACGGGATGCCATCACTCGCCTCGAACAGTATCCGCAAACCGCGGGAGAACTTACGCCGGAGCGCGCCCAGGCCCGAAACATTCACCAGGTCGCGCTCTTGATTGCGCGGTGTGCGCTGGCCCGCGAAGAGAGCCGCGGCGCGCACTTCCGCACGGATTTTCCGGCCAAGCGTTCCGAGTTCGAGAAGCATTCGATTATCAGCAGGGAATCCGGTGTCCGGTTTCAGTAAGAGGCCAGGCCAGTCGCCTGGCTCACCGGCCATCTGCGCCATGCTGGTGCTGGCAGCCGGCGCGATTCCGGAGGTCGAACCCTCCTCATTCTTCTGGACGGCCCCTTCCATCCTGGTTGCCGCCATGCTAATCGCCTGGGCGGCGGAGTCGGCGCAGTTCTTCATTGCGCAAGGCTTCGCGCTGGCGATTCTTGCCTGGCTGCAGACTCTTCCGGAGTTCGCGGTGGAGGCCGTCCTTGCGTGGAAACAGCAGGTTCCGCTCCTCATGGCCAATCTGACGGGAGCGTTGCGCCTGCTGACCGGCTTGGGCTGGCCGATGATCTACTTCACCGCAGCAATGTTCCACCGCGCGCGCAGAAAGAAGCCGCTGGCGCGCATCACGCTCGCCCAAGAACATTGCGTAGAGGTCATGGGCCTGTTAGCCGCGATGGCGTACATCGTGCTGGTCTGGTGGAAATCGTCGCTCGACGTGATCGATGCCGGCGTGCTGATCGCGATCTACGTCGCGTATCTCCTGGTGCTGCACCGCATGCCCGCCGCCGAAGAAGAGGGCATCGACGATTTGGAGCTGATTCCCCGCACCATCGTGACCGCGCCTCGCGCGGCGCGCATCACCGCCATCGCGGTTCTGTTCGTCGCCGGCGGAGCGCTCATCTACTTCATGGCGGAGCCGTTCCTGGCCAGCCTGCTCGCCGTATCGCTGGCATTGGGTGTTCCCAACTTCATTTTCGTGCAGTGGCTGGCGCCGTTCGTTTCCGAGTTTCCCGAAAAAGTATCGGCGTTCTACTGGGCGCGCACTGTGGACCGCGCTTCCATGGCGCTGATGAATATGGTTTCGAGCAACATTAACCAGTGGACCCTGCTCGCCGCCATGCTGCCGATCACGTACTCGCTCAGCCGCGGCCAACCCTCGGCCATTCCCCTAAGCGGGCAGCAGGAACTGGAACTGCTGATGACTCTCGGCCAATCGCTTCTGGCCACTATCTTCCTGGTCGACATGCGCCTCGTCTGGTGGGAGGCGGCTGGGTTGTTTGGGCTATGGTTTATCCAGTTCGCGCTCTCTCCGGTACCGCCGGGTCCGGGCTTCTGGGGATTCCTCGCTACCCATATCCACTGGGCGGTGACGGTGGCTTACTTCCTTTGGGCAGCCGTCGAACTCGTCAGAATGGCGGCCGGAAAACGCGAGCCGCGCGCCTTCCGCCTGTTCGCAACCATGTGGAAAAGGCACATTCGGCCGGTGCGATAATAAATCTACAGCGCACATGAGAGAAAAGATTCGGTCGACGACGGTGATTTGTGTCCGTCGCGACGGCAAGGTTGTCATGGCCGGCGATGGGCAGGTGACTCTGGGTCATGAGGTGCTCAAAGCCTCCGCCAAGAAACTTCGGCGGCTTTACAACGACAAAGTTGTGGCCGGCTTCGCGGGATCGACGGCCGACGCGTTTGCCCTCTTTTCCCGTTTCGAATCGAAGCTGGAACAGTTTAATGGGAACTTATCGCGTTCGGTAGTGGAACTGGCAAAGGAGTGGCGCACCGATCGCATACTGCGGCATCTGGAGGCGCTGTTGCTGGTAGCCGATAAGACCAGCACGTACCTGGTGAGCGGCAACGGCGACGTGATCGAGCCGGATGAAGGTGTGGCGGCAATCGGGTCCGGCGGGCCATTCGCGCTTTCTGCCGCGACGGCCCTGCTGCGAAGTACCAAGCTTTCGGCGCGGAGCATCGCCGAACAGGCGATGGCCATCGCCGGCAAGATCTGCATTTATACGAACGAGAACGTTACTTACGAAGAGCTGGATTAGCCATGGTCATTTATCTTCCCAGCCAGTCTGTGGATGAAGAGCCGTTACTGGACGAACTGACGCCCCGGGAGATCGTTCGCGAACTGGATAAACACGTAGTCGGGCAGGCCGAGGCCAAGCGCGCGGTAGCTATCGCGCTGCGCAACCGCATCCGGCGCCAGAAGCTGGCGCCCGAGATGGCTGAAGAGGTGATGCCCAAGAACATCCTCATGATCGGGCCGACCGGCGTGGGCAAAACCGAACTTGCCCGGCGCCTGGCGCGGCTCGCCAACTCGCCGTTCTTGAAGGTGGAGGCCAGCAAGTTCACCGAGGTCGGTTATGTAGGGCGCGATGTGGAGTCGATGATTCGCGACCTGGTGGATATTGCCATCGATATGATCCGTGAGGAGCGGCTGGACGAAGTCGCCGATCGCGCCGAATCGAACGCCGAGGAGCGCCTGCTCGATCTGCTGATGCCGCCGCAGCCGGAAGCCAGCGAGAGCATCGAGCGCACGCGCGAAAAACTCCGCGAGCGCCTGCGCGAGGGCAAGCTCGACGAACGCCTGGTCGAGTTAGACGTGAAGGACCGCGGCCCCACGTTCGAAATCACCACCAATGCCGGCATCGAGGAGATGGGCATCAATCTCAAAGACATGCTGCCCAGCCTCTTCGGCCAGAAGACGCGCCGCCGCAAAATGCGCGTGGCCGAAGCGCTCGATTATCTGGTGCAGGAAGAGGAACAGAAGCTCATCGACATGGAGCAGGTGACGCGCATCGCGCTGGAGCGCGTGGAGTCGAGCGGCATCATCTTTCTCGATGAAATCGACAAGATCGCCGGGCGCGAATCGGGCCACGGGCCGGACGTGAGCCGCGAGGGCGTGCAGCGCGACATCCTGCCAATCGTGGAAGGGACTACCGTTAACACGCGCTACGGCTTCGTGCGCACCGATCACATCTTGTTCATCGCCGCCGGCGCGTTTCATGTTTCCAAGCCCAGCGACATGATCCCCGAGCTGCAGGGCCGCTTCCCCATCCGCGTCGAGTTGAAGTCGCTCTCGGTGGAGGATTTCATCCGCATCCTGAAGGAGCCAAAAAACGCGCTGGCGAAGCAGTACACCGCGCTGCTCGAAACCGAGGGCATTAAGTTGGTGCTCACCGACGACGCCCTGGAAGAGGTCGCCAAATTCGCCGCCCAGGTGAACGAAAGCTCCGAGAATATCGGCGCGCGCCGCTTGCACACGATTATGGAAAAGCTCCTCGAAGAAGTTTCCTTCGAGGGCCCGGATCTGAAGAAAAAAACCGTCAAGGTGGATGCGACCTACGTGCGCAAGCAACTCGCCGATATCGTCAAAGATCAGGACCTGAGCCGGTATATTCTGTAAGGGTTATCCCATGCGCTCCGGGCGGCCCGGGCGGTTTTCTGCTATAGTGAGGCAGCATCTAAAACTCGTCGCCGCCCAGACCGTTGCCTGCCAATTCCGCCAGGCAACTACTCATCTGTGCTCGAGAGCGCGGCTTTTACCTGCTGAGGTGAATCTTGGCTGATCGGCCGGGTCTCGTTCTTCGCGCCAGATTTACAAGGCGTTTGGGAAACCTTCCCTCTCCGCTCAGAAGAAGGGCTCGCGTCTCGATTGCTGCCCTCCGCCAAATCACTGCACGTTGACTGGAGACGAGCATGGAATTGCGGTACATGGGATTCGAGCAGAGCCAAAACACCCGAGCTTACCGGTTTGAGCGGCTTAGCAAGGGGGAATCGGCTATCAGCCTAATCATCACCGCGGATCTGGGGCTGTTTTTGGAGCATGGGATCAATATTCAGGACGGCCCGGCTCTCTGCGCGCGGAAACTCGCATCCGACCTGGCCAGCAGCACTTCGGGCGAGCACGAATTGAACGGCGCCGACTTCGCAGAACACGTGAGAGCGCGCGCTGCGGCGGACGCCATCAAGAGCGAAGCACGATCGAAGCGGGCGAATCGTACTGCTGCAAATACACGCGAGAACGATCAGCAAACTTGGGGAGCCGGGGAGGATGCCCGGTGAGAGATGTCACACCGGAGAAATCGTCCACCCCTACGAACTTCCTATCGAAGCAGCATGTGAGCACGGCGGTCGACGAACGCTGTCATTCGACCACCCTGAAGGTTTTTCAATACACTCCGAGCCTCAACAAGGTCGCCCATCTTTACGCGATGACTTCGAGTGGAATTCGCTTTCCGCTTTGTGGACGGTCGATTGACCACAGCGTCCCGGCGACTCAAGTTAGCCGGCTCGCCGGCCGCCTATGCGCGAGCTGCCATCGTGAAGCCGCAGAAATCCTGGCGCGCTCCGGGAATACGGAGGCGCAGTAGATAAAGCGAGTATGCCGTTCGAAAATCATGCCTCGCGGCCGTTCACTTTTCATTCGATTGAGAGAAACGCCCCCACACAATCCGGTGTCTATGGCATCTCGAATGCCGATCAGTGGCTATATATCGGCGAAACCGACGACATTCGCGGCCAACTGCTCGGCCACCTGGGGGACCTCGCCACTTTCATGACGGCGCAGCATCCGACGGGTTTCACCTATGAACTGTGCGCTCCGGCGGACCGGCGGAAACGCCAGGAGCAACTGATTGCCGAACTGGAACCGGCCTTGAACCGCCGGGCGGCACGAGGCTCGCGGTGACAGGATTGCTTTAAAGCAGTTCGTCCCGCGCTGCTTGATTCGGCTTCGACGCACGCGGCTCATTCTGAACGGACCAGTGGACACGCCGGGTACGGGACCAAAGTAGCTTTTGTGCTTATCTCAGCACGGATACGAGGTTAAGTTAATGCTTGCTGGAAAAGTAACTCAGATGCGACGAATATCTGTATCATTCTCTCTGGACGAGCTTCAGAGCGCGGTAAGTATGGTCGATAATCAGATTTTTCGAATGAAGTTTATCGATTCGAAGATGCCAGGGCACATACCCGCTCCAGACGCGCTACGGATCGCGCAGTCCGCGTCGCAGCTTCTTCAGGAAGCTCTGCAGGTCGCTCGTGGGTCCGTCGACGGGCGAAGGGTGTAGCCTCGGCCGAATCGATAAGATCCGGCGCAGAGGCGCGGAGTCTTGGAGAACACAAGCCCCTCTGCGACGTCGGCCTCCTCAGCGGCTGTTCGCGCGTGCTCCCCGATCAATATCGGACCTCGTGGTAGAATCGTACAATGCGACGAATCTCCGTAACTTTCACGCTGGACGAGCTTAAGAGCGCTGTAAGTATGATCGATAACCAGATTTTTCGCATGAAGTTTATCGATTCTAAGATGCCTGGGAATGTACCCAGTCCGGAAGCGTTGCGGATTGCTCAATCGACGTCTCAGGTCCTGCAGGATGCCTTGCAGACCGCTCGAAACGCAGGCGCCGTGGAAGAAGAACCGAAGGGCGCCGTTCGCAAGTCTGCCGTCTGATCTCACGTAGAAAGTTTTCCTTTCTCCAGGTCGCGTATCTTCCTGCCGCTTGACGGCGGTTTATCCTGAATTATGGCGATGAGCGCATCCGGTGCGTTGTCTCGCACTGGCCGCAGATCCACGTACTGGTTTCTCGCCTCCGGCGGCGTGGTGGCGGTGATTGCCGCCATCAAGCTGATACTCCATCTCTACGCCGGGCGGCACTACGGTTACTTTATCGACGAGTTGTATTATCTGGCCTGCGGCGAACACCTGGATTGGGGATATGTCGATCAGCCGCCTCTCATCGCTGCCGTTGCGCGGCTAATCCGCGTCACCCTCGGGGTGTCGCTTCCCGCGATTCGCTTTCTTCCGGCGCTGGCTGGAGCAGCGAAGGTACTGATGGCAGGCCTGATCGCCCGTGACCTAGGCGGGCGGCGGTTTGCGCAAGGCATGGCCGCGCTGTGCGTCCTGCTGGCACCCGGAATTTTGGCTCTGGACGCCTTCTTCACGATGAACGCTTTCGAGCCCCTGATCTGGATGGGCTGCGCGTGGCTGGTAATCCGGATGATCCAGACCGGGAATGAGAGGCTCTGGATCTGGTTCGGAGTGCTGGCCGGAATCGGCCTCGAGAACAAGCACTCGATGCTGATCTTCGGTTTCGGGTTGCTCGCGGGTCTGCTGCTGACGCCGGAGCGGCGCCTGCTGCGGAGCCGCTGGCTGTGGGCCGGCGGGCTTGTCGCATTTTTGATCTTCCTTCCCAACCTGCTGTGGAACGTACAGCACCACTTCCCCTTCCTGGAATTACAGGCAAATATCCGCAGGAGCGGCCGCAACGTGGATCTCTCCCTGGTGGGATTTCTCGGGGAAGAGACCCTCGCGATGCTGCCGCTCAGCGCGCCGGTGTGGCTGGCCGGGCTTTGGTACTTTCTGATTGACCGGCAGGGCCGCCGCTTCCGCGCGCTCGGCTGGGCCTTTCTGATCACGGCAGTGCTGATCATTGCTTTAAATCCGCGCGTCTACTACTTATTTCCGGCGTTCCCGCTGCTGTTTGCGGGCGGCGGCGTCATGTGTGAAATTTGGCTTGCCGACCGGCGGGTGCAATGGATCAAGCCGGTGTACGTCGGATTGATGATCCTGATGGGAGGATTGCTGGCGCCCACGATGCTCCCATTGCTGCCACCCGAGACTTACATCCGCTACGTGCAGGCTACGCATCTCGAACAGCCGCGCATCGAAAACCATAAGCTTGGGCCGCTGCCGCAGTTATTCGCCGACCAGTTCGGTTGGCAAGAAATGGCAGCCACGGTTGCTCGCGTTTACCACAGCCTGCCGGCGGAAGTGCAAGCGAAGACCGCGATTTTCGGGCAGAACTACGGCCAAGCCGGAGCGATCGACTTGTTCGGCCCAACATACGGTTTGCCGAAGGCGATCAGCGGGCACCAGAGCTATTATCTTTGGGGTCCGCGCGGCTATACGGGCGAGAGCGTCATCGTGATGGATGGCGGCCCGCGACGACTGCAAGAGATCTTCACGTCCGTGGAGAAAGTAGCGCACGTGGAGCATCCGTACTCGATGCCCTACGAACACTTTGACGTGTTTTATTGCCGCGGATTGAAATGGCCGCTTCAGGAGTTCTGGCCGAAAGTGAAGAACTGGGACTAGGAGACACACTTTCCCCGCAGCCTTTGAAATAGGGAGGGAAGTGCGTTGCGGGCGGCCGGGGCTTGCGGGAAATCCCGCCGGACTTGTCGCCGTGCGGATCCGGCCGCCAGTGATTCGAGCCGCATCTTCGATGGCCTAGGTCTGCTGGATGGCAGGCATACCGTTGCCGATTCGATGACGGCCCTCGGTTTTCCGAAGGCGAAGCAATACGAGCTATCTTCTCTCCATCAGAAGTTATGGAACCGATTCCAAAGTCTCCCCGTCGACGCCGTCCACGAAGGCGATCGCCGCAACGCGTTTGAGGCGCACCGGGAAGTTCCGCACCACCGCAATACAACGCTTCCTGCGCAGGAAGAAAACTGCCGAGGCCCCGGGGTGGGTCCGAGCCTCTTTCCGTTTTGAGAATATCACCAGGTCTCGCCGGAACAGGCC
Organism: uncultured Solibacteraceae bacterium; assembly: GCA_964390225.1. Classification (GTDB taxonomy): domain Bacteria; phylum Acidobacteriota; class Terriglobia; order Bryobacterales; family Bryobacteraceae; genus PSRJ01. The sequence continues at coordinate 27,452 of CAYMHP010000014.1, forward strand.
CCGCCGAACCGTGGAAGGGTTGAAAAATCAGCAACTGTCTTGTAGCGAAATGGCGTGACTGCGGCGCGCGCGCACGGCCCACCGCGATAGCAATTCGCGGTAGAGTGGGCGCATGATGCGAAGAAGCAGCCTGGTATTGGCGGCGGCAATATCGGTGGCCTGTCCCGGTTGGGCAGACCTGACGATCCGCTATTCGTTCGATTCCAAAATCGCGTCCTTCGTTCCGCCGGACGCGGCCGCTCAGTTGAAGCAGCAATTCGCCTCGGTCATTCCGGCGGAGGCCGTGGTCCGCATCAAGGGAAACCGGGCGGTGAGCACCTTCGGCGCGCTGATGAGCATTGCCGATTACGGCAAAGGTCAAATCACGCTGCTCGATCCGAAGAAAAAGCAGTACGCCACGGTGGCGCTGGCGGACTATGCCGATAAGCTGGCCGCCGCGATTCCCAAATCGCGGAAGCTCACGCCGGAAACCGAACAGCTGCTGGGCGGGTTGAACTTCGATGTGCAGACCGGAAAGACGGGCCAATCCGCGACCATTCAGGGCATGACGGCCGAGGAGTCCCTGATGGTGATTTCCATCCAGGCCCCGAGCCCGCAGGGTGTTCCGGCAGTAATGCAGATGGAAATACACTATTGGCTCGCGAGTCCGAACGAGCTTGGCCGCAGGCCGGAGCTGAAGGAACTCGCGGACTACATGGCGCAGGCGAGCCATCCTTTCGAAGCCGTCGAACTGCTGGGGAAGGCGTTTTCCGGATTGTCGGGTTTCGGCGATCGGATGCGTATGCCCATGGAAGAGCTTTCGAAACTCAATGACAGCCTGGTCCTGAGGCTGCGGTCGGGAATTCGCATTCCGGCGATGGAACAAGCGCTGCGCCTCGAACAGGCGGCGGGCTTCGACCCGAGCGCGCCCTTGGCCGAATATGAGACAAACCTTGCGGAGATCTCGATGGCGCCGATCGACGATGCGGCCTTTGCCATGCCGGCGGACTTTCACGCCGCGCCAATCGAGGAGCTGGTGAGTGCGGCGATCGAGGCGCCGCAGCAGGTTCCGACGGGCGCAGCGCAGCACTAACGGATCGCGGCGATGGGCAGGATCAATCCTGCCCCACGGATTCCAGAGCTGCGAGCGTGGTCTGGGCCGTTTTCTTCCACGAGAATTGCGCGGCGCGGAGCGGTCCTTCTTGCGACAGGCGCGCGCGCAGAGACTCGTCCTCGGTAATTCGCAGCAGCGCGCCGGCTATGGCACCGGGGTCTGCCGGGTCGAACAAGAGGGCGGCGCCGCCCGCGATTCCGGATAAGGGCTCGATGGCCGAACACGCGGTGGGAAGGCCGGCGGCCAACGCCTCCACCAAAGGCAAGCCGAAGCCTTCGAACTTGGATGGAAAGACGAAGGCCCAGGCACGCGCGTACAGATCGAGCAGTTTCTCGCGCGGAATCCATCCGGGAAATTCGACCGCATCGGCGAGCTTCAACGAATCCCGCAACTCGCGCAACGGGCCTGTCACGAAGCCATGCATCCCGCAGACGACGAGACGAAAGTCGGGCCGGCGCGAGCGAAATATCGCGAATGCGCGCAGCAGGCCATCGAGGTTTTTGTGGGGATGCAGGGTCGAGACCGCGAGCAGAAACGGTTCCGGGCGCCGCTGCAGATCGAAGAATGCGTGGTCCACGCCGAGCGTGGCGACGCGCACCCTGGATTCGGGCAGCCGGTAATAGCGGAACAGGTCCTTCGCGGTGGCTTCGGAGTCGGCGAGCAGCAGCCGCGAAATGCGCGCCGACCAGAAGAGAAAGAAATTCCAAAACGGCAGGTCGAACCAGCGGAAATATTCGGGGTGACGCTTATGTTGCAGGTCGTGGAACACCGTCACCTGAGGACAAGGGCAAAGCAGCGGAGCAGTGAAACCGGGGTTCAGCATCACGTCGAGGCCGCGCCGCACGGCAGCAACCGGGAGCGCGGTCTGCTCCCAGAGAATGCGAAGGGGCCGCGAGGAGGCGCGCACGTGCTGCGGGACCAGCACGAAGTTCGGCGCCTTCGGCGCCAGGTCGGAACCGGTCTCCCGGTTCGTGAAAACGAAGTATTGGTTACCGCGGTCGATTTCCGCGAGAGCCGCGAGGAGTCCGCGGAGGTAGATTTCGGTGCCGCCGACGCCGCCTGGTATCAGGTACAGCGCATTCACGCCGATGCGCAACGGGCGCATATCAGCGATGGGCGGCGAGCAGCGCCTGGGCGCGCGCCAGATCCTGGCGCACGTCGCCTATATTGCGGTCAAGCGAGAGAGCGTTCTGATATTCGCGGATCGCTTCAGGGAGTTCGTTCTTCGCCAGGTGGATTTTTCCCCGATAGGCATAAATGATTGCCGACGTGGGGTCGGCCTTCTCCGCAGCGGCGAGCGCGTCTAGAGCTTTGGCCCATTGCTGCCGCTCGGCGTAGATCTTGGCGATCTGCGTATAGACGTGCGCGGTGGGCTCCAGCGCAGCAGCCTGTTGCAGCTTGGCAAGCGCGTCTTCCGGCCGGTTCAGGCAGTCGTATGCCAGGCCCCAATCGACGAGAAGGCTGTAATCGGGCTTTCCGAGTTGGGCGGCCTTCTGGAATTCGGCGACGGCCAGGTCGCAGCGCGGCTGGTTCTCCACGACGCCGCCGCAAGCCCCGCCGCAATACGCGCTGGCGAGTTGAAAATGGGTGCGGACTTTCGCGGGCGATTTGCGGACCGTGTCTTCCCAAAGCGCGACGGAACTGGACCATACTTCGGCGCGCGCGTAAGTCAATCCGCTGAAAATCAGGAGGACGGCAGCGCAGGCGGCGGCCAGCGCCTTGCGCTCGAATTTGACGCGGCTCAAAAAATCGACCGCGATCAGCAGCAGCCCCAGCATCGAGAAGTAGAGCCGGCGCTCCGCCACCGGATCGGCGATGGGCAGGATCGAAGAGGTCGGCGATATCAGCACCAGGTAGACAAAGAATCCGTACGCGGCGAGGCGAAAGCGGCGCCGGAAATGCCACGCCGCCGCTGCGAGCGCGAGGAGCGCGATGAACCCGACAATTGCGCCGTGGTCGAAAATGGTTTTCGAAATCGGAAAATCCCAGTCGACCGTGAGGTGCGCGGGAAAAACGAACAGGCCGATGTAGACGAACAGGGCACGGAACTGGGTGAAGAGATATTGATACCAGGTGATGTCTTTGTATCCGAAACCGGCCGTGGTGGAATTGAGGATCAGTTGCGAGAACATGGCCACGGCCACGACGGCGCCGATTGCCAGAGGCACGTAAAGTTTCCAGTTGCGCGCGATCCCACGGAACGAGAATCCGGGATCCCACCAGAAGTCGGTGAGGAGCAAGAGAGCCGGCAAGACGATAGTATGTTCTTTCGATTCCAGCGCGGCCACAAAAAGCAGAATGATGATCGCGACAGTGCCCCAGGAGATGGCAGGTTTCGGCCGGTAGAGGAAAACCGCGAAGGCGGCGAACACCAGCATGGCGCTGAGCGCCTCCGATCGTCCGGCCAGGTACGCCACCGCTTCGGTCTGCACCGGGTGCAGCAGGAAAACACCGGCCGCGAAGCCGGCCAACGGCGTGCGCAGTTTCTCCGCCGCGCCGGACCACTCCAACAAGCGCCGCACGATCAGGAAAATCAGTCCGCCGGAGATGCAATGAATCAAGACGTTGACGACGTGGTAAGAGAACGGATCCATGCCGGAAATCTGGGCGTTCATCCAGTAAGTGAAGTACAGCAGCTTGCGCACGCCCTGCGTCCAAACTCGGAGAGGCGCGTCGAAGTTCGGAAGTGAAAACGGAAGAGTGTTGTCGTCAAAAAGAAAGGGGCCGTGCATCGCGGGGCCATAGACCGAGAAAACAAGCAGGAGCGCGGCGGCGGCGGCCCATGGCCACCAGGTACGCGGACGGGCTGCGAGTTCGGCGCGCGCCGGAGGCCTGGCGACGGCCGCCTGCGCCGCAGCGCCTCCCTTGCGAAGCTCGCGCTTTTTATCCTTCATGGCCGTTGATGCTCCGGATGTGGTACTCGAGAATCGCCACTCGCTGTGCCAGCGCGATGTTGTCGTCGCGCAGATGAGAGACGATCACTGAAAAGCGAAAGAACATGATGAGGAAGACGCTGGCGCCCACCAGAAACAAGGCGAGCGGCGTATCGGGCAAACCGATGAGGTTGCGGATGGTATCCAGCAGCGAGCGCATGCGCGAAAGAATCAGCATGGCGACCGAAGCGAGCAGCCAGGTTCCGGAGTATTCCACGCGAATGTGCGCGCGCCGCACGGAGATGAGCACCATGATGAGCAGCAGAATGCTGATGCCGGTTGTGACGTTCAAGAGGCGGTCCATTTATCCTCCAGCGCCGGTCTGCTCGCCCTGGCGGCGGTGGAACCGGCGGTCGTACTTGAGCACGTTCACGAATACTCCCAGCAGAACGTGCATGATGTAGTAAAGCGATTTCACAGCCGTGATCGACGACTTCCCCGTGGTGCGGGGGCGCATCTTGACCGGCACTTCCTCGAAGCGAAATTTCCGGCGCTGCAAAACGACCAACGCTTCGATTTCCGGATATTCGAGCGGAAAGCTGCGGCTGAACACGTCGAGCGCGCGGCGGTTGACTCCCACGAAACCGGATGTGGGGTCGTGCACCGGCCGGCCCAGGATGGGGCGCAGCACGAGGCGAAAGAAATGGATCCCGAACGAGCGCACCGCGCCGGTACGCGACCCGTTGTCGCTTACGAACCGGGAGCCGATCACCATCTCGCAACCGGAGGTCTTGAGCTTTTCGAAGACCCTCGGAATATCGCGCGCATCGTGCTGGCCATCGCCATCGACTCGGATGACATATTCGAAGCCGAGCTCGTGGGCGAGTTTATAGCCGGCCTGTACACAGCCGCCCAGGCCGAGATGGTGCGGCAGGCACAAAACCTCGGCGCCGGCCTCGCGGGCGCGAGCCACCGTGGCGTCCACCGAGCAATCGTCGATGACCAGCACGGGAACGCTGGGGACGTGCTCGTGCACGGATCGCACGACGCCGGCAACCGCGCCTTCTTCGTTGAAGGCGGGCACGATCACGAGCAGAGCGCCCGGTCCGGTGGCGTGATTCACAGCGCGGCCACCTTCCTGGCGGAAATGGAATTGGTGCGGAGGAGGTAGCGGAAGACGCGGGGAGTGATGCGCGCGCGGGAACGGATGGCGCGCCGCTCGCGCCAGAGACGCCTCGCTTCGGCGAGCATCGCGATATGCGCGCGAATCACGTACCAGAGCATCTTCGGACCGGCGTTGCCCTCCGCTCGAAAGCGCGCCGCGCTGCCATGGCCTGTGAAAAGGTAGCGCACGTGCCAGAAGTAGCGTGCGAGCGCGACGGCCTGCGCGCGAAGCAGCATGCCGGCGGGGAAATTCTTCACCAGCAGGAACAGCCGGTTCCGTTCGACGTAGTAGGCCTTCAACGGCGAGGCACGGCCGGCGGAATGCGAATAATGGTGCTCCACCACCGCATCCGGAGCGTACAGGCACTTCCACCCGGCCCAGCGCGCGCGCAGGCCGAGATCGGTGTCCTCGCAGTAGAGAAAAAACCGATCGTCAAAGCCGCCAATCTCGTCGAGCATGGCGCGCCGATACAGCGCCGCGGAACCGCTGGGAAATAGCGTCTCTTCGGGAACAGGGAAATCGCCGGGCGGCTTGCCGTGTCCGCGCTGCTTGCTGCTGCCATCGGCGCACACCAGCATGCCCGCGGAATCGAGCCGCTGCTCGCCGAAGAAGCGAACCTGCGAAGCGCACATGCCGGCGTCGGGGCGCCGCTCGAGAGCGCAGACGAGGGCCTCAAGCCACCGCGGATGCGCCACTGCGTCGTCGTTCAGAGTGGCAACGTACGGCCAAGCGGACGCGCGGATACCCTGGTTGATGGCCGCTCCGAAGCCAAGGTTCGCGGAATTCTCGATGACCCGGATCGTCGACGTAATGCTGTGCTGCCGGACCAGACCCCGCCCGCTATTGTCTACGATGATCACTTCAAAATCGCGCCGTGTCTGCCGCCCGAGGGATTCCACGCATTCCAGAAGCCTCGAATCCGCAGCCAGGGTGGGGATTACCACCGTTACGAGGAATTCAGGCAAATTCAGATTTTAACAGGGCACGCGGGGTGGCCGGGGCTTGGATGGAAACGGCACCGGGTATTCCAGCTGAGGCGGTCATGCAGCGGCTGAAACGGACTTCGCACCAAGTTTTCAGCCCTGGTGGTAATGCCGGGGGTTCGTTGGTGGTTGCGACACCCGCCCTCACAGGCGGGGCTGAAACTAGGCGTTATTCCGATTGTTGTAGGGCGGGGACGAAGACGATCCGCGCGGCGGACGTTTGTTGCGCATCCAGCAGCCAAAGCGGGTCGCGGCCGAGATCGTTCAGGCGGAATAGGTTTCCCATGGGGATCAGAGCCGTGGGCGAGCAACTGCACGCAATGCTGGTCCGGTCGCCGGCGGCCACATCGAAGGCGATTACTGACTGGCCCGCGGAACTGGCGACGAGCAGCGCCTTGCGGTTCGCGGAGAAAGCCAGCGCGGAAGCCGAGCGCAGTGAATCATCGGGCGCGGCGAGCACGTGCGAGTCGCCGGAGCCCGTCAGGTCGTGGAACAACGTGATGCCGGTTCCCGAGAGATCGCCGACGGCGGCATCGTGCCCGCCCGGAGCGAAAGCCAGCAGCGCGGGCGCGGCGATATTTGCAATAGAACCGAGATCGTTGAGATTACCGAACATGCGAACGGAGGTCCCGGCGGAGGCCAGAAGAACCGTACCATCGTCGCTCAACGCTAGAGCATCGGGAGTGCCCAGCGCGCTAAAATCCACAGATCCCGCCGTGGCCGGCGCATCCGGCAAACCAGTGATGATTTGCGCGGCCGTGCCAACATAGAGCGCGGCGGCGGTTCCCGACGGACTAAAGACAATGCGATCGGGCGCGCCCCACAACCCATCGATGTTCACAGCGGTTACCGCGCCGGCATCGATGCGATAGAGACCAAACGCGCCGTTGGTGGCCGTCACAAAGGCCGCATTCTGCCGGGGCGAGACGGAGACGCTGGCGACGTCCATGCCGAAGTCCACCGGTGCACCGACCAGCGATGCGCCGGGGATGCCGAGAATGGGCCGCAGCGCGTGCGCGCTGTTGTCGAAGATGTAACCGGAGACCGGCCCCGAGATCTGACCATGCAGCAATAGGCCCGAAAAACCGATGTAAGCGGCGATGTGAAAAATCCGAGGTGTCATGAGCGTTACCTGGGTGGTCCTACGGTGCCGGTACCCGGCGTGACGGTGGTAGACGGCGCGGTGGTTCCGCCCCCGCCACCGGTACGGGTAGCAGCGACGACGCCGCCGGCGACGGCAGCGCCGGCAACCGCCACGATGGCGATCAGCTTGGCGGAAATCCCGGCGGCGGCGCCTGCCGCGCCTGCGGCTCCGGCGGCGGCCAGCGCATTGGTCTGCGTAATCGTGGTGGTGGCGGTCTGCCCATTGAATGAGGCGTTCACGCGAATCTGGTACTGTCCCTGAATGTTGTTGGGCCGCAAGCCTCGAGCCACTGCGCGGCCTTGATTATCGGTGACCACGGAAAGCATGCGCGCGCCGTTCGCGAACGTGCCGCCGGCGCCCTGGCCGGGCAGTGTGAAGACCACCGCCGCGCCCGCTATTGGCTTGTGGTTCTCATCTTCCACCTGAACGATGGGCTCGCGCGCGCTCCGCTGGCGGATGTTGTTAATTGCGCCTTCGCCTTCCACCACCACCAGGTTTAGCTTCGGCGCCTCCTGCGCGCCAAGCGGCAAAGGCGGCAACCCGATTAATGCCGCGAGAACAACCGTGATCATGCGCATCTCGGAGAGCACCGAGTTCCCATTATGTCGAACGGCGCAGGACAACACAAACCGTTCATTGGTGCGCCAGGATCCAATCGGCGGCGGCACTGAGCGAATCCGTCCGAAAATGGGGCTCCTGGCGCGGCTGGCGGTCCCGGTATTGGTGATCGATCAGGATGGTGCGGCACCCGGCGGCGGCGCCGGCATCCAGGTCGCGCCAGCGGTCTCCGACAAGGAAGCTCCGGCCGAGGTCGATGCCGTGGCGGGCGGCGGCGTCGAGCAGCAGGCCGGGCCTGGGCTTGCGGCAGGCACAAGCATCGGCATCGTCGTGCCAGCATACGAAGAAGTCGTCGACGGGCAAACGTTCTGCCACGGCGGCATTCATCGCCTCGACGGCGGCGCGCGACACCGTGCCGCGCGAGACCTCCGGCTGGTTCGTCACCACGATCAGAAGGAACCCGGCCTCTTTCAACCGGGCGAGGGCGCCTGCGGCCTCGGCGTAAATGCTCAACTCGTCGACCGTCTTCGGCGAATAGGGAAGACCGTCGCGGACGATCGCCCGGTTGAGGACGCCGTCGCGATCGAGAAACACGGCTCTCACCGCACCGATTCCCACTTGGTTTGCGCCACTTTGAGGGCCGGATGCGTCACCAGAAGGTGCCAGAGGACGGCCTGGAAGGCTTCGGTGTGCGGGGTTACGTGCTGCGGGTTGACGGTAGGCACGAGGATGGAGGCGTCGGCGGATTTCCGTGTGTGGCCGCCGTCGCGGCCGACGATGCCGGCCACCTTCGCACCCACGGACCGTGCGTACTGAATCGCCGAGACCAGGTTGGGGCTGACCTGCTTTTCGAGGTCGCCGCCGCCGACCGAAAGGATCAGCACCGCGTCGGAAGCGCGCAGACGGCTGACGCGCAGCCAGCCTTCGAAGACACCCGCCCATCCCTCGTCGTTCGTGCGCGCGGTGAGCTCGGAAACATTGTCGGTGGGGGCGTACGCTTCGAAGCCGCAGATCTTGCGGAAATCGTTCACGGCGTGCGAGGCATTGGCCGCGCTCCCGCCGACCCCGAGGATGAACAGCCGTCCGCCCTCGTTGCGACACCGCGCCAGGAGAACCGCGACGGCTTCTACATCGGCGCGGTCGATGGCCTGGAGGATCTGGATGGCTTCGGCCAGAAACTGTTCGGTGAAAGTCATGGTGTTGAAAGAAACTCCGAAAGCTCGCGGATTCCCTCGGGCGAGCCAATCTCATAAAACCGGGTCGGGACTTCCCATGCGGCCAGGTCGCCGCGGCGCAGCAGGCCCTGGCAGACTTCGGTTAGGTCGGCGGACCGCGCGTCATCGGGGCGCTCGAAGGCTTCGCGCCAGAACGCACTCAGGCCGTAATCGATGTAGCGCATGGCGGGCGTCCGGTTTGCTTTATCGTATGCCAGGATGCGGCCCTCGCAAAACTCGATGTTGCTTATATCCCAGCGGCCTTCGTTGCGATGCACAGTCATCAGGCCGCTCTTCCGCGATTCAAGGAAGGCCCGCTCGACTGCGGAGTAATCGCAGGGCAGGTAGGAATCGCCGTATAGCACGAAGAAGTTTTCCGGAAGCAGCGGCAGCGCACGGCGAATGGCGCCGGCTGTTCCGAGGAGTTGCGGCC
>CAYMHP010000015.1:0-30300 GCA_964390225.1 uncultured Solibacteraceae bacterium
GTGAACGGGGGGGCAAGATACCGCTTTGGCGTATGGGGAATGGGGCGGTCCAGAGAAGGCCAGAGCTATCGCTGGTTCAACCACGCTTCCAATTCGGCTTTGAGCGGAAGCCGGCAGGATGGTGCGGATAACGTCATGTTGCTGTTCGATACCGGAGGAAAGTCCGCCGGGACATGGAACGGCGATGGCGGCGGCTGGAACAAGTCTACCGACATCAACGTGCAAGTCTTCGCGCATCGGGTAGCGGACTCGTCCGCGAAATCGGGTCTTTAGGACCGACTCTCCGGGTGGCGCTCTTTTTCGGGCCGCCCGGAATCACCCCAAACGTTTTTGCGCCCATTCCAGGAGGATTACCAAAAATGAAGCGCAGCACCAATCGGATTCTCACGACTCACGCAGGCAGGCTGGACGGACCGCGCGATCTGCGGGACATGACCGCGAGCATGCAGAGGGGGGGCTCAGTCGACCAGCAGGCGCTCATGAAACTGGTTCGGAGCGGCATAGTCGACGTGCTTCAGAAGCAGAGCGCAGCAGGCATTGACATCGTTAGCGATGGGGAGCTCGGGAAGATCGGCTTCGGTATGGCCTATTACGGGAAGCGGCTGAGCGGGCTTGCAACCCGAAAGGTGAACGCCGGCGAAGGCTGGATGGGGTTTCGGACGGGCGAGCGCCAGGAATTCTCCGAGTTTTATAACGATCTCGGCTTCGAGCGCTTCATGCCGCCGGAGCGCGTCATCTGCAATGGGCCCATCTCGTACATCGGTCACGAGGAAGTGAAAAAGGACCTCGACTTCTTCAAGGGCGCGATGGCGGAAGCCAACCTCAAGGTGGAAGAGACCTTCATGTGCGTGTTGGCACCGGGCTGGCTGGAGCACTTCTTTCACAACGAGTATTACCCCAACGACGAACAGTATTTGTTCGCGCTGGCAGACGCGATGAAGCATGAGTACAAGGCAATTGTCGATGCCGGCTTTGTGCTGCAGATCGACGACCCGGCCTTGCCCGATACCTACGATATGATCGTGCCCACGCCGACCATCGAAGAGTACCGGAAGTTCGCGGCGATACGCGTCGATGCGTTGAACCATGCCTTACAGGGTCTTCCCGAGGATCGCGTCCGGTATCACATCTGCTGGGGCAGTTGGCATGGCCCTCACACGCACGACATCCCGCTCAAGCACGTTGTGGATCTCATGCTGAAAGTGACGGCCTGCGCCTATTCCGTAGAAGCGGCGAACCCACGCCACGAACACGAATGGAAGCTCTGGCAGGAGGTGAAGCTGCCGGACGGAAAAATACTCATCCCAGGCGTTGTCAGCCATGCCAGCAATGTCGTGGAACATCCGGAGCTGGTGGCGGACCGCATCGTGCAATACTCCAAACTCGTCGGCCGCGAGAATGTGATCGCCGGCACCGACTGCGGTCTCGGCATGCGCGTCCACCCGCAAATCGCCTGGGCGAAGTTAAAAGCGTTGGCGGAAGGCGCGGCGCTCGCGACAAAGCAGCTTTGGGGCTCGTCCCGGGGCGCCTCCTAAACGCGGGATCTTCACAACGCCACCCCCGCCTTACGGGACGCGGTTGAAATGATGGGGACTGTCCGTCTCCGGCCAGTCGCGCCGCAAGAGGGTAGTTTTCGCACATTGCAGCTGGCCCGACCTTCAGCCGCGGCAGTACTGCCGCGGGTCTGCTCCCGTGAAAGGCTCCAAACATGCCTACTGAATCGGGGGACACGATATGAAAACTGCAATTCTCGGTAGTCTGCTCGGAGTTGGATTGCTGCTGGCGCAAACCACGCCAAGCGTGTCGGAGAAGGACACGACCGTAACCACGGTGAAGAAGCACGGTAAGCATGTGAAGACCAACTCCACGGAATCGACCACTGTCACGGACGCGAACGGCAACTCCACAACCGACACCACAACCAGCTCAACCAAAGCCAAGAAGCACCACGGCAAGTACAAGGAGAATACGACCACCAGGCATTCCACCTCGTCTTCGCCAAACCCGCCGCAGCAATAGCGGCTGGGGCTACGGGAGGGCGGCTGCTTCTTAGCGGCCGCCCTCCCGGTGCTCCCAGGGCTTCGCGGTGAAGCGGCCCGGGACCAGGGAATGAATGGTTCCGATTTTGGAGACGATCCTTTTGAGGAGCTCCTACGATCCGGTCTGTTGCATCGCGTTCCGCATTTCCTCGGGCGAGACATCCCTGATGTGCGTATGAATATGCCAGGAGTGTCCGAACGGATCGATTACCGAGCTTACGCGATCGCCATAAAAGGCGTCCTCCGGTGAACGGACCGGCTTCGCGCCGAGTGAAACGGCCTGGTTGAAAACCGAATCCACCTGATTGACATAGAGGAGTACGCTTACCGGTGTTCCTCCATAATGCTTCGGCGATCGAATTCCGGTTGCCGGATTCTCGTCAGCGAGCATGAGGATCGAGTCGCCGATCTTGATCTCGGCATGACCAATTTTGCCGTTCGGCATGGGCATCCGCATGACCTCCGTCGCGCCGAACGCCTTCTTATAGAATACGATTGCGTCGGCGGCGCCGTCGCAGATCAGGTACGGTGTGGCTGTGTGATAGCCTTCAGGAACGGGTCGAACGTTTGCCATCGCATCCTCCTCCGCTAATTCTACAGCGCAGCCGCGGATGGCCGGCATGAGGAATAGCCCCCAAGAACAACGCGGCCGCGCGGAACCGCTAGCCGCCGTTGAACCCAAGTTACGCCCTGGCTGCCGGGCGTCGCATCAGGAGTGCCAGACCGGCCAAGCCGAATGCGAGCAATGTCGCAGACCCTGGCTCCGGAACCGCTGCGGCGGTGCTGAACGTAACGGTGTCGATGGCGAAAGCGGCCCCGTTCGTGATGGTCAACGTTCGAATGCCCCCGGTGCTGAATGCAAAATGGCTCACGCTGCCCGGTGCCGGAAACGAGTCTAACGTCGCTTGCTGAGTCGCCAGGACGCTATTTCCAGCGCTGTAGGCTGTTAGCGTGAACGCGGTTTGTCCAGCGCCGTTGATGACGTCAAGCTGCAAGTTGCTCACAGCCTTATTGAAGTTCAGGAAGATGGACGGGCTCAGCGTCCCGAACAGATTGTCCCCGGACGTTTGCTCGTCTTTCCAACCCGAACCATTCATCACATAACCATGATTGAATGCGTCGGTGATCGTCACGTCCGGGTAGACGAGTGGACCGACAACACCGGTCGACCCGAAACAGCACGTGACTGGCGGACTCGTAAACTCGTCGAAGTTGATCGTTACGGCATGGGCGGAAATGGCCCACGCCAGCGCAACCATCGGTAGCCGTATTCTCATCAAATTCCTCGAACGTGGGGCAGCACTCAAGGCACGAGGCTTAGTCCGGTTATAACATTTGTTTACTTACTAACCGTTGCAGGATCGGCGGGGCTAGTTGGGGGACACACACTTGCCCGGCGGATGTGTGGAGAGAAGTCCGTTGACAGTAATACTGTAGAACGTCAGTCGCGAGGCTACCGTTCGCCGCCGAACATGTGCTTAGGATCTTTGTTGTTTTCCTGACACATGTATTCGTAGAGTTCATCTTCGGGCATCCAGCGGATCAGCCAGCCGCCTGTCCACGGTCGTGTGTAAGCTCCCGGGTCGTCGATGGTCGCCTCGTACTTCAAAGTGTTTGAGTCGGTGCGGGTGAAATGCTCGGTCAGATGGAGAAATTCCGTGTGTGGAATCCCTTCGCGCGTCAACCAGAATTTTTCATTAAAGCCGACGGTGTCCACCACGAGGGTATCGCTCTCCCAATGGCCAACCGAATGGCCGAAGTAACTCGGCTCCAGGTCCTTCGGATGCTCGCGGCCATCCATGTAGATCACGCGCCAGGTATGCGGCCCGCCCACCTCCACCATGTAGATGCGCTTCAACTCGGGCATGTCCAGAAACTCGAAGCCGTAGGGTGTGTGAAACAGGCGGGGGCCTCCGGAGGGCTTGCACCGCGTGTGTGGGTCGTCCTTAGTCGTCGTGGCCTGGCGGTAATCGTAGAGCGCCCTGGCCCATGGCTGAAACGGGACCTCGCTGATCTTCAGGTTAGTCGGGAGATTCATCAGCGGGTTATCAATGCCGCGCCGGATGTTGGTCGCGAGCGTAGAACCGGCATTGCCTTCCCAGACGCCTTTTTGCCCGGGCTCAGGCCCGAGATTCACGCGGCCATCAGGCAAACGTGGTGTGGGACGCGCGGGCGGCTGGGGGCGTCTGCGGACTCCGCCGCCATTCAGCCCGGGACCCTGCCCGCCGTCCTGCGCGAGGCACGGCGCAGCCACAAGCGGTAATAGGAGGGCGGCGACCGCAAGCCGATGGATGGTGCACTTGCGGCGCATTACGGAATGTTGCCTTCGCTCGATCCAGCGCCGAGTTTCTTACCGGTACTCGCCATCGTGACCGAGCGGGCATTGGCCTGTTTGCTGCCGTCTTTGGCGAGCGTTCCTTCGACAATGACCTCATCGCCGACCTTCATCGAGTTGCGCGTCCAGCCGGTCTTTTGAAGCAGAGTGGGAGGGCCCATCTCCAGCGCCCAGTTGGTGATGTTCCCGGCGTCGTCCTTCACATCGAGATAGAAATAGACGTGCGGGTTCATCCAATCGACTTTGGTGACGATTCCTTTGAGCGTCACTGGTTTCTTGCTGTCGTATTCCGCGGAAAACGAGTGGTGCGCACCGAGCGGCGCCGACGCCAGGAGCAAGCCGGCGGCTAACACCAATAACGCTTTGTTTCTCACTCTGATCCCTCTCCCTTCAGGGCTTCATTATATAAAATGCCGTTTCACCAGGGTCACTTACTTACCAGGTGGCCTTCGTCCCGGTTATCGTCGTCGCAGAAATACTCTTCGATTTCACCGTTGGGAACCCACTGGAGCGTCCACGAGTCGGACCACGGCCGCGTATACGCTCCGGGATCGTCGACCGTGGCCTCGTACTTCAGCGTGCTGAAGTTAGGACGCGAGATGCGCTCGGTCAGGCGAAGATTCTCGGTGTGGGGGAGGCCGCCGTTGGAGAACCAGAACCTCTCGATGAAGCCAACGCTGCGGATCACCAGCGTATCGCCTTCCCAATGGCCATCCGAATAGCCGAAGTACGTCGGGGTCACATCCTCCCCCTGCGGGAGAGGTCGGCCGTCGAGGTAAATGAGACGCCAGTTCCGGTTGCCGCCACCTGAGAGGACGAAGACGCGCTTGCGGTCGGGCTGTTCGAGAATCTGCAATCCGTACGGAACCTGGAACTGGCGCGGACCGCCCGGAGGAAGGCAACTGACCATCGGATCGTCTTTCAGCAGCCTGCGCTGGCGATATTCGTAGAGACCCTTGGCCCAGGGTTGAAACGGAGCGACCTTGCCCGCATCCGCCAGGTTCGCCAACAGCCCATCGCGGTTCATCCGGATATTTGCGCCGTTCTCGACCAGGCTGGCGGCGCTCGGGTTGGACCAATACCCCAGCTCACCGGGCCCGGGTCCCAGTCGCACATGCCCATCGGGCCAGCGTGGCGCCGGTGGATTGTTCTGGATAACCCGCGGTGCAGCCGCAACCGTGCCGCCGGCCGGCTCCATCAGCCGCTTCCCGCCAGCCAGGAGAACCGATGTGCCTCCCGCTTGCTTGCTGCCGTCGCGGGCCATGCTGCCTGCGGCAGTAACCTGGTCGCCGACCTTCAGCGCGTCCCGGGTCCAGCCGGCTTTGCGCAAGTCGAGTGGACTGGCGAATTCAAACGCCCAGTTCGTGACGCTGCCGGCCGCGTCCCGGACATCGAGAAACACGAACACATGGGGGTTAGCCCATTCGAACCGGGTGACGGTCCCTTTAAGCGTTACCGGCTTGCTGTCGTCATATTCCGCCGCGAGGGAGTGATGGGCGGAGACCGGCGCCGCCGCGAGCGCGAGGGCCAGAAAGCCGAGCGTAGCCGATTTCATTTAGCGATCGTTCTCCCCATAGTGTTTCGCCAGGTAATCGAGAATAAGCGAGGTCTCCTCATCGGTCAACACGAATCCTTCCGAGAGCATCCCCTTCGTAAGATCGCGCCAGTCCTCCCGGCTGAGCCTTCGGCTTTCGACACGCCGTACGTCGTGACAAGAAGTGCAAACGTCTTCGAACAACTCCCTCCCCCGATCCTGCTTACCGAAATTGCGGGTGAGATAATTGACGACGGTCGCCGTCTCGTCGTTACTCAACGACGCTCCGCGCGTAACCATTCTTTTCACGAGAGTTGTCCACTCGTCCCGAGTGCATTTCTTCTCCGTGATCGCAGCGAGGTCGTGGCAGGAAGTGCACGCGGTCACGACGATCCTCTTGCCTTGACCTTCGGGAAGCTGTCCCTGATCGGCTGCATGGACGATATGGCAGAAACACAGGATTCCGAACAACACTGCCGCAGCGAGGGACATTCTCGTTCAATCCCTGGTCAGTTTGAAATCACCCTTCGCCGGACCTTGAGTCCACGTGCCAGTGATCGTGCGGTTGTAAGAGCCAATATTGTCCAGCTTGCCGTCTATGACGATGTGGGCGGGATTCCCGGAGGAGTCCTTTCCATCGGCTTCGAAGTGCACGGTCCAGTGATCGGGATCGAGCATTGCGATCTTGAGCGGAATCGCGTTCGGGCCGGGATTAATCGTGCCAACGATGTTCTTCGAGTCCCATTTCATGAACAGAAGAATGGGAGTGCGCTGGCCGGGAGCCGGATGCCATTCTCCGTGCCAGGAACCGGTCAGTGGGTGCCCCTCTTGCGCGGCGGCTGAGAGCGCTAGTATGACGCAAATCGAGACACAATAAACTATGGTTTTCGCTCGCATTTCCCTCCCTTTTCGAGTGCCCGACGAGAACGCCGCTGACGATGAGCACAAACTGCAGGCGAGATGAGGCCCATTCTATAGGACGGATTCCGCAAAAACAACCCGCCGCCGCGGCAGCGAGTGCTCGCGTCTAATTGCTGCTGATCGCTCCGGCAGAGCCGCCCAGCGAGTTTTCGATCATACGAATCAGCGATTCGGTTTTGAAGGGCTTCCAGATGATTCGGTAGGCTTTGATGTCGCCGACCACGCGCGCAATCTCTCTTGGCCCGAAGCCCGACATGAGCACGATCGGGACACCCTCTCTTGCGGCCTGTATGCGCTGCGCCAATTCCGCGCCGTTCAGGCCGGGCATGACGACATCGAGGAGGGCCAGATCGATATTCTGTGCGCTGTTGGATAGAATGCGGAGGGCCTCCGCACCGCTCGTCGCAGCGAGGACCGTGTAGCCACCGCGCTCCAATATCCGCCGGCAGAGGTTCAGTACCGTGGGTTCGTCGTCAACCACCAGGATCGTCTGCACGGGGGCCCTTCCAAATCGTTGCACGACCTGGATCATCGCTGCAAATAAACTGAAGGTGGAATCACAAAATCAGGTCGGACGAACGGGTCCCTTGTGGATGGCTGAATTACGCTGCGTGCGAGGGCGATCCGGCGCGCTGCGCCTCATCGGAAGAGTGGCTCAAAACCTCGCCTGACGCGGGGCGCTTGCGCGCGAGACGGAATACCTCGGGGAAAACGAATACCTCCTCCAGCAGTTCCGAAAAAACCGAGTAGATGTTTTGTTGGAGCAGAGCCTTACGCGCGGCTTCGGGCAGGATCCGCCACGGTACCAGCCCGTAGGATGGGGCCACTTGGGCCTCAAGGTAACGAACCGCGCGGATGTGGGTCTCCAGCCGGTCGCGCTGCCGTAACCGGCGGCTCATGACCGTCTCGACCAGTCCGAAGAGGGCTCGTCCGAGCGGGACCAATTCCGCGTTACGAAGCTGTTCAATGGGCTCCAGGCTGTTGCCGGCGACGGAGGCGGCCAGAGCGATTTCCAGAGCCGCCCAGGCCATGTCGACCGACGCCGGTGGTAAGCGGCGCAGTTTCGCGGGCTCGGCAGGAACTGCTTCTGCGGCCGGGAGGGGGCGTGAGAATACCAGATTTACCCAGGCGCGGTCGGCATCCTGCTCCCATTCGCCAATTCGCCATTCGCGGCCAAAGATCTCAAACTTTTGTGGAAAGTTGACCTCGCCGGACCAGCGCCGGCAGGTTTCCGGCCACGGTGCCCGGATCCGGGCGTGGTCCGCTGAGAAATCGATGCGGAGCCAGCCCATCGGCCGGTACACCACAAAATGTTGTTCGCCGCTCAGCAGGTTCCGTGACTCCCACCAGCGTCCGTCCATGGTCACTAACACCGACCCGATGCGCACATGGTCGCTCTTCAGGAGTTCGAGAGTATCCGCGGTCCGAATGGGAACGTGGAGCTCTTCGCCCGCGCCGTTAGACGCGAAGAAGGCGCGACCGGCGGCCTGCTGGTAATCTGCCGGCAAAAGTGCTCCTGGCGCGATGCACAACAGCGCGGCAGGCAGATGCGGGGCGGCAATCGGATCGGTCCGGCCGAGCAGAAACAGCACCACGTCGCGTAAAATTTCGGCGTGGCTCGGGTAAACGTGGCGCGGGTTCCAGAGATGGGGGTCGAGCACGGACTCCAGCGTACCGGGTGACAGGCGTTCGCGCACGAGCAGCCGCTCGATCGCCCGGGCCACTGCCAGCGGCGGAATCCCGCGATCTTCGTTTTCGCTAGTGCTTTCAGCGACGAGCAGGCGCGAGACTTCCACCGGAACCCACTCGTTCAAAAGCCGAATAAGGTACGGCAACAGGCGATCCCGGTCGAGACTGGCGCGCTCGGGAGGCCGCGCGGGGACCGTAAGCTGCGGCGGGTGGCCGCTCGCCAGAACATTTTGTGCGATCCAGTTGCGAATATCGACAAAGAGTTCCGCTTCGTGGGTGTCCGCGAAGCGTTCCCGCAGGCTCTCTCTCAACAGGCCATCCAGTTCCCGCCATTCGGCCAGGCCGTATCCGCGCACGCAGAGGCTCTTTAGCCAGTAAGATGCAAGCACTGCGAGAGTTTCGGGATCCTGCCGGCGCCGAACGCGCTCCCGAAGGTTCTCAAAGTCGGTCCACACTCGCGAGACTTTGGGGTGCCTTAGAAAGAGGCCAGCCACAGGGGCGGTCACCGTGGCACACAGCGAAACCAACTGACGCGGAGCCAAGCCGTGGATCGATCCGGGAATGAGCGATTGCAGCACGCCGACATATGTAAGATGGCTGAGCGGCGGCAGATGTTGCATGGCACGACATAGTGATTTACCGAGCCGTAATCGTTTCTGTCGATGCACTCACATCCGGAAGCAATGTTTGTGAAGCACCAAGCAAATCGGACTAGCTCGATCGCGGACGGCAGGAGCGTCCTCGCACAGCTCTATGTCTACGCTCCGTTCCAGTGGAGCGAACAGACACAGCGCCGGCAAATTGGATTGGTTTGTACGTTTAGCTCGGAACGGAAGGTCTGGGCGGGCGGGCTGTTCAGGGCACCCGTAAGCCCGGCCGACGCCGCGTGGCCGATGGGACGATGGAAAAAGCAGGGGCGAACCGCGCCATCCGCCTCGATGACCGCGGAGACCCAGGGAGCATTGCACTGGGGTGGCTCAGGCTCGCACAGGCCATGGTATGCGCGGTAATGACGCGCGATGCGCCGCAGTTTGTCCGGCGATTCGACCACGAAGGGGTCGTCCCGCCATTCCTCTACAAGCGCCTCGATTTCGGCGTCGAGCGCCGGAAGTTCGTCCGCGGGCACGGCGATTTGGGACTGCCGCGCCGGAGCCCACCCTCCGGGGCGGTTAAACGCGGTCGAGGTCAGGTCGGCCGCAAGGAACGAAATGCTGCGCAGTCCGATCGACCTGGCGGTCCGGGCGGTCTCTCTCAAGGCACGAAAATTCTCCCGCTGTACGGTGGTGCGGGAGGATACCGGAAAGTGTGGATTCTCGGACTGAATAGCCTCGATTCCGTGAGCCAGCCGGTCGAAAGCGTGCGGAACTCGCCGGATACGGTCATGGAGCGCCGGCGGTCCATCGAGCGAGACGATCAGGTCGTCCACGTCGCGCGCGATCCGTGGGGCATCCCGCTCCAGAAGAATTCCCGTGGTCAGAATCGTGGTGCGAATCCGACGTTCGCGCAAGAGCCTGCAGAACCGGAACAAATCCGAGTGCATTAGGGGCTCGCCGCCCGAGAAGACCACCCATTGAACCGACAGTTTCTCGAAATCCAGCAGGTAGCGCCCGAATTCCTCGCCGGAGATTTCGCGCCGGGTTGGATCCTTCCAGATATCGCACATCAGGCACCGGCAGTTGCATCGGCTATGCGGGTGCAGAATGACGATGGGCAGCGACTGGATTGCGGGACTCACGCGCTGACTGCCCTCCCGCCGAGCCGCAAATCGTTACCCACAGCCGCTTTCGCAACCGCGGCTAGACGCCGGGTGTCGCAACCGATGAACCACCGCCCGCGGCCCTCGATTTCAATGCGGTGAACCTCGGTTTGGAGCCCAATCCGTTCCGCGAATTCTACTGAGACCAGGTTCACGCGCCCGCCCACGAGCACGAGTTCCGGCCGGAGGTCGAGGATCGCTTCGGCCGGAGATTGTCCCCGATCGCGAACGACCACCAAGTCGCCCAGGCCGCCCTCCCGAATCGATCCCTCACCGTCGCTCAAGCCGAGAATCCTCGCGGGAATTCGCGTGACCATATCGTACAGACGGCAGAGGTCGATGCGCTGGCGCGCGCAAGCCAACTCATCGACGAGGTCTCCGGCCGCCGTCAATGGCGAGTCGGTGCCGAGCGCTATCGGAATCCGAGAGCGGAGAACCGCCGTCGAGAGTGTTTGGCCGAGGGTGAAACAGTTCGACGAAGGACACCAGATCAGGGCTGCGCCGCGGCGCTCCATCAACTGAATCCCGTCGGCATCGAGGCCGACGCCGTGAACCAGGATTGTGGATTTGTCGAGCACGCCGGCCTCGTCCAGGCGGAAGACCTCCTCTTGTGCGGAACGGTCCGTGCCCTCACAGGCGTGAATCAGGAACGGCGCGCCGTCGGGCGTGGCGCGATGGCTCTCGACCACGTCACCGGAGAACTCGAGCGAATGAGCCCATCCAAAATTCTTCATCACACGCACCGGGAATCCGTTCTCGAAGACCGCGTCTTTGTATGCGTTGTGGTGGCAGACTGTGGTTACCCCGCTGATCAGGTTTTTGATCGCGCCCCAGAGGAAGCGAACCGGCTTAGGAACCTGCAGGTGCTCGCGAATGGGGCCTTCGTCCGGACGGTAAATATCTCTTGCCCATTCGCTTGCATTCGGATACGGCCCTGAACCCAGCCGCGGGAAGAGACTGAACTCGAGATGATCGTGCGCGTTGATGAGACCTGGGAGCACGAGGAATCCGGTCAGATCCACCTTCGGGAGGAGGGGTGTCGCAGTTTCGAACGAGACGCGGCCGCCCTGAATCGAGAGATCGCGCCGCTCGGCTTCGGTCGCGCCGAGCGCCACGCGGGCGCCGGTGAGCGTCATGGCCGTCTCCAACCGGTAACACAAACTGCGGGGATTTTTGCGATCTTTTCAAACGTGGCCTCTTTTCCGGCCGCGCGGAAAATGGCCCGTTCCTCTTCCTCGAAGTGAGCGGCAATTTGAAAATCAAAATGGAGACCCGCATCCGCGGCCAGCCGGCGCAATTCGTCGATCGAACGGGAATGGTGTTCGACCTCATAGGCTACAGATTCGTGGTGAAACGAGCGCGTCCAACCGGCTGCGACCGCCACGGGATGCAGATCGCTGACGACGATCGCTCCGCCGGGCTTCGCGATTCTCCTCATCTCCACGAAGGCAGGCACCGCGTTCGCCAGGTAGCTGATCACAAATGAGCAAATCGTCAGGTCTGCGGTCTTGGAGGCAATCGGCAGAGCCATCGCGCTGGCGCGGAGGAGACGGCCTCGCAGGCGGGGTTTTCGCGCCGCCTCGCAAAGCATTTCGGGAGAAAGATCCGCGCCGATGACGTCCGCACCCTGCCGGAGCAACTCCTGTGTCCAACGCCCCGTGCCGCATCCGACGTCGACGACCCGCTTCCCCGTCAGGGATCCCAGGATTCCCCAAAGGACGCGCCGTTCGAGGGCGAGCAGTGGATTGGGAAAGCGGTCGTACGAGGCCGCCCATAGCCGGTATCCTTCGGCCGCGGAAACGAGCATCAGAGGCTCTCCAGCCGGGGCTTGCGGAGCGAAACCAGCCGATGCGCCAGCCGCAGTTCCAGCGGCCAATCATAAAATCCGAGTGCGTAGCGCCAACTGCTGAGGCTTTTGAGCAGCGCGCGGCTCCACGCGCGCAGATGGATATCCTGAACGGTCGGCCACCGCGAGTTCACTACCAGTTCGAAATCATCAATATGACGTTTGATCTCTCTCGGCAACCACGCGAGGTGCGGGTCCTGGCGAATCGTGAAGTTATACCAGCGCTCGGTGGCCCACTCCTCGGGGCTGGCGGGGAATTGGACTTTGTGGTCGATCTCGCCGTACATTCCGTCGGGATGCGGCGTGGGAATGTAGTGCTGGACGATGATCTCGGCTGCGGGGTTTACCTTTTTGATACGGCGGATGAAGCGAATCGTATCGCGGGTGTCCCGGTCGGGAGCATGCGGGTTCCCCACCACGAAGGAAAATTCGGGGACGATCCCGAACCGCCGGATCTTGGCGGCGAGTTCCAGCGTCTGCCCGGTCGTGATGTTCTTGTTCATCTGTTCCAGCGCCCAATCGGAGCCCGATTCCGCGCCAAAAAAAATCATGGCTGCTCCGGCACGCCGCAGCATCCGGAAGGTTTCGTCGGAATAACGTAGCACCGTATCGACGCGGCCCTCGGACCACCAGCGCAATCCGAGCGGGATCAAACGCTCGGCCAGATCGGCCGTATGCGATTCATTGAGAAAGAAATTGTTGTCATAGAACTGAACCGCATCGATGCCGAAGGTTTTTTTCAGGTATCGGAGGACGGCGGCTGTGCGCTCCGGCAACTCGGTCCTCTGGCGGCCTTGATACACCGGGACTACGCCGCAAAAGTTGCATCGGAAGGGGCACCCGATGCTGGCCTGGTGGACGGCCGTCCGGCGTCCGAGAAAAGTGGCCGCGATGTATTTATCCGCGTGCGGCAGGCGATGGTACGGCAGCCACGGGAAATCGTTGGGCGAGCAAAGCGGCCGGTCGGGGTTGTGTACGTGAAGCCCGAATGCGTCTTTGAAAGAGAGGCCGCGAATCGAGCGCAGCCTGTCAAGCTCGGGAAGAGCGGCGATCAATTCGAGAAACGTCTCCTCGCCTTGGCCGCGCACGACGAGGTCGACGTATGGCGCATTGAGCGCCGCATCGGTGTACAGGGAAGGGAAGTATCCGCCCCAAACGATAGGCACGCCGGGATACTTGGCGCGGAATTCACGGCAGAGCGGGATGGCCGCCACCATCTGAGGCCCCGGCATCACCGAAACGGCGAGGAGCCGGGCTGGCGTGTCGCGCATGATCCGGTCGAGCGTGGCGCCGGGCTCGGGATCCGCGTTGCCGTCCACAATGGCGTACTCGTGCTTGCCTTCGAGCACTGCTGCAAGGGAAAGCGCCGCCAGGGGAAAGCGCCGGTTCTTCGGCTTCGTCGATCGGGGATGCAGCAGGATGATCATCGCTCGAACCGCCCGGCGAGAATCCAGAATCGCGATGGCGGGCGGCTCCCGTGCAAACGGGCTCGCAATCCGCGCGAATGCCAACGCCAGCCGTACCAGGGGCGGTATACCGTCCACCGCAGCTTTAAAGAGCGCGATAGTGCATCGAGGGCCGGCTCATCGAGGAACTCGATGCTGGCGATCGCATCCGAACGAAAGCCGTAGCGTTTCTCGAATTCTTGATGCCTCTCGGCGACCATCTGCTCGCCGTGCTCTCGCTTGCGATAAATCGGCGAATCGAGGATGACGACCTGCCCTTGTGGCCGCAAGCATCGCGCCACCTCGCGAAGGCTCACCTCGTAATCGGTGGAGTAGTGGACGGCCGAGTTAAACACGGCCAGGTCGAAGCTCGATGGTGCGAACGGAAGACGATCGAATTCCGCCGCTATCACCGGAAACGGATGTGGATAATGCCGCGCGGCGCCGAGCCCATCGAGCGGGTCCAGGAAGATGTCCACGGCATACGGATGGTGCTGCCGGAGTGAGAGCTGGTGGGACATCCAGCAATTTCCAGCGCCGAGATCGAGAATCTTCAGAGACTGGCCAGAAACCCGCTCGAGCGGTTTAAGTATTCTGTTTTCAAAATAGCGATAGGTCTTCGCGCGCATGGCCCACATCCCCGAGTTTCGCCCAGTGAGATCGGCATAGGGCAGCGCGCGGTAGTAGGCCGGGTCGTGAGAACCCCTTCCTTCGGAATACCGGATCTGCCGGTACTCTTCCAGAAACCGCGCGCGTGTTTCCGTGGTCATAGGCGTTGGAAGACGAACAGGCGGTGATCAGAGAGCGCGCGCAGGCCGGGCAGATGCGCCACCCGCCGGTCCAGCGCGGCGAATTTGAGAATGGCCGCATCGGAGAGCCGATTGATGTAAGACGGAGGCACGAACAGACCGATGCCTGCCCAATCGACGAGCTCGAAGTCCGGCCGAAATAAGCGCATCAGCCGGCGGCGCGACGGGTATGTGACGCGAACCCCGAGCGAAGTCATTGTCCCGGACCGTTTCCACCGGCGGAATGCTTTTCCCGGTTCCAGTCGCCGAAGGTAGTGCGCGATTTCCCACGCGCACACGGGGCCCATGAGGCAAAGGACCAGGTATCCGCCGGAGCGGATCAGCCGGCCGAGGGCCTGCGCAACCGGTTGCAGTTCGGAAACGCAATTGAACGGCCCGAAATTCGAGATCGCGCCATCAAAACGGTACGGCAACTCCACAATAGACTCAATCGGCATCTGGTAGGCGTTGACGCCCTGCGCGCGGGCGATCCGAGCCATTTCCTCCGAGGCATCGATTGCACGAACTCGAATGCCGCGTGCCATCAGATGTGCGGCATCCGAACCCGTTCCGCAGCCGAGATCCAGAATCTGGTGGCCGGGTTCAAAGAGTGGATCAATCCGGCGCCAAACGGCCTCTCTCTGTTGGCGGCCGATCGCCGTATCGGACCAGAGGGCATCATAACGCGCCGCCAAGTAGTCGAATGCGATCCCCACCATGGCACTAGACCTCGACTTCGTGCCGGCTGGCGCGCAGGGATTCGCGGGCCTGCTGGATTCGGGCCGTATCGGGTTCGGCCGCCAGCGTACTTCGCAACAACTCGTCGGCATTGCGGTAGAACTCGCGAGAGTGCCGCCCGCGAATTCGAAAGTCGCGGTCCGTGGTTTCGGCGAATCCGCCAATTGGCACCAGCTTGGAAGAGACGCGCTCAAAGTAGGGCGTACCTTTGATCGGGTAGGAGACAGTGGTGAAGAAGACGTCCGGGCGGCACTGGTTAACGTGATCAACCGTTGCCTCCACATCGTCGATCTCTTCGCCTTCGTAGCCCCACATCAGAAACATCCCCGTCTGGATGCCGTTGCTCTTGCAGAGCTGCACGGCATTGCGCACTTGCGCCACGGTGACGCCGCGTTCCATGGCGTCGAGAATGCGCTGCGAGCCGCTTTCCGAGCCGATCCAGACGCGGAAACATCCCAACTCGGCCAGGGTTTCAGCCACCCGCTCGTTGACACGATCGGCCCTGGTGATGCACTCAAATGGAATCCGGAGGCTGCGCCTCCGCATCTCCGCCGCATACTCGAAGAGCCAGCCGTGGTGGATGGTGAAAACGTCGTCCGCGAGCCACAGCATCTCCGGATGGTATCGATCGAGAACCCACTCGACTTCGTCGACCACTTTGGGGGGCGAACGGCGCCGGTGCGTTTTCCCGTAGACGGAGTGGCTGCACCAGTTGCAGCTGTAGGGACACCCGCGAGCCGTAATCAACGATACCGAGCCTTG
Organism: uncultured Solibacteraceae bacterium; assembly: GCA_964390225.1. GTDB lineage: Bacteria > Acidobacteriota > Terriglobia > Bryobacterales > Bryobacteraceae > PSRJ01. The sequence continues at coordinate 15,854 of CAYMHP010000015.1, forward strand.
CCCATGGCGTGCGCGCCAGGCCGCGAGGTATTTGCCGACGTCGATCCGTTCCCGGTCCGGCCAAGGCTGCGCGTCGAGATCTTTTATCAGCGGAGCGGCCGGGGTCCTCGAAAGCGATCCGTCGGGATTGCGGTAGATCAGGCCGGGAATTTCCGGCCACGCCGCCGGGTTCATCCCGGTGCGGATCAGTTGCTCGACCGCGAGCTCCCCCTCGCCGCCGACCACGACGTGGGCGCCGGCGGCAAGGTATTCCGCCGCGTACGTCGCCGGTTCGGGGCCGCCCAGAATCACATGCCAGCCCGTCGCACGCGCGCGGGCCACGATGGCCAACACGCCGGGGCGTGTCATTAACGTGCCGTAGATGCCGATTGCGCCAGGAGGGCCGCTATCGAGAATGCGGAACAGCTCGGCCTTCGATCCGAATGTCGCATCGTAGATCTCCGGCTCGATGCCGCAGCGCCGCAGGTGTGACGAGAGGTACAGAATCCCCAGCGGCGGATATGGCTTCATGATCTCCCGCTCTTTGGCGTCCTCGTCGAGGAAATAGCCATGCGTGAGCAGAAGCCTCATGACGCAGCCCCCACGGCCTGGGGAGTGCCTTCGAGTTCGTGAACGCGCTGCCACGCCGTCCGCAGCAACTCGGCATTGCCGGATTTGCGCACTTCGAGATGCAGCGCATCCGCGAGCGCGCGGTAGAATTCCGTGGAGTACGTGCCCCGGAACATCATGGCGAGGTCGCCGCTTTCGGACCAGTTCGCCTGCGGCCCCAATTGAGACGCTACCAGGCGATGAAACTTCGTTCCGGGGAGAGGATATGAAACCGAGATTCCGATGTCATCCGGTTCGGTTTCCCGGACCATGCGAATGGTGGCGTGGATGTCTTCCCAGGTTTCGCCAGGATAGCCGAACTGAAGAAAGAAGCACGCGCGAATGCCGTGACGCCGCAGATTCTCGCGAGCCCGATAGACGTCCTCCACCCGGAGAGCTTTTTCCATTGCATTGAGAATCCGCTGCGAGCCCGATTCGGCGCCCATCCAGACCTCCTGGCAGCCGGCTTGCCTAAGCGCACCGACGGTAGACCGGGTCATCAGATCGCAGCGCGATTGCATTTTGAAAGGGATCGCGGCATCCAGCGATTCCACGGCGGCGGCAAATTCGAGCGACCATCTCCCCGAGAGCGCGAAGATGTCGTCGGCGAACCAGATATGGTCAGGGCGATACTCGCGCTTCACGAGGCGCATCTCTTCCGCAACGAGGCGGGGTGAACGGGCGTGGTAGTTGTCGCCCCAGATGGGCTTGGAGCACCAGTTGCACCGATGCGGACAGCCCCGGCTGGAGACGATGTTCAACGAAAAATATCCATGAGCCGATCGCCAGGCCTGGCGATACCGATCCATGTCGACCAGGTCGCGCGCGGGGAACGGCAGAGCATCGAGGTCGCTTCGGAGTTTTCGCGGAGGCGTATACTGCGGAGCACCGTTTCTTCCGCGGAAGGCGACGCCCGCGATTTCACCGATGGGCTTTTGCTGGGCCAACTCCAGGAGCGTCGATTCCACTTCGCCGACTAGGACGTAGTCGAAACCGGCGTCGAGATAGGCCGCAACGTGATCGGTGGAATCGGAGCCGTGGACAGCCACGCTTATGCCGCGTTCGCGCGCCGCCGCGGCCATCCAAAACGCCAGCTCGCGGTTACGGCGCAGGCACATCTTTGAGAGAAAGTTGAAATCGTCTTCACAGAGAACGATCAGACGCGGCGAAGAGGCGCCCAGCGCACGCAGGAAAGCCTCTTCGGGCGCGGCGAGCGTCACATCGCAGAGAGCCGTGCCGATACCGGCTTGGCGGAGAAGGGACGCGGCGAACAACGTTTGCAGCGGTGGGTAAGGCTGCATCTTCTCCACTTGTTTGCGGTCCTGAAAGAGGTGATTACTATGCGCCAGCAGCACGTCGGCCATGGGTTTCATTCGATTGAACGGGTCTCGATCAGGCCGCCTTTGAGCGCTTCGCCGGTCAGCAGCGAACGGCGGACTACAATCCACTGCCGCGCCACACAGATCCAAAGTTCCAAGGGCCACCGGAAGAAATGGTGACGCAGGCGCCAATGTAGCGGCTTTCTGAGCAGAGCCAGGGCCCAGCGCCACGCTGCCGACTGGGATTTTTTCCTGGTCTTGTTCATCTGGTTGTCGAGCAGGAAATAGGACATACTCCGCTCGAGCGTCCTTGCCGCGTCCTGTCCAAGCCAAGGCAGTTCGGCGCGGCCCAGCCCGCATCCGGTCCACTCCGCGAGCGACTGCGGTTCTCGTAAACCCAGGTCGCGCAGCTCGGGCCAGATGGGGATTCCAGGATAGGGAGTGAAGAGATTGGGCGAAAACGTCACGTTATCGTATCTCTCCGCGATCTTCGCCATGACGCGCAAGGTTTCAGCCCGATGCGTCTCCTCCTCGCCGGGATAGCCGAAAATCAGGTTGAAGGTGGTGCGGATTCCAGCCCGGTGGCACTTCCGCGCCGCTTCGAACATATCCGGGATATGCTGATGCCCTTTATTCATGCGCTTCAGCACTTCCGGCGAGGCCGATTCGGTTCCGAATCCGATGTGGCTGACCCCGCTAGCCGCCAACAGTTCCACGTCTTCGTCTGACATGCGGCAGAGGAGATCGGTGGATGCCTGAAAGGTCCACCGAAATCGAACGTGGCTCTCGAGAAATCCACGCGCGATCGCCACCGCGCGATGTACATCCACCAGGAAATTGGAATCGACCAGCGCGACTTCATCAAGAGAGTGCCGCTGGACCAAACCCGTGACATCTTTGACAACGGCATCCACCTCCAGCGGATTGAACCGCCGATTGTAGAAGACCATGTCCGTGCAGTAGTTGCACGCGTAGGGACAACCGATGCTGGTGGCATAGGGCAGCTTTCGCGATCCACTGACCCGCGCATAAGCGTCGAAGTCGGCCAGGTCGTACGCCGGAGCCGCTAGCGACGAGAGCGCCGAGGGCGGTCGTTCGGTATTCGCGCACAGCCGGCCGTCCTGCTTGAACCAGCAACCCGCGACCATTTCCAAACCTCGCCCCGCCGCGAGCCGCTGCAGCACTTCGACCAGTGTCTTTTCGCCCTGGTGCATCACCACGACATCGACGAACTCTTCGCGCAGCGTCTGCGCGGGCAATAGACTGGGGTGCCAGCCGCCATAGATGATCGGCAGTTCCGGCCGCAGCCGGCGAACCAGGGTGCTCGCTGCGATGGCGTCGCGAATCATGGGACCCGTGAGCAGCGAGACACCAAACGCCAGGCAGCCGTCAAGCTCTCCGGCGATGGTGGACAGATACTCCGGATGCAGAGCCCCATCGACAATGCACGGTTCGAAACCGGCCTCGCGGAGCGAGGAGGCGAGGCTCAGAAGGCCGAGCGGCGGTCCGAAGACTTTGCCTTCGTACGGCGGCAGGAAGAGAACTACCTTGGGGCCACGGGCGCCGCTCAGCATGTGACCGCCTCGGCTGAAAGCTGGTGCGCATCTACTTTCGCTTTGACCGGAGGAAACCAGCGGTTGGCTGCGTTCTTGAGCCAGAGTTCGAAAGGAGCGGCGTAAAAGTTGTGATCGAGACGCCAGCGCGCGGGGATGCTAATGGCTTCATGGACCAGCCGATTCACCGGGTGCTTGCGGTGGCTGCCGATGGGAACGCGGTTGAACGCGATTCGCAAATAGTCGCGCATCGTCTGCACGCGGCGGTGTTTCGCCTCTTTCAGCCAGGGCAGCGTGGTAAACCGGGGAAAGAAGTCGGCCCAGCCTTCGAGCGTGTCGGGCACCTGAATGCCCAGTTCGAATGCGCGCTGCATGATGGGAGCGCCTGGGTAAGGCGTGAAAATATTGGTCCAGAATTCGGCGCCCGGGTACCTGCGGCAGATATTCATGATCAGCCGGATGGATTCCCTCCGTTCTGCATCGCCCTCGCCCGGGAAGCCGAAGATCATGTTGAAGGAGGGGCGAATGCCGGCCTGCGACAGTTTTTCAGCGGCCTCGTAGATGGTGTCCAGCTTCTGGAAATCCTTGTTCATCAGGTGCAGCACTTTGGGGGAACCGGAGTCGGCGCCCTGCGAAACCTGGGAGAGCCCGGCGCGCCGCAGCAGTTTTAGCTCCTCGACGCTCAAGCGAGTTACCAGGTTGGTGGAACCCTGAATACTCCAGTCGAACTTCACGCCGCTTCGCACCAGGCCTTCGGCAATTCGCACAGCGCGATCGCGGTCAACCAGGAAATTATCGTCGACGATCCACAGAAGCGACAACCCGTAGCGAGTGACCAGGTCCGTGGTCTCGTCCACCACCTGTTCGGCGTCGAGCGCATTCCATTTGCGCCCATAGACACCGTCGTTGGTGCAGTAGGCGCAATCAAAGGGGCACGCCAGGCTGGAGGTATACATGGCCCAGCGGCGCCCGCAGACGCGCTGGTAAGCATCGAAATCGGCGAGATGATAAGCCTTCGGCGGCAATTCGCGAATGGGCTTCAAGGGACGCGGCGCGTTGAACACGAGCTTGCCGCCTTCCTTGTAGCCGACGCCCGCAATCCCCTTCAACGATTCGCCCGCTTCAAGGCGCCGCACCACCTCGAGGAATGCGTCTTCGCCCTGGCCCTTTACGACCGCGTCGACATACTCGGCCGCGAGCGTTTGGTCGGGAAGCAAGGAGGGATGCCAGCCACCCAATACAACTGGTTTACCCGGGTAGCGCTTTTTGGCCGCCCTGGCGATCTGAACCGTTTCCCGGATCATCGGCCCCGTCACCAGCGACACCGCGAGACAGAGCGCATCATCCAGTTCTTCGAGAACCCGCGCCTGAAAGTTCGGTGTAATTGTGGAATCGATAATGCGGACCTCGTAGCCCGCGCGCAGTAGCGGAGTCGAGACCGCGAGAATGCCGAGCGGCGCAGTGGCCTCCTGGCTGGAAAAGGCAGGGAAGAAGAAGACGACCTTCTTGGCTCGCATACGCTCCGGTTCGTTGTCTGAAGCCCTCGGGAAAATCCCCGCTCAAGATGAATTTTACGGGACCGTCTCGGGCCGAATCGTCCGGATGATGTAAGAAAGTTGTAAAAACTTCGGGGGATGCCACAGCCGTACTCCATGCAGCGGACGATAATCAGGCAATCACGAACAAATGCACCTTCCGTTCCTCTGGGCACGGTCGCACAGCCACGACGCGGGGACCATAACTTCGGGTAGGTCTCCGGAGTTTTAGCACCGTACAGGGCCGGTACGGGCTGGACTGGCCCCGTTTCCGGATTTCGGCGAGAGTACAGGTATGGAGGCCGTCTGGTCCCATCCCGTTGTGGTCCTGCTGATCGTGGGCGTACTGCTGGCGGTTGCGGCTGTCGGAGTCATTTACAGTCGCGCGCGGAGAACCGCTGCCCTCCGCAGGGCTCTGCAGACCGGCCTTGCCGAAGCGTACGCCCGGCGTTTGGGAACGCCGAGCCAGCCAGACGCTGTTGAGGAACCCGAAACGCCGCAGCCCCTCGCCGGCGAACCCGTGATGGTGGCCACAGTCCGGCGGGAGTCGTATCACCGCTCTCTGCGGGATTTCGGGAACGCTGTCGGGGCTCTCCGGACATCGATCCTGGAGACTCAGCGAGCGCTCCAGCAATCGGCGGAAGGGCTGCTGCACTGCCGGGAGAAGGTCCACAGCGTCAACGAGCTGTTCGCGGAAACTGCTCGTTCCCATCCATTGCGGTAAGTTCGCTGGCGGGAGCCGGTCAGGCCTTGCTTGCCTCGCGCACGTCTGGCTTCGGCGGCGGGTCGGTTCACCGACCCTGGATTCTCGAATGCACGACTTGCTAGCGTTCGGCTTCTCGGGTCTGCAATTACGCGAGAATAAGACATCGATGGCTGCGAACCCGAAGCCGAAACCGGCCAAGAGACGCGCGCCGCGGCGTAAGCGCGCCTCCAAGTCTGCGGGCCTGGAACCGCGGGATTGCTCAATCGGCATCACCGAGGAACTATCGCCGGTCGAGCGCCGCGTGGAGGAGGAAGGCGGCTGCGTAATCGCGGCGTACCGCGATCCGCTTGCCGGGCATGCGCTCCTTCTCTCCGTGTTGCCGATCGACCGAATCCAACCGACTCCCTTCCAGCGCGATCTTTCCGATGCGCATCATAAACGCTTGGCCGAGGTAATCGAGAAGATCGGCCGTTTTCTCGATCCGGTCATCGCTGTGCCCGCTCCGGACGGCGGCTTCTGGACGCCCAACGGGTACCATCGCCTGGAGGCGATGCGGAGGCTCGGGGCGCGGTCCATTTCGGCGCTCGTCATCCCGGACCGCGAGGTGGCGCGCCAAATTCTCGCACTGAACACGGAAAAAGCGCACAACCTGAAGGAGCGCGCGCTGGAGGTAATCCGCATCTATCGCGGTCTGGTCGAAGAACAGGGCGGCCAGCCTGAAGAGGACTTCGCCTTTTATCTGGAGGACGCATCGCTCGCCACGCTCGGAATTGCCTACGATCAGCGCCGGATGTTTGCGGGCGGCGCGTACCACCCCGTGCTACGGCGCGTGGAACATTTCTCCGACGAGCCCATACGCGCCGCCCTGAAGGTCCATCAGAAGCGCGCCACGCAGCTTTTGCAATTGGAAGATCGCGTGGCCGAAGTGGTTTCGAAACTTAAAGAAAAAGGTTTGCAGAGCCCGTATCTGCGCACCTTCGTGGTCGCGCGGATTAACCCGCTGCGTTGGATGAAAGGCGACTTTCCTCCGGCTGAAAAGGTTCTGGAGACGATGCTTGGGCGGGCGGCCAAGTTCAACGTCGAAAAAATCAAGCAGCAGGACCTGGCGGGAGCGTTCGGCGGCTCCGAGGAGGAGTAGCGGGCCAGTTCGAATTGAAGATTCGAATGTCTGAAATAGCATAGAATATAGGTGGGAGGAGCTGGTTGCCCTCATCCAGGAGGTCGAGCCCATGTCTTTAGCACTTCGGCACAGGACGATTCATCCCGGAGACGTGATTCGGAACATGATTGAGACGGCGTTTTTGACTGCCGGAGCACTGCTGGCAGCAATCCTGATGATTGCGGTGCTCTCGATGAGTTTCTTCCTGTTCAACGCCGATTGACGGCGCCTTCGCGTCCCCGCAAGTCAGACTCGAGACGTTTCTCTGGTGAGTCTCGAGAGAACGTCGGCCAACTGGATGTCGGAGGCCCCTTTGAACTCGGCCAGCCTCGCAAAAACCTCGGCCGCCGCCAAATGGAATCCCGGGGGCATGCCCGCCGCTTCAAACGTCGAGGCGATTTCATGCATTTCCGCGACAAAGCGCCAAGCCTTCGGCGAGACATGTTGAACGGACGCAACCACGCGCCCCAGGTCTCCGGACCGGCTCCACTGCCGCTCTAAGGCTTCACGCACACCCAGCGTTTCCGCCGCACCCAGGACCGCCGCCCGCAAGCCAGCGATGCCCTTCGTGTGCGCGGCAAAGCACATCTTCAGCGCGGAAGCCTCGCCTGGATCTTGGCCGAGGATTTCGGTTTCGAGCGGCCCTCCCGAAAAACACGCGGCCGCCGCGTTGGCGCGCTTGCCCGAGAAATAAAGCCAGGTCTGGCTACGGGTGGTGGCCGGCAGACCGATGATGGAGGCGTCCACGAAATCGGCGCCGTCTTCGGACATATTGTGCGCAATGCGGCGGGCGCGTTCGGGTGAAATCGCGTTCGCATCGATGAACAGACCGCGGAAGCCCTGACGCAGTACCTCCTCGGCCACCGCTTCGGCGGACTCCGGAGGACACACGCTGACAATCGCGGGACAGGTCTCACATAAGTTCGGGATCGACCCGGCGTCCGCCAGACCGGCATCGGCGGCGCGCCGCCGCGTGGCCGGGCTTCTTCCTTCGGATGCCCAGCAGACTTCGAGTCCGCTGTTGCGCGCCGTGGCGGCCACCGCGACACCCATCTCACCCGGATGAATCACGCCAATCTTGGTTATTGCCGTCTGCGACTGTTCCACCAGTCCAGTCTGCACCGCGCCATCGTTCCTGGCAAGGCCCGCGTATAATACTTAGGTTGCGGTGCGTCTTCCCGCCCCGCTCTCGTTGACCGGTGCGAAGGGTTGGGATACAATTCGCCCATTCGGCTTTGTGAGGTCTTTCAACGCGCGCGTGACAGGGTGAGCAGCGGTGCGTGACGCGTCTTGGGGTCGATTGCATTATTGAGCACGGGAGGAAATATGGTCATTGATTCACACGCGCACGTCACGGCGCCGGAAAGCCTTTACGTCTACAAGGCGGGTTTGCTCGCGCATCGGGGCGGTCACGGCCGCGGAAGCGTTGGAGCTAGCGACGAAGATATCACCGCTGCGCTGAACAAGCCGGTGTTCGGCGGTGCATCGCACCTGCAGCAACTCAAACAAGCGGGCACCGACATGCAGATTATCTCGCCGCGCCCCTACCAGATGATGACCAGCGAGAATCCGAAGCTGGTTACCTGGTTCACCGAAGAGACCAACAACATCATCGCCCGCCAGGTGAAATTGTTCCCGAACGTGTTCCGCGGCGTCTGCGGCTTGCCGCTCACGCCCGGTGTGGATGTGAAATCGGTCCTTCCATATCTGGAGAAATGCGTCAAGCAGGATGGCTTTGTGGGGTTACTCCTGAACCCGGACCCGGGCGAGTGCAGTGGCGTGGAAACGCCGGCCCTGGGTGAACGCTACTGGTATCCGCTCTACGAAAAGATGGTGGAACTGGATATTCCGGGCCATATTCACTCGACGGGCTGCCGCTCCGAGCGCCTCACCTATTCAACGCACTTCATCAACGAGGAAACGATCTCCGTAGTCTCGCTGTTGACTTCGAACGTGTTCAACGATTTTCCGAACTTGAAGATAATGGTGTCGCACGGCGGCGGCGCCGTTCCGTATCAGTGGGCGCGCTGGGAGGCCGGTTCGCTGCGCCGCGGTGGTCCGCGATTCTCCGAGCGTTTACGGAATATTTATTACGACACTGTGCTGTACTCATCCGATTCGCTGGCGCTGCTTATTAAGACCGTGGGAGCCGACCGGTGCCTGTTCGGCACGGAACGGCCCGGAGTTGGAACCGTCATGGACCCGAAGACCGGGAAATGGCTCGACGAGACGCGACATCTGATCGAGGCGTTCGACTGGTTGAGCGCCGCCGAAAAGAAAATGATCTTCGAGGACAACGCCAGGCAGCTTTTCAAAATCGAGACGGCCAGAGAGTCGAAAGGGGCCACCTCGTGAAATTGCGGTGCGGCCTGGCGCTGATCCCCGCCGTTTTGCTGGCCCAGGCGCTATCGGCGCAACAGCTTCAGAAAATCACGATCAACTTTCCGACCCGTAGCGGCGCCTCCTGGCCCATGTATATCGCTAAGGAGGCCGGCTATTACCAGAAGTACGGATATGACGTGAACCTGGTGTTTGGGCCGCACCCCGCCGGCATTGCCATGATTGTCAGCGGCGAAGCGGCCATGACCAACTACTCCATGGAGCAGGCGCTGCAGGCGGCTTCGCGAGACGGTTCGCTGGTGATGATGGGCAGCTCACTCAACAAGGGCCTGTTCGCGCTGATGGTGGGTAAGGACATTCACAGCGGCAAGGAACTGAAGGGGAAACGCTTCGCCGTAAGCCAGATCGGCGACGCGCCGTACAACTACGCGATCGCCCTGCTGGCGAAGTTCGGTTTGAACTCGCGCGACGTGCAGTGGATTCCGATCGGGACGGATGCTTCGGGCCGCGCCGCCGCTCTGACCACCGGCCGCGCCGACGCTACCCTGCTCACCGCTCCTCAGTACTTCCGGGTCGAGCAGGCCGGCTATAAGAGCGTGGCAAATCTGGCCGACTATAACGACGTCTTCGCTTCCACGGTCTACCTCTTCAAGAAGAGCACGGTGGCTGCGAATCCCAGGCTCGCCGAATCGTTGATTAAGGCGCATGCCGAAGCCATCAAGCGGTACTACGATGATAAGCCAATGGCCATCAAGGCCTACCTCGCCTATGATAAGCAGGACCCCGCCGACGTGGACCGCATCTACGATCTACAGGCGAAAAGCGCGGCATTGGAAAAAATTCCCTACGTGTTGGCGGGAGCCGTCAAATCGATCGTGAATCAGGCGGACTCGCAATCGGCCACCCAGATCCGCGATTTCGACTTCCACGCCGTGATCGACAACAGCGTAGTGGATCGCCTGGTGAAGGAAGGCTACTTCGAGAAGCTGTTCGGACCGGAGATCAAGGCCGAAGAGGAACGCAAGTCGAAGATGGCGTTCCGTTAAATACAGGTCCATGGTCAAACTGGAGATCGACCATCTCACGAAGCGATACTGGCTCGAGCGGGACGAGCGGGAAGTCCTGGCGCTCGACGATGTCTCCGTTTCGGTGGGAGACGGCGAGTTCATGGCGATTGTCGGCCCGAGCGGTTGCGGCAAGACGTCGCTGCTGAATATCGCGGCCGGGCTGCTCCCCTATGACGAGGGTGCCGTGCGCATCGATGGGAAACGTGTGGACGGCCCAGGAATCGATCGCGCCGTGGTCTTTCAACACTCCAGCCTTCTGCCGTGGCGAAGCATCGCCGGCAACGTACGCTACGGAATGGAGATGCAGAAGCGCTTCGACGAGGCGACCATGCGCGAGCGCACCGAGTACTTCATCAAGCTTGTGGGGCTGAGCGGGTTTGAGCGGCATTACCCCAATGAGCTTTCGGGCGGCATGCAGCAGCGCGTCAACCTGGCGCGCGCGCTGGCGGCGGACCCGACGGTGCTTTTGATGGACGAGCCGTTTGCCGCGCTCGACGCGCAGACGCGCGAGTTCATGCAATCGGAACTTCTGAAAATCTGGGCCAAGGCGCGCAAGACGGTTCTGTTCATCACGCACCAGATCAACGAGGCGGTCTATCTGGCCGATCGCGTCACGGTGATGAGCGCGCGGCCGGGTCGCGTCAAGGGAGTATTCGAAGTGCCCTTCGAGCGTCCGCGGACCCTCAGCCTGAAACGAGAACCCCGGTTCTTACAGCTCGAAGATGCGATCTGGCAATTGATTGAGGAGGAGTCGGAGCGGCTCGGCATGGTGCTTGCGCCCAACTAGCAGGACCTGAGTGAAGATGGCCATGAGCACGAAAACGGAAACGTTGAGCCCGGCGCGCGTGGAACGGCAGCCCGTGCGCCGGCCGCGCAAGAGCTTCTACAAGGAGCACGAGGCGCTAATTGTCGGCGGCACCGCCGTGCTCATCGTGATCGGAATCTGGCAGGCCTGTTGGGCCGCGGGATGGATTTCGCCTCTCTTCTTTAGCGGGCCGTCGGCGATCGCGAAGCAGTTTTACCAGACCGCGACGCAAGGGACGCTGCTGGCGGACATCCGTTACAGCGGGCTCAATTTTCTGCTCGGGTTTTCGCTCGCGCTGCTGGCCGGAGTTGTAGTCGGCGTCATCGTCGGCTGGTACCGGCTGGCGCGGCTGCTGGCCGATCCGTTCTTGAACGCGCTCTATGCCACTCCGCGCATTGCAATGATTCCCCTGATCATCATCTGGTTCGGTATCGGGATGTGGTCGAAGGTCTTCATCGTCTTCATGTCGGCATTTTTCCCGATCCTGGTGAACACGATCGGCGGGGTCCGCAACATGGACACGGATCTGTTGCGTGCGGCGCGCTCGTTCTGCGCCTCCGACTGGCAGATTTTCAAGACCGTCGCCATTCCAGGCGCCGTACCGTTCATTCTTACCGGCGTACGGCAGGGCGTCGCGCTCGGCCTGATCGGCGTAGTGGTCGGTGAAATGTTCGGCGGAAGCCAGGGGGTCGGGTTTATGGTCGCCTACGGCGGACAAATGTTCGCCACCGACACTCTGTTTGTGGGTGTCGTCATCATCGCGTTTGCCGGAATCCTCTTGACCTCGCTGGCGGAGCGCCTGGAACGGCGTTTCTCGCGTTGGCGGCCGGAACGGTGACGAGCAACGCAGGCCTCACAGAAGTGGTCGACTCACCGGCGGCAACTCCGCCGGCGTTACGGAGCGAATCATGGCGGAAATCGTCTTAGGTATCGGAACATCGCATGGCCCCCTGCTCTCCACGCCCCCCGAGCAATGGGATCTGCGGGCGAAGGCCGATCGCGAGAACAAGCAGCACTGGTTCCGCGGGCGCGCCTACGATTATGAATCGTTGTTACGGGAGCGCGCCCCCGGGTTCGCCGGCGAGGTCGACGTGAATGTGCGGCGCGAGCGGTTTGCGCGCTGCCGAAAGGCGATGGAAGCGCTCGCGTGCAAGTTCAAGGATGTGGCGCCGGAGGCCGTGGTCATCGTCGGCAACGATCAACGGGAATTCTTCAACGACGAACTGACGCCCGCTATCACCGTTTACCGCGGGAAAGAGATTGTGAACCATCGCGATCCGCACGAACCGGCGCCCGGTTTAAAGATTGCCGAGGTCGGTAATGCTCCGGAGCAAGGCGCCTCGTACCCAGGCGCTCCCGAACTGGCCGATCATATTCTGAAATCGTTGGGCGACGATTTCGATCTGGCGCAATCGAACTCGCGGCCGACGGGCGCCGCGCGCCCCGGCATTCCCCACGCCTACGGCTTCATCTACCATTCGATTCTCGCGGACAACCCGCCGCCGAGCGTCCCTATCATTCTTAACGTGCACGTCCCGCATAACCAGCCGAAGTTGCGGCGATGCCTGCAACTGGGACACGCGCTGGCACGGGCAATCAAAAGCTTTGAGGGCTACAAGCGCGTAGCGCTGATCGCTTCCGGCGGGCTCACGCACTTCGTCATCGACGAGGATGTGGACCAGATGGTGCTGGCGGCGATGCAGACTGGCGACGAAGAGTCGCTGGCGCAGCTTCCTGAGAACGTTTTCAAGGTGGGCACAGCGGAGATCAAGAACTGGCTGCCGGTCATCGCCGCGATGAACGCGACCGGTCTCCGGTATCACCAGGTGGATTACGTGCCCTGCTACCGCTCCGAGGCCGGCACCGGGAACGCCATGGCGTTCGTGTATTGGGAATAGCGCAGCGACATGGACGAAATCGTTTCCCGTCTCGGCCGGCTGGATTCCTGTGCCGTTTCCGATGCGCTCGATAAACTCGGGTTGCCTGGAGCTGTCAGCGGCATTCACCGGTTCTCGACGGAGCGGCGGATCTCGGGCCGGGTTCTCACGGTCAAACTCGACCGCGCGGAAGACCGCCCCAGGACTTCGCGGCACCTTTGCACTGCCGCCATCGAAGCAGCAGCTCCGGGCGACATAATTGTCGTCGAACAACGGACCGGCCTGGACGCGGCGGCGTGGGGAGGAAACTTGTCAATCGGCGCGCAAGTTCGCGGAGTTGCGGGCGTCATTATCGATGGTCCCGCCCGCGATATCGACGACAGCCGGCGGCTCGATTTTCCGGTCTTTGCCAGGGAGCATACGGCCCGCACGGCCCGCGGCCGCGTGGTCGAGGTGGCTACGAACGAGCCCATCACGGTCGGCGACCTGAGTGTTTCGCCGGGCGATTTCGTGGTCGCGGACGCCAGCGCCGTGGTTTTCGTTGCGCAGGCGGAGATTTCCAGTGTTCTCGACACCGCCGAAGCCATCATGCAGCGCGAAGAGGCAATGGCCCAGGCGATCCGGGCAGGAACGCCGATCAGCCAGGTGATGGGCGCCAACTACGAACAAATGTTGAAGAGGTAACCATGGCGGGCGCAGACGAAAACGTACGGCGTGCATCGCGGCTGGACACCACCGCTCTGAGCGACGCGCTCGACCGGTTGGGTATTGCCGGGCAGTGCCTCGGGATCAAACCCTTGGACCATAGCTTCCGCATGACAGGCCGGGCCTTCACGATCCTCTACGGTCCCGCCGGAAAACCACCCGGTACCGTCGGCGACTATATCGAGGAGGTCGGACCGGGAAACGTGGTGGTGCTCGATAACGGCGGCCGCGAAAACGCCACGGTGTGGGGCGATATCTTGACCATGGTGGCGCACCACAAGGGAATTGCCGGCACGGTCATCGACGGCGCCTGCCGCGATACCCACCTCGCGCTGGAACTCGGCTATCCCATCTTCAGCCGCAGTTACTCGATGCGCACTGGGAAGGATCGCGTCCAGGTAGAAGCAATGGGCGGGCCTGTAAATATTGGCGATGCTCGCGTGTTCGCCGGCGATATTCTGCGGGGCGATTCCGATGGCGTGCTCGTGATTCCGCAACCACACGAGAACGAGGTCTTGACGATTGCCGAGGAAATCGATTCGGTTGAGGAGCAGATCCGCCGCGCCGTTCAGGACGGCATGACCCTGACCGAAGCGCGCCGCCGGCACGGCTATCATCACCTGCAAAGCCGGCCAAAGCCGTGAGAGGCATCACTGTTTTCGAGAACTTCGCGTGTCGGGAGTCACTTCGGAATCGCGTTTGCGAGCCAATTCGCAGCCGGAGTATGGGATGGTGCTGGTGGTCGATGACGAACAGAGCATCCGGGATTTCGTGAGCAGCGTCCTGGAGCGCG
>CAYMHP010000015.1:30310-35692 GCA_964390225.1 uncultured Solibacteraceae bacterium
CTACGAGGTGATGGCCGCTGCAGATAGCCAGCAGGCTCTGGAGGTATTGCGCCAGCACGCGCCGGCGTTGCTTCTTACCGACGTTGTTATGCCGGGCATGAACGGTTTGGAACTCGCAGCGCACGCTCACAAACTTGTGCCTCGTCTTCCGGCCATCTTTATGACCGGGTTTGCCGCCAAGTACCGCGACGAACTGGCGGGCACGGTCTGCCTGCCGAAGCCCTTTAAACCCGCGGAACTGCTGACGGCCGTGCAGGACGTCATTGGGTTGCCGTCCCGGGCGGGCCAGCGCGAAAACAGTTGTAAGCACCCGTAGTCCTCTCCGTGGTCGCCCTGCGCGCTCGGGGTACGATGGAAAGCAGTGCTCGATCACACACAATTGCTGCGAAGCCTCATGTTCGTGCCCGCCGACAGCGAGGCCAAGCAGGCGAAGGCGCTCGCGACCGATGCCGACGCCCTGATCGTGGATCTGGAAGACGCTGTTGCGCCACCCAACAGAGAAGCCGCACGGAAGATCGTTACGAAGTTTTTGAAAGCGGATCGCGGCACGTACCGGGGCGCCGTCCTGGTTAGGTTTAACGCGTGTGCTTCCCCCGAGTTTGCGAAAGATTGCGAAATCCTTCGGGAGGCCGTGCCGGACGGAATCGTGCTCAGCAAGTGCCGCACTGCGGAGGATATCGGGCGGATGGAGTCGGCGCTCCCGAGTACCGATACCCGCTGCGCGATGATTCCGATGATCGAATCGGCCCTGGCGCTTCTCCACGCATATGAGATTGCGAGCGCATCGGCGCGGCTGGCAGCGCTGGCGTTCGGCGCCGAGGATTTCAGCTCCGATACCGGCATCACGCGAACCGCCGGGGAGCCGGAATTGGCGTATGCGCGCTCCGCAATTGTGGTGGCCGCGCGCGCGGCGGGTTTGGGCGTGATCGATACGCCGTATGTGGCTTACCGCGACGAGGCCGGTCTCCTGGCCGCGGCGCAGAACGCGCGCAACTTGGGCTTCTCCGGGAAACTGGCGATTCATCCTGCGCAACTGCCCCTGCTGAACCGCGTGTTTCAACCGACGGCTGAAGAAGTCGCCGACGCGCAGCGCGTGGTGGATTGGGCCGCTGCTTACGGCACCGGCGCGACTGCCATGGATGGCCGCATGATCGACGAAGCCATCGTCCGCCGCGCGCGCGGCATTCTGCTTCTGCGCGATCAGGCCGCATCCCGATAAAGTTCATGTCCGTTCCTCTGATCGAACTGCAAAACATCACCGTACAGCGCGGCGACCGCGTCGCCCTCGATCGTGTCGACCTGTCGATTGCGCAAGGCGAGCACGTGGCCATTCTGGGCCCGAACGGTTCCGGCAAATCGACGCTCATCAAGCTCATCTCCCGCGATCTCTACCCGCTGCTGAAGCAGGAGGCCTGGGCCTTGCGGATCATGGGCCGCGACCGCTGGCACTTATTCGATCTGCGCAACCACCTCGGCATCGTCTCGAATGATTGGATGCAGATGTGCACGCGCGATTATTCCGGTTTCGAAATCGTCCTCTCCGGCTTCTTCGGCAGTATCGGGATCTGGCCGAATCACACGGTTACAGCCGAGATGGAGAGGAAGGCGCGAGAGGTAATGGCGCTCCTCGAAATCACGCATCTTGCCGAGCGCAACACCGACGAGATGTCCTCCGGCGAGGCACGGCGGATCCTGATCGCCCGCGCGCTGGTACACGATCCGCAGGCGCTGGTGCTCGACGAGCCGACCAATAGCCTCGATCTGCGATCTACCTACGAACTTCGCGATGCTTTCCGCAAGCTGGCGCAAAACGGCATCAGCATCATCATGGTGACGCACCACCTGCCCGACATCATCCCGGAGATCTCGCGCGTGGTCCTGATCCGGAACGGACGCATTTTCTGCGATGGCCCCAAGGCCGAAGTCATCAACTCAGGAACGCTCTCGGGACTGTTCGGAATTCCGGTGGAGGTGCTGGAGCGCGACGGTTACTACCACGTCCTGTAGATGCGCCGTTTTGCTGCCTGCGTGAGGTTTTCGCGTAACCGGAACCGCGGCATAACTGCCGCGGCTGAAAACCCGTGCGCACTCGATTTCAGCCGCGCCAGTGATGGCGCGGTTCGCGGCGCGTGCCGCCACCGCTACTGAGCGGCTGGAATCAGGGTGAGCTGGATCGTGACCCGATCGCCCTCTTGCACCGACAAGGATTCGCCTTTGCTCTCGACCGGCTTCACCACATCGGGGTCCATCCAGGCGCCAGGCTCGATGTCCTCCCAGGCGTACGCTTTGTACTCGCCGGGCACGAGATTCTTCACGGTGAAATTTCCGGATTGATCAGTGTTGGCGGTTTTGTAGTCGAAGCCGCGATCGCGGCGAGCTTGGTCCTGGGGAATCAGCACCACGGTGGCGTTTGGCGCCGGCTGTTGCGTCTTCGCGTCCTGCACCGTCCCGGTGACCTGGCCAGCCTTCGCGCTCAGTACGACCTGCAACGGCTCAGGCGGGCCGCTCGTCACGTCCAAGCCGCTGGTCAGAATGTCTGTTGTGCCAGAACGGATCGACTTCACGTAAAAACCGTCGGGGAGCGGAGAGAACATGAGATCGTACAGGTTCGGCTGAATGTTTTGGAGTTTGAAAGCCCCGTCTGCGTCAAGAGCGCCTCCAAATCCCACGCGCAAGGCGTCCCGTGGCCGGGCGTTTACATGAATCGCTTTCACGTCGACGTTGGCATTCCCCTCCACCGCCACGCTCCCTGTGACCGCGAATCCGGGGCCGAGCGTCAAGGTTAGGTTTTCAATATTCGCGCTCCCTACCTCCAGGGGGTAACGAGCTGTCATCCGCCCAGGCGACACATTCGCGAAAGCTGTCAGCGTATAGGAACCTGGAGCCACACCGTGCAATTGAAACTTTCCCACAGGATCCGCCGAGTAAGTCCGGCCCGGAAAGGCCAGATTGGTGGGGGCATTGTGCCGCGCGAGCGTAATCATCACTTGGGATCCGGAGGCGGCCGGCGGCATGTTGGCGATCCGGCCGCTGATGCGGACGGTGTGGGTTTTGGACAGCGTGAAATTGATGTCTCCCAATTGGCTGCCGGGAGTAACTTCCAGCGGGGTAGCCGCCGAGGGATCGAGCCTGCCGGGATAGTAAATCGGCACGTAATCTTCCTCAGGCTGCGGCGTGGCGGAGCGGTCCACGGCGTACTCGATCCCGTCTTGGCGATTCATGGCCATCACGTAATACGTGCCGGGAGCCAAACTAAAGATGCGGAATTCGCCGAGGTCGTTTGTCGAAGCTCCGCCGCTTACTACGAGCTGCTTCCGGCCCTGCTGATATCGAGATTGCAGCACTTGCACTTGCGCGTAGGCAACCGGCTCGCCATCCTCGTCCATGACTCGGCCGGTGATGACACTTCCCGGTGTGAGCCGCGAATTCACATCTTTCAGTTTCTGGCCGCGGTTCAGGGTTAATATCGTACCCGGGCGGTTCGGACCGCGTGCGCCGTACTGCGTGTTCACGTAGCCAGTGCGGTCTATGGTGAGGCGGTACTTACCGGGCTCCAGGTCCTTCATAGCAAACTTACCGGCTGCGTCCGTAACTGTCGTGTAACTTGCGGGAAAGCCGCCCGGCGTGGGCTCGCTGCGATTCAGATTGAGCCGCGCCTTGCGCACCGGCTCACCCGTCACCGCGTTCACCACCTGGCCTTCAATCGTACAGAGGTCTTCCGGAGCGGTGGCGGGCTGGGCTATCGAACTCGGTGGCGCGGCCGGTAAGGACGGAGGAGTTACCTGAGTGCCATTTACAGCGATACCTTGAGCCGCCAGCGTGAACGGCAGCAGGAATAGCAGGGTAGCGCGATGCATACTCCCCTCCGGAACTAGCTTACCGTTGTTTTTCCCGCGAGTCTTCGGCGAATTCCGGAGACTATTTCCCGCCCACCAGGCTTTTCCAGTAGTTCCAAGATCGCTCGTAACCATCCTGCGGAGCGGCTTTGCGGGCTTCCTCCGTTTCCAGGTACTTGACCGAATTGCCGCCGAGCGCAATCGCCTGCAATTGCAGATGCGCGTTCATGTTCATGTAGTAGGCCCGGCCGACGACCACGTGCAAGTTGGGGCCGGTCACGACGGCGCCATGCCCGCGCATTAACGCCGCCGGTTTGTCCGCAAGCTTCTTTGCCAGAGCGCGGCCAAGATCGGAATTGCGAATCAGCATGTCGGTGACACCGCCCGCTTCGCGAATTTCGAAGACCGGTACACCCTCTCCGAGAAAGCCCCCATGTGGTAAATGGGACGCAGCGGCACGCTGGTCGTACTAAAGGGAATCAAGTCCGGCGCGTGCGTGTGAATCACGGCCATTACGTCGGGACGGGCGCGATAAATCTCGCCGTGAATGAATCGCTCGGTGTAACCAGTCGGTGCGTCGGGCCGCACCGGCTTGCAGTCGAAATCGTACTCGATGATGTCGGAGGCTGTCACCACGCCGGCCGCCATGTGGCTGGCGAGCAGAAAGTGGTTGGGATTCCGGGCGTCGCGCACGCTCACGTGGCCGTATGCGTCGAGCACGCCTTCGTGCGCCAGAATGTGATTGGCGAGCACCAGTTCCTGAACCTGCGCCGGATCGGCCGATCCAATGTCGATCACTTTGGCGTTTTGCGCCTGGGCAGGGAATACGGACAGCATCAGAATGGTAGCAGCGCGTCTCGTCATAGAGATCTCCTATTCTCGCAGAACACCGGAAAACGAAAAGCCCTCCCATCGCGCAACTACTGCGCTGGCGAGGCAGTTACCCAGCACGTTCACCGAGGTGCGGGCCATATCGAGCAGCGCATCGACACCCAGTAAAATCGAGACCCCCTCTAGCGGCAGCCGGAAGGTGGCAACCGTCCCCGCCAGAATCACCAGCGCCGCGCGAGGCACGCCGGCGACGCCTTTGCTGGTAAGCATCAGGGTCAGCATCATGAATAACTGGTCGCCGAAGGAAAGGCGCATACCGGCCGCCTGCGCCACGAACACGGAGGCGAGCGAAAGATAGAGCGTGGTGCCATCCAGGTTGAAGGTATAGCCGGTCGGGATCACGAAACCGACGATGTGTTTGGGTACGCCGAAGCGCTCCATGTTCTCCAGGGCCAGCGGCAGCGCCGCCTCGCTCGACGCGGTCGAGAAGGCGATGAGAAAGGGTTCGCGCACGGCGCGATAAAACGCACGCACCGGGATGCGAAAGACGGCGATCACCGCTCCGAGCACGACTAAAACGAACAGCGCCTGGGCAACATACATGGTAAGGATCAGCTTGCCCAGCCCGAACAGCACGGCGGCGCCTCTGGTGCCGACCGTCACCGCAATGGCGGCGCCGACGCCGAAGGGCGCGAGGTACATCACGTATTTCGTG
>CAYMHP010000016.1:0-35381 GCA_964390225.1 uncultured Solibacteraceae bacterium
GCTGGCGGCCGCCTCGGGTGCCCTGGCCCTGACTCCCGTTTCGGCCACGGTAGTCGGCGATTTCAGTGCGCGTGGCGGCTTGACCACTCTGGTGACGGCCACCTGGAGCCGGCCTCGGAAGGCCTCCCGTGGAAAGCGCTGAACTGATCGCAATCCTGCGCGAGGTGCGCGAGCGCGTACGCGCGCGTCACCCCCAAACCGCTCGCGGCGATATTCCGTTGCCGGACCTCATGCCGCTGGTCCACGCGCGGGATGCCGCCATCGCCAAGGTAGCCTCCATCGGAACAGTGAACCCACGCGCCAGCGGTCCGCTGAATGGGCTGGTGCAAGCGTGGAAGCGGCTGGTTGCCCGAATCCTCGACTGGCATATCCGCGAGCAGGTAGTCTTTAATCGGCGTGTCATGGAGTGCCTGGATGCCACCGTCGAAGCGCTCGATCAGACGAATCGGACGATCAGCGAACTGGCGTCGCGCATTCCCACTACGCAGGAGCTCATGGATATGCGAGACCGGTGGGAATCCTCGCGCGCCGAATGGGAACGCAAGCTCCAGCAGAACGAGATCCAGTTCCTGCGCAACATAGCGGAACTGCAGGCTGCCTTCCAGCACCGCGTCGGGCTGATGGACAACAGCTACCGGAGCACGGTCCAGGGACAGCACAAGGAATTTGCTGCGGCGCTCGAGGCCAGTGCGCAGCGGTTTCGCGCCGACCTCGAGCGCATGCGGCTCGACTACGACCGGATGATCCACTCGGAGCTTCGCCTCATCCGCCAGCGCGCCGAACTGCCCGTGGGGCAGGCTTTCGGCCCGCCCGCCCCGGAAGACCGCACCGTGCCCATCTTCGATTACGCTCGCTTCGCCGAGCGCTTCCGCGGTTCGGAGGACTACGTCAGCGCGAATCAGAAGATTTACCTGCCGTACTTCGCAGGACGCAAGAACGTCCTCGACGTCGGGTGCGGGCGCGGTGAGTTCCTCGAAATGATGCGCACCGCGGGCGTCTCTGCACGGGGCATCGACCTTGACCCCGAATCCGTCGCGCTCTGCCGGCACAAAGACTTGCACGCCGAGGCAGCCGACCTCTTCGTCTACCTTCAAAGCCTGCCGGAAGCCTCGCTTGACGGAATCTTCTGCTCCCAGGTGGTCGAGCACCTCTCACCCGAACGCGTTCCCGCTATGATCAAGCTGGCGGCCAGCCGCCTCGAAAGCGGTGGCGTGATCGCCATCGAAACCCCCAACCCGGAGTGCCTGGCCATCTTCGCCACCCACTTTTATCTTGATCCGACGCACACACGCCCGGTTCCTCACCCGCTTCTGGTCTTCTATTTGGAGGAATTTGGGGTCGGCGGAATCGAGGTCAAGAGACTGTCGCCTGCTTCGGAATCGATGCCCTCACTGGCTTCGCTGCCGGCCGATTTCCGCGATGCCTTCTTCGGCGCATTAGACTACGCCGTAATCGGAAGAAAGTTGTAGGAACGTTGGTGGGATAAGGCTCCGCCTTGTCCAGGCGACGGAACTCGCCCGCGCAAGGCAGAGCCTTACGCCACCGGCGGCCTACTTGTGCCGGCCCATCTCGTAGACGTAAATGGTGCTTTCCAGCTTTCCGGTCTTCGCCTGGATGGTCTCCACCGGCTTCCATCCTCGGATGGGGAACTCGTTTGAGACCACGCGCGCTCCCGGCTTCAGATACCGCTCCAGGTTCGGCTTCAGCCGATCGTTGGAGGTGGTGAGCAGGTACATGGTGACGACGTCGGCGGGGCTCAGGTCCACGCGCAGGGCGCTGCCTTGCACCATCCGGACGCGGTCCTCCAGACCGAGCGACCGGATCCGCTCCTCTGCTCTCCGGCAGAGATCGGGACGAATCTCCACGCCGACCGCCTTCGCGCCGAACTTCTGGGCCGCGGTGATCACGATGCGCCCGTCACCGCTCCCCAAGTCATACACCGTATCGCCCGCTTTCACGTGGCCGGCTTCCAGCATTCTCTCGACGATCGATTGAGGCGTCGGGACGTACGGCGCCAGGTTCTCCGCGGTGCCGAACTGTTGAGCGAAAGCAGTGAAGGACGGAAGAGCGATGAAAAGCGCTATGGTAAGGGCTCGCATGAATTATTGCGAGGAAGAGTTGGTTCCCGTCCTCCCGAACTTTAATTTTACAATACGGCCCATGATCTCGCTCCAGGCGAAGAACAGGTCGCGCGGACGGGTAATCGTGAATTCGGCGCCCTTGAGGTTCTTTACCGCCGAGCCAATGGCATCGCGCCAGGGGTTCGCCTGTGGGTTCACGTTGTAGTTCATGTAAAACACCGGGAACTTCAGCTCGCCAATTTGCTTCAGGCTTTCCGGCGGCACGGAATCGTCGAGCATCACCTTGGGACCCGCAATGATCACAGCATCCGGCTTGTCCTTATCACTGTCGGCCTTGACTTCCTGCGTGATCAGGTTGGTCAGGAATTCCGTATCCCCGTGCTTCTGGCTGAGCCGCTTGAGATCGACCGTGCCGAGGTTCAACGAGCGGAGGGCATCGCCGAGCGCCGGGAAATCGATCTGGGACGCGCCCTCCTGCCGGTAAATCACCCGCTGCTCCTGCATGTTGAACGCGACTACCGAGAACTTGCCGATGCGCGGATCGCGGGCGATGTTTCGCAAAATCGACACCAGAGCGTTGGTATCGAGGGGCTGCAGGGTGGCCGAAGCCGCGTTTTGCGGGGCGAAATTGACCATCACCTTGACATTCAACGGCGTAGCCCGCGTTTCGCGCTCTATCGGCGGCTCTTCCTTGAACGGCTCCGTATCCACCGGCTCAACCGCGTTCGCGGCGATATCCAGTGCCATTTCCTTATCCTTGGACGGCAGAGCGGCATCGATATCCCAGCTAGACGAGCAGACGTGTTCGCTCCGGTCCCGCATCAGCCAGTCGACGTGATACTTCCCTTCCCCCACATCAAAGGTGCCTTGGAGGTAGGCGTCGCCTCTGGATTCATCTTCGATCGCCGGAACGCTCATCCTTTGCGACAGGTACACCGGCTCATCCGGGCGGCCTGCCGGGATGACTCGAAACACCATGGTCAGTTGATTGCCGTCTCCAGCCAACTCCTTGAGCGGAATGCTGACATCGTACCCGGAATGGAATTTCAGATCAAAACCGAGCGATGGCTTTACCGGGGTAACCGAACAGGGAAGGTCCCGGCGCGCCTCGTCAGATTCCAGGATGGCAGCGTCGGAGGTAAAAAGCCGAACCATGCCGCCCGGCATCAGGCTCTGGGCGGGAAGTCCCGTCACAGTGCCGGCGAATACAGCAACTACAGCGGAAAACCGGTGGAGACCACCGCGGATCGAAAACATGGGAAACATCGCCGTTCAAAAGAGCACCCGCCGTACCAGTGTCACCAACGCACCAGTACACCGTGCCATACGTATTATGCAGCAATTTTCAATGCCGGAAAACGACGAATATGAAAACGATATCGTTCGGTCGTACTGGTCCGTCGGGTAGCCCACAGGATGCCGGTAGAATGGGAAGCGGGCCGGCGCATGTTTGGAATGGACAAAACCAAGACGCAGAGCGACGAGATTCCGTCACCCGAGAACCTCCCGTCCGACACGGTGGTCAGCCCTGACACGCGGCGTGCGCAGCGCGTTCCGCCGGGCCAGTCTCGCACAAAGAAGTGGCCCGTACTGGATGCCAGCGGTGCTCCCACGATCGACCTTAATAAATGGGTGTTCCGCGTGAGCGGCCTGGTTGGAAACCCGGTTCAATGGCGCTGGGAAGAGTTCGTGAGTCTTCCGCGGACCAAAGTCTTCGCCGACTTTCACTGTGTCACGCGCTGGTCGCGGCTGGGCAACTTGTGGGAGGGAATCTCCACGCGAGAGCTGATCGCCCGAGCCGGAGGCCCGCAGCCGGAAGCCCGCTTTGTAATGGTTCATGGATATGACAGGGGATGGACCACGAACCTGCCGCTTGAGGACTTCCTTGGGGAAGACGCACTCGTGGCATTTCTCCACGATGGCGAGGCACTTTCACCCGACCACGGAGCACCTGCCCGCCTGATCGTGCCGCGACTCTACGCCTGGAAAAGCGCGAAGTGGGTGGCAGGCGTTGAACTCCTCGCCGAAGACCAACCCGGCTTCTGGGAGGCGAACGGGTATCACATGCGCGGGAACCCGTGGACGGAAGAGCGATTCGGCTACTAGATTTGGGTGCAAGAAAGTTCAGCTGCGCCCCGTCCCGTAGAGGCGCGGAACGGCACGGCTGAACTCCGGATTACCCTCTGCCGCTTGCCGATCGCGATTTCACCCGGTAGCGTCCTACGTACGCTGCTCCGGGCGGCGCCGGCTCAGGCGACCACTGGGAGTGAATCTCGTCCAACATTGCGGCGACGTGAACGCTGTCGGGATCCAGACCGGAGCTTCGGATCGCCTTCCGGACCTCGTCCAACTGACCGGCGTATGCTGGAAATTCGACCAATGTAGTGGATTCCATCTCCTCGTGGCCGTCGGCGTACACATACACCACCGCTGCATTGTGGTAGATCTGCGGGTTCACTGGAAAAGGCACGGTAGCGAGCGCTTCGAGCAGCACTTCCAGGTATCGCGCATCAACGGAAACGGAAATACAAACCAACTGACCGTCGCGACCCGCTAAGGTGGGTCCGTGGGCCGTAGTATTGAGCCAGACGCTCATGCAATACTCCTTCAGCATCCGGCGAAGAGGCGCTCGAAAACGAAAAAACCCTGGAGCCGAAAGGCGCCAGGGTCGAGATGTTTTCGAACAGACCGACTCGCCTTTAGCACTTTTTTTCGTGGTTGCAATTAGCTGGGCTCAAAAAGCCCTAAATCAATCCACGTCACTTCTACGATACCATTCGGTCTGCCACCCTACAACGGTTTTAATGTTGCCGTTCCCGCGCGATGGCGCTAGGCTGGAGCAACTTCGGTAAATTCCAACACGAGTACGGCTCCACAAGCACTGCAGACGATCCGACCGTCCGCGGCCACGTAGACCGACGTAGCGTCGCACTTGGCGCACGCCACCGTCGGATCGGTCGCGTCGGGAAGCGGGTCGGGCGGCGACACCCCGGGGAGCGTGCGCCCGGTCGTTTTCGTCACTGGCTCGAAGGTGGTACCACAACTGGAGCAGACATGGTTGAAGCAGCAGTTCGGCGTGCAGCTATAGAACACGTCCGGCGAGGCGCAGACCGGACACGCCAATTGCAGCTTCGTCGTCTGCACCTATTTCGTTGCGGGGGCGCTGGGGGTAGGGGCCCCGGCTCCGAAAAACTCCGGATCGAGCGTCACAGAGGCCTTCTTTTCCAGTTCTTCGATCTGTTTCTGCGCCAGTTCCGGCCGGAGATGCTTTTCGATGTCCGGCTTGGCTTCATCAAAGGTTTTGGATTCTTTCGCTTCCACTTTGATGAGGTGGTAACCGAACGGCGATTTTACGGGCTCGCTGATCTGACCCACGTTGAGCGCAAAAGCAGCTTGTTCGAACGGCCCGACCATCTGGCCCCGATGGAAGAAGTTCAGGTCGCCGCCGTTCTTCGCCGATCCGGCGTCGTCCGATTCTTTGGAGGCAAGCGCGGCAAAATCTGCGCCGCCGACAATCTGCTTTCGCAGATCCTGGGTTTTCGCCAGC
The DNA here is from genome assembly GCA_964390225.1 of uncultured Solibacteraceae bacterium. Taxonomy (GTDB): domain Bacteria; phylum Acidobacteriota; class Terriglobia; order Bryobacterales; family Bryobacteraceae; genus PSRJ01. The sequence continues at coordinate 5,629 of CAYMHP010000016.1, forward strand.
GCCTCTGCATCGCTGAGGTCCTTTTCACCGGGTTTCACTGGCACCGGGGAACCAGCCATTCGAATCAGAATGTGGCGAGCCCGGATCTGCTCATAGTCCGACTTGTGAGCGTCGTAGTACTTATGCAGCTCGCCGTCGTCCACTGCGGTGCGCTGGCTGATCTCGGCGAAGGCTTTGCCAGCTAAGAGGTTATCTGCCTGGAATTGCTGCTGAGTCTTGAAGGCGGGACTCTGGTCCAGCTTCAGGCGCTTGCCCTCCTCCGCCAGCACCATCACCCGAACCAGATTATCGGCGAACTGTTTCTTGGCGTTGCCGCGAGCGGCCGTGCGGTACTGTTCGGGAAGCGAGTCGATGATCTCCTCAAACTGTGCGGCGGTGAGCTTCGTATTGCCAACTGAAAGCACCACCTTGTCGGGGGGGACCGTGGCTGTTGTGCCGGGTTTCTCGACGGCGACGGATATGCCTGAGGATGCCGGGGCTGCCGGTTTCGGAGTGGGGGTCTGTGCCAGCAGACAGGCCACCGGCAGGAAGAACAGAGTGCTACTGGAAAACTTCATCTGTCCATCATAACAAGAGGACTTCCAGCACCCGTGAATCCGGCCTTAACAGGCGGGTTCGATAATCGCCGACATCGAGCCCTTCGAGCGGGCCAGGCGGGGATCCGGACCGTAGGCGAGGATCTGATCGCGTGCGAACTCGGCTTCCGGCAACTCGCACGTGATGACTACGGTTCGCCCGCTGTGATCTACTTCCTCGGCGTGGCGGTACGCCTCCTCCAGCGTAAACACGAAGATCTTCTGAAGCATTTCGATGACGTAATCATAAGTGTGATCGTTATCGTCGAGAAGGACGACCCGGTACAGGGGGACCGCCTGGTGCCGCTCGATGATCTCCGTCTCGGGCGAAATCACTGGGTTTGGCATAGGCCCAGCCGGGCTCAACCCCAGTATCCTCTATCGCGTCCAACGCGACAACGCGGCGACGGGCCTGAGTTGGAATGTCCGGCGCCTCACGTCTTTAACACCCGCTTGTGTTCGATCTACCCTATTGCGGCAGACCGTGTCACGGCGGCCGGCCGACGGCATGTTACGCTCCCCGTGTGCGCGAACGCCTGCGTCGATTCTCCGGCTGGTTGACCTCCGCCATCGTTCCGCAACTGCGCTTCTCGCAGGAGCACTACGTCGATGTGCTGCGCGAGAGGATCATCCCGGGATCGGACTGGCTCGATTTGGGCTGCGGCCACCAGATGTTCGCCGCCTGGATGGGTCAGCAAGAAGCCGAGCTTGCGGCGCGCGCCCGCAAGCTGGTCGGAATCGACCTGGACTGGGCCGGGCTCCAGAAGAATGCGACCATCCGCCGCCGTGTCTTCGGGAACCTGGAACAACTTCCATTTGATGCGGAGAGTTTTGACGTGGTGACGGCCAATATGGTGGTCGAACACCTGTCCGCCCCGGGCCTGGTGCTAAATGAGGCGTGGCGGGTGCTTCGGCCGAATGGCCTGTTCATCTTTCATACGCCGAATCGCCGCTGTGTCCAGATGACGATTGCCCGGATGATTCCGCAGGGTCTCAAATGCAGGCTTATTTCATTCCTGGAAAGTCGCGCCGAGGAGGATGTCTTTCCCACGCATTACCGGCTGAACACTCTGGAGACGATTGAACGTGAGGCGACGAACCATGGTTTCCGCCTGCGACAACTGCATGCCTTGAACACTCTACCTGTCCTGGCGATGCTCGGACCGGTTGTAGTTGCGGAGTTGCTGTATCTGCGGATCCTCGAACACGATCGGCTGGCGCGCTTTCGCAGCAATATCATCGTCGTGCTTTGGAAGCAGCCGGCTCTGGATCATCGACCCGTGTCGCTTTCACGTGCCGAGACCAGCACCGCCCGCGAACTGAAGGCTGTTTAAGCGCGCTCGGCTACTGCGCGCCGCGCGAAAGCAGCATGGTTTTGATGGTGTGGAAGATGATGTACGTGTCGAGGCTGAGCGACATGTTCTTGATGTAGTACAGATCGTATTCGAGCTTGATGATCGTGTCCTCGAGCGTGTCGCCGTACTTGTGCATGACTTGCGCCCAGCCTGTAATTCCGGGGCGTACGCAGTGGCGCTGCCGGTAATACGGAATCTGCTCGGACAGCGTCTTGACGAATTCGGGGCGCTCGGGGCGCGGCCCGACAATGGCCATTTCCCCTTTGAGTACGTTGAAAAGCTGCGGGAGTTCATCGAAGCGCAGCTTGCGGATAATCTTTCCGACGCCGGTCACGCGGGGGTCGTCCTTTGTGGCCCAAACCGCGCCGGTAAGTTTCTCGGCATCGGCCCGCATCGATCGGAACTTGAGGACTGTAAAAAGCGCGCCGTTCAGCCCTACTCGCGTCTGCCGGTAGAGGATGGGCCCCGGAGACGAGAGCCGCACCATCAGAGCAGTGAGCAGCATGATTGGGGAAAAGACCAGAATCCCGAGGGCCGCCCCCGCGGCGTTCAAGATTCTCAAGTGGAGCACGTTTTGGCGCCTGGGCCCCAGTTCCCCGGAATAGACCAATTGAGAAGGGCGCAATTCCTTAATGCATACGCGCCCACAAACCCGTTCGTATGCGCTCGAGACCTCTTCGATGATATGGCCGCCGAACCGCAGTTCCAACAGTTCCGCCACAGGCAGGCGGTTGCGCCGTTCGAACATGCCGACGATGATGCGGTTCGGCTGCGTTGCGCGCACAATGTCGGTCAGCGCGGCAAGCCGCCCCAGGACCTTTCCCCCGGGCAACAGCACTCCGGGATCGTGCGCGTCGTCCACATAACCGGCCACCGCGAGACCGGATTCCGGGTGCTCCAATACGTAATTCCCGATATCCTCCAGCAGCGCGCTGCCGCCGACCAGCAGGAGGCGGTCTCGTCCAACCACCTGGACGGCATAGCTGCTGAAGAAAAGCCGCCAGGAGTAAATCGCGATTATCAGGAGCGCGCTGCCGACCATCATGATGCGGATCGGTACGCGGAGATCCGGATCTACGTAAGCAATCAGTCCCTGCAGAACAAACGCGATGCCCATTACCATGCAGAGTTGCTGCAGAAGCATCACGCGCGACTTTACGAAGTATTGCGAATAGAGGTCGTGAAAATGGAGACCGAGCAGAATGCTGAGCAGAACCGGGATGAATCGCACCAACCCGCCGTCGTATACCAGGAAAATAGTGGGATCTACCTGTAAAACGAGGAACGTCGCCAGTACAAACGCCGAGAGCACGAGCAGAATCTCGGACGTCAGCAAGGTGACGGTCCCAACCGGAACAAATACGCGAAACAGGCGAATCATCGTGTATCCGAGGACGTCCGAGGACGCAATTGCTTCACATTATAACGGGGGCGTCTTTCGTTTCGATTGCGGCATAGGCCACGAAAAGAGATCGCCCTTACAGTTGCGCCACAATGAATGGAAGGGAGACGGGAACTGGACAAACCGGTCTACTTCGACAATCAGGCCACCACGGCGCTGGATGAACGGGTGCTGGATACGATGTTGCCGTACCTCCGCTCGAAGTACGGAAATGCCGCTAGCCGGAGTCATAGCTTCGGGTGGGAAGCCCAGACGGCCGTAGAACACGCGCGCAAGCAGATTGCTTCGCTCGTGGGGGCGTTGCCTCGCGAAATCGTGTTCACGAGCGGAGCAACGGAATCCAATAACCTGGCTCTCAAGGGAGTGGTTGAGGCCTGCCGTTCCGGCGGGGGCCACGTCGTCACCGTGGCTACCGAGCACAGGGCCATCCTGGACCCGCTGCGGCACCTGGAGCGCTCGGGGGCTAAGCTTACTGTTATCGCCCCGGGCGCCGATGGCCTTCTCGATCTCGATCGGCTGCGCCAGTCGCTGCGTCCCGAAACCGTCATAGTCAGCGTGATGCACGCTAACAATGAAATCGGCGTGCTGCAGCCGGTGCGCGAGATCGGTGCGATCTGCCGGGAACACGGCGTGCTGTTTCACACGGACGCAGCGCAGTCCTTCGGAAAGGTACCAATTTCGGTGGAGGACGATCACCTCGATCTCATGTCCGTGACAGCGCACAAGATCTATGGACCGAAGGGAATTGGCGCGCTATATGTGCGCAGAAAGAACCCCCGCGTCGAACTGGCCGCGCAGATTGACGGTGGCGGGCACGAGTTCGGGATACGCTCGGGAACGTTGAACGTACCCGGGATTGTGGGCTTCGGCGCCGCTTGCGCGCTTTGCGCCGAGCAGATGGAGAGCGAGGCCTTGCGGCTGGCACACCTGCGAGACCTGCTGTGTGACACGCTTGCGGGTCGGCTGGAGGGCGTTTCCGTGAACGGGTCGACGGAGCATCGCCTCCCCGGCAATCTCAACCTGACCTTTCAAGGAGTAGATGCGGCGTCGTTGCTCACGAGTCTGCCCGACATAGCGCTCTCGACCGGTTCCGCCTGCAGTTCGGGCACGCCGGAGCCTAGTCACGTGCTTCGCGCCATCGGGCGCGATGAGCAACAGGCGCGTTCGTCGGTGCGGTTCGGCCTGGGCCGGTTCAACACCGGAGAAGAAGTCATGTATGTGGCGGAACGGGTGATTGAGGCTGTTCGCAAATTGCGAGCCTCGGCGCCGGGCGGGACGTACCACTAGCAGGCCCGCGGGCGCAGCCCCCTAATCCGTACACCAGAAACACCGCCGAGGCGTGAAGATGCAGAGATCATGCATTGTCGGCGGCTCGGCGGTCAGGCTTTAGGGACGGATTACAGCGGCGCGCCTGGACGGGCGTGTCGTGTTATACTTTTTAAGTCTTTCCTGTTGGAATCCAGGACTTTCTATGCCGAAGTTGAAAACCCATAAGGGTGCGTCCAAACGCTTCAAGAAGACGGGCACGGGTAAAGTCGTGCGCAACCACGCGTTTGGGCGGCACATCCTGACCTCCAAGCCGCATAAGCGGAAAAAGAAGTTACATAAGAGCGTTGTCGCCGATGCTGCCGACCAGCCGGCGTTGCAGCGCATGCTCCCGTACTGAACGGGACCTGGCGCGGACGGCGCGCGTGGCACGTGCCCGATCCGCCCAATTGAGCGACAAACCTGAAGGAGACGAAACGTGCCCAGAGTCAAACGTGGTACCCACCGCAGAGCGTCGCGGAAGAAGACGCTCGAACAGTCGTCCGGTTATTTCCTCACAAAGAGCAAACTCTATCGCGCGGCGCAGGAAGCCGTCGAGCGCGGGCTGAAGTTCGCTTATGTCGGCCGCAAGAACAAGAAGCGCGATTACCGCTCGCTTTGGATCGTGCGCATCAACGCGGCCTGCCGCGACGCCGGGATCTCGTACAGCCAGTTTGTGCATGGCCTGAAGGTGGCCGGACTGGACTTGAACCGGAAGGTGCTCGCCGAGGTGGCACTGGCCGATGACGCCGCGTTCCGGCAGCTTGTCGGAACCGCAAAATCCGCTCTGGAGAAGGCATGAGCCCTGAGCAGGAGACGGATTCGCTCGGTAATCTCGAGCAGCGAATCCAGCACGCCGTTCAGTTGGTAGCCCGTCTCCGCGCCGAAAAGGAGGCCGCTCTGGAGCAGGCCGCGGCCGCCAAAGCAGAAGCCGCGCGGCATGCCGAGGAGGTCCAGATGCTGCGAGCCGAGCGGAAACAGGTCCGTCAGCGTCTTGAAAAGTTGGTAGCGCAGATCGATCAACTGAGCGAAGCGTAGCGGCACGTTCCGGAGGACCGCATGGAAAACGCCTCCAGCGGAAAGCAGCCAGTTCACGTCACCATCCTGAGCCGCCCTTACACGCTGTTGGCAGCCGGGGACGCCCAGGAAGTGCAGGAAGTGGCAGCGAGCGTGAACGACCTGATGCTCTCGATCGCGGCTAAAGCTCCCAACGCCGATTCCACGCGGATTGCCGTATTGGCCTGCATGCACCTCGCCGACAAACTGCGCAGCGTAGAGCGCGACCTCAATGAACTGAAGCAGCGTGTCGACCGCAAGTCGGAGGAGTTCGGCGAAATGCTGGACCGCTTGATCGCGTCCGTAGGGGAGCCGTAATGATCGCCGGTAGACTCCCGCTATTGCTGGCCTGTGTCCCTCTGCTGGCTGCCGTCGGCTACCAGGCGGAAATCGCCGGGTGGCGCAAACAGCGTGAAGCGGCGCTGAAGAGAGATGGCGGATGGCTCACAGTGACCGGTCTCTTTTGGCTGCATGATGGCGCGAACCGTTTCGGCTCGGACCCGGCAAATGAGATCGTTCTTCCCTCCGGCCCGGCGCATGCCGGCGTGTTCGAGTTGCGGCAGGGTAAGATCACGGTCAAAAGCGGCGGCGACACACGCGAGCTTCGCCCCGATACCGCAGATTCAGTCGAATTGGGCCGGCTGCATCTCTTCGTGATCCGGCGTGCGGACCGCTTCGGCATACGCATGAAGGATTCCGACAGCCAACTCCTGCGCGACTTCCATGGAATCGATTACTTTCCGGCCCGCGAAGACTATCGCGTAACGGGACAGTTCGTGGCCGAGCCTCGCAAGATTCCGATCACGAATATTCTGGGGCAAACGGAGCCGGAGGACAGCCCCGGGTACGTGGTCTTCCGGCTGCACGGGCAGGAATTGCGGCTCCGCCCGGTGATCGACGATCCCACGGACAAAACGCTGTTCTTCGTCTTCCGCGATCGGACAGCGGGAAAAGAAACGTATGGCGCCGGAAGATTTCTCGATACGGAAATGCCGAAGGACGGCAAAGTGGTGCTCGATTTCAACAAGGCCTACAATCCGCCCTGCGCTTTTACGCCGTACGCGACCTGCCCGCTGCCTCCGAAGGAGAACCGTCTACCGGTACGCATCGAGGCGGGGGAGAAGAACTACGGCCATGCGGCCTTAGCTCGCTAATCTCGCCCTACTCGATCACCTTCTTTTTGCCGAACCAATCGATGAGCAGGTCGCGCAATAGGCCGCCATCGCCCGGGAAAGCAAGACCGGTGGACTGCAGCTCTTCCGGCGCGCTCTGGTTGGCGGCGGTGAAGTCGGTCACGGCGAGCGTGTATTCGCGGTCGGGATCCACAGTGCGCCCTTGTAGCACCACGGGAGGTAGGTCGCGGCCCTTGAACTTGCCGAAGACGACCGTGTTGTCGAACGGCATGATGTTCCAGATGTGCCGCACCAGGATCTGGCCTTCGGGTACGATGTCGCGCACGCCGCCGGCGTTCATGAATGCGAAATCCGCGCCAGTTTCGTCGCGCATCGCGCGCTCGATGAGGTCCTTCACTTCACGATGTGTGAATTTCCGTTTGGAAATTGCAAGTGGCCGGTCCACGCGCCGGCTGACCTCTTCTTCCCATTTCTGGACCTGAGCGGCGACGTCGGCCGCCGGCGCGGTTTGCCTTTCGTCCACGGGGATGCGCTTCCAGGTCCAACTCACGGGCGCCTTCTTTTCCGTATCTACCCGCAGCTCCAGGCGGCCGAGCTCTTCGCCGTATCCCTTCACCCGTACGAGGATTCGTCCGTCATTGCTGATCTCGTGCTCGAGGCCGTTGTGGAGGTGCCCGGTGATCAGCACGGGGATTTCCGGTACGTTTTTCAGAAAGACGTGCTCCTCTTCGCCGGTGATGTGCGCGAGCAGCACGATGACATCCGACTTGTCCCGCAGCTCGGCCGCATACTTCCGCACCGTCTCGACGATGGGGATTTCGTGCCACGCCTCCATGAGTTTCGGCGTGGTGAGATTGTGCAGGTCATCGGTCATGGCACCGATGACCGCCACGCGAAGGCCATTGACTTTGAGGATGATAAACGGCGCTTCCGTAAACAACCGGCCGTCCCCATCAACTATGTTGGCGGTGACGATCGGGTAATTGGCAGTCTGAAGGAACTTTCGCGTTTGCACCCAGCCGTAATCGAAGTCGTGATTGCCGAGGGTGGCGGCGTCGAACTGCAGCAGATTTCCGATCTCGAATATGGGGAGGCCGTGAAAGATGGTGGAAACGGGGCTGCCCTGCACCAGGTCGCCGGCATTCAGGAGGATGCAATCGTCGCAGTGGGCGCGCTCGCGCCGGATGACCGCGGCTAAGGTAGCAAAGCCGCCTTTGCCGTCTTCCAGGCGAGTGAGCCGCGCGTGCAGATCGTTCGTGTGCAAAATGGTGAGCGACCGGATTTCCGCCGGGAGCTGGGACGCGAATAGCAGAACAAGTGCGGGCAGGGGGCGCATCCATTTCGTCATATCAACCCGATTGTATCGTGGCGCACGCGAGCAGCCGGTGCGATGATGGACTTTCGAAATGTCTTCGGGGCAGAAGCAGGAGTGGCTCGCGGCGGCGCGGGCAGCGATCGAGATCGAAGCCGCGTCCCTGGCGGCGGCCGGCTGCCGGCTCGACGGCGAACTCATCCGCGCGGTGGAGCTGATCCTGCCGCATCCGGGGAAAGTGGTCGTGACCGGGATCGGCAAATCGGGCCACATCGCACGCAAACTGGTGGCAACACTTTGCAGCACTGGGACGGCCTCGGTCTTCCTGCACCCCGCCGAAGCGGTGCATGGGGACCTCGGAATCTATACGCCGGGAGACCCCACTGTCCTGATCTCCAAAAACGGCAGCTCGCCGGAGCTGCTCGCGCTCGTACCACTGCTCCGCGAATTTCAGTCGCCGCTCATCGGGATTCTCGGCAATGGCGCTTCCCCGCTGGCCTCACGGGTGGATGTGCTGCTCGATGCGTCGGTCGACCGCGAGGCAGACCCGAACAACCTCGCGCCTACGGCCAGCGCGATCACCGCCATGGCTCTCGGCGATGCGCTGGCAATCGCGCTCATGCGCGCGCGGAACTTTACTGCGGAGGAGTTTGGCCGGTTCCACCCCGGCGGCCAACTGGGCCGGAACCTCCGGCTTAAGGTGCGGGAGGTGATGCATCTTCGCGAGGATGTGGCCATGGTGGCGCCCGAAGCGTCCCTCAAGCAGGTGATTGTTGCCATGACCGCGCGACCGTGGGGCGCCGCCTGTGTGACGGCGCCCTCCGGCTCGCTTGCGGGCGTGATCACGGATGGCGATCTGCGGCGCGCGCTCACGACCCACGACGATATTCGCGATCTCTTTGCCAGAGATGTTATGACGCCGTCGCCGGTCTCGATTGGACCGGAGGCCACGCTGGCCCAGGCATTGGAGGCAATGGAGCGGCGTCCGTCGCAGATTTCCGTGTTGCCGGTGGTGGATGATTCAGGCTGCGCGCTGGGCTTGCTGCGGCTGCACGATATTTTCCTGGGCACCCGTTGAAGCAAGTCAACGGCTGCGCCGGCTGGATCCCGCGCGTGCGGTCAGGGCTTCGGATGCGGAAACGATATCGAGCAAGTCGGAGGTGACGGCATCCTGGCGGGAGCGGTGAAACTCCGCGGTCAGCGACTTCATCCGGTCTTCGATGTTGCGCTCGGCCACCTGCATACTGGCGAGCCGCGCGGCGTTCTCGCTGGCGAGGGACTCGGCGAACGCGGCGAAGAGCGAGCCGAAGAGGTATTCACGGATGAGGCTGTGAAACAGTCGCTCGGTGTCCATGCGGTAGGTAGGAATTACTCGAGACGGCCACGGCATCGCCTGTCACCGCATCCTTGCCGAAACGCTGGCCGGAGCGCGAACCCGGGAGTCATTGTGTTTCAGACTTCATTGACCTATATTCAAAGTGCGGCCAGACAGATTCGAAGTGCTGCCGGCAGCAGGCCGCTTTAACGCGGCCACGGTGGCGAATGCGTTCTTCTTGCTTGGGCCGGGACGAGCCTCTGCTCGGCCTGCTTCCACCGGATCTGGAAGAATCGTGGTTCCGAACGCTGTACAAGGATTTCAAGGAGATCCTGTTTCCCCCGAAGCTTCCTTCGATCGAAGTATCCGCGCAGCCCGTAAACGTACAGGATATTTGGGGCCAATATAAACCGCAGAAGACGTGCTGGGCGATGTCGCTTGGCATGCAATCCGTTGTGGTGCTGTTGTTGTTTACGATCTTTTCGACGCAAACGGTGCAACAGAAGATCGCTAGAGTCGTGCCGCTGATCGGCCCGGATATCGCCGCTTACGAGCCGAAATTGCCGGCGAAACCGAATAAGATGAGCGGCGGAGGAGGCGGCGGCGACCGGTCGCCACTCCCCGCCCCGAAAGGCCGCCTGCCGAAAGCGTCGTTGAAACAATTCACACCGCCGATGGTGGTGGTAAACAATCCGAATCCGAAGCTGACGATGGACCCCTCGCTCATCATTCCGCCCAGCGTCCCGCTACCGCAGGTGAATCTGCTGAACTATGGCGATCCGCTCGCCGCGATTGGTCCGCTTTCGAATGGACCCGGTTCGGGTGGCGGTATAGGTTCCGGCTCCGGAGGCGGGGTCGGGCCGGGCCATGGGGGAGGCTTTGGCCCAGGGGAGGGCGGCGGTACCGGCGGCGGAGTATACGGCATCGGCGGCGCTGTGTTTCGCGCCGGCGGCGGTGTGACCGGGCCGGTTCTGCTCTATAAGGTGGAGCCGGAATATTCCGACGAGGCCCGGAAGGCTAAGTTTCAAGGGACCGTGGTGCTCTACGCCGAGGTCGATCCGAGTGGCCGCGCCGTCAATGTCCGGGTCACGCGCAGCCTCGGCCTCGGTTTGGATGAAAAGGCCCTGGAGGCCGTGAAAAAGTGGAAGTTTCGGCCCGGTTACAAGGACGGCAAGCCCGTAACGGTGGCCGCCCTCATCGAGATCAACTTCCGGCTGCTGTAAGCCACGGCTCGCCGCAGAAGTACCTGATATCCATCGCCCACTCGTCAGGCCAAAGCCGGAGCGGGTATACTCGAACTGATTCGGAGCATACGCTATGAAGCAGACTTACGTACTGTCGATGTTCTTTGCCTTCGCAGCCGTTGGTGCAGCCCAGACGGTCGCGCCCGGACAGACCGTGCCGGTTCCTATCGCGATTCAGCTTCCGGCGCCTACTTATAACTTCGGTGTCGTCGGGCTCGGGTTGGGACAAAACCTGCGGGTGGTGGTCTCCAATATCGCCACTCCTCCGACGATCAGCACCACGCCGTCGCCAGCATGCGGGGTAACTGTAAAGTTTTTTGACTTGAATGGCGCCGCAGTGGGTCAAGGGGGCCAGATTGCCTCACTCGACTACGGGAAATCCTTTGCCGTCGAACAAACAGGTCCCACTAGCGGCCGCGTGGAATATAGGGTCCAGGTTCAGGCCGTGTATCCGACGACCACAACCACCGGCACCGGGATACCGGTTCGCCTGCTGACCTGCGATCTCCTTTCCACCGTGCAGGTATATGATACAGCCACGGGGAAAACAGATATTCTTTTGTCGGGCACTCCTCTCATCGCGGGAAGCATTGGCGGCATATTGCCGCTGGGCGGCATGGGAGTCGGTGCGTCGCGGCTTCCGTAGCCACGCGCAACCTCTGAAGTGCATCTGAGCTGATTCTCGCGAGCCGGCGCCTGCCGGCTCGCTAACTTTCGCATCTCTCGTCCGTCACATTTCCAGCCCTTGGTTCGTTATCAGCAGGAGACCACCGGCATTTCGGGAAAAGGTATTCTGAGACATGCGGAAGACGTTTTTGCCTCCTGCCGCAGCGATCATCTGGTTCGCTTCGGCCCCGTTGTTCGCGCAAACGCCAGCCCCAGCACCGGCCTTTGAAGTCGCCTCCGTAAAACCGGCGCCGCCGATTGCTCCCGCGCAAGTGATGGCCGGCAAGATCCATGTCGGCATGGCCGTCGACGGCGCTCGCGTGGATATTGGAAATCTCTCGTTGCGGGACCTGCTGTGCATCGCATACCGGGTGAAGCCATACCAGCTCTCCGGCCCCGACTGGCTCGGCGCTCAACGCTTCGATATCCTGGCCAAACTGCCCGAGGGCGCCACGCGCGAGCAGGTGCCCGAGATGCTGCAGGCGTTGCTCGCCGAACGGTTTCAGATGGCGGTACACCGGGACAGCAAAGAGGAGCCTGTCTACGAGCTGGTGGTTGCGAAGAATGGGCCCAAGCTGAAGGAATCGGAGCCCGATGCCGCTAAAGCCGACGGTGCCGCACCCCCTCCACCACCCGGAGGAGGCGCGCAGGTCAACATCGCCCGAGACGGCAAGGGGGTGACAGTCATGGGAGGACAACCAGGCGCCGGGCCGACCCGGGTGGCCATGGGGCCGAACGGCGCCATGCACCTGGAGGCCAGCAAGATGACCATGGCTCGTTTCGCCGATATGCTCAGCAACTTCGCGGGCCGGCCGGTGGTGGATATGACAGACCTGAAAGGCAGTTACGACGTCGCACTGGACCTCTCGATGGAGGAGATGCGGAACGCCGCGCGAGCCGCAGGCGTAATGGTGTCGGGCGGTCCAGGCCCAGGCCCCGGTGGCCCGGGGCCCGCGGGACTGCCGGGCCGGGCCCCCGTCCCGGAGGCGTCCGATCCATCGGCCTCTTCGATCTTTACCGCGGTCCAACAACTGGGGCTCAAGCTGGAGCCACGAAAAGATCCCGTGGTCACAATCGTGGTCGACCACGCGGAAAAAATGCCCAGCGACAACTGAACGGTTCGAAGTTTGAATGCGTCTGTACATTGACCACCGTCAGAAGGAGGCCTACTTGGTGAAAACCGCGATTGCCGCTCTGAGCCTGCTTTCGTGCGGGGTTGTGCACGCCCAGCAAGCTTCCGCGTCGCTAACGTATGAAGTCGCTTCCATCAAGCCGAGTGCGCCGGATGAACGCCGCGTCGGAATCATGTTCCAGCCCGGCGGCGGGTTACGGGTGACGAACGCGCCGCTGAGAATGGTGATTGCGCTCGCCTATGATGTTCGCGATTTCCAGATTTCCGGCGGACCGGGGTGGATCGGCTCTGATCGCTTCGATATCAACGCGCGGCCGGAAGGGTCCGCGGCTGCACCGTCGACCCCCGATGATTTCCGGAAGTTCAGCGATGAACAGCGCAAGACCTTTCAGGAGCAGCAGCGGGAGCGCCTCCGGAATCTTCTGGCCGATCGCTTCCAGTTGCGTATCCACAAGGAGACCAAGGAGCAGAGTATCTATGCCTTGGTAGTAGCGAAGAACGGACCGAAGCTCAAACGGGCGGAAGGTGGGCCTGGGCCCATGCTGCGCTTCGGCGGGCGAGGACAGCTCGATGCGAACGGCGTCGAGATGGGGATATTCGGGAACACCCTGTCCAACGTCGTGGGCCGACAGGTCGTTGATAAGACCGGCCTGACGGGCAAATATGATTTAAAGCTGACCTGGACGCCCGATCCAGGAGAAGGCGGCTTCCTGGGTGGTCCGCCACTACCGGGTGTTTCGCCCCCGCCGGCCGACCCTGGCGGGCCTTCCCTGTTCACGGCACTGCAGGAACAACTCGGGTTGCGGCTGGAATCGCAAAAAGGACCGGGCGAGGTGCTGGTGATCGATAGCGTGGAGAAGCCCTCGGAGAATTAGGGGTGCCCTTCTCGAAGCTACGGACTGCGGCGGTTCTCACGGCCAGCGTGATTTTGCTTCTTCCGGCGCTTGCTGCCGAACACCGTGGCCAGGTGCAATTCAACGGTTTGCCGGTACCGGGCGCGACAATCACCGCGGCGCAGGCCGACAAAACTTTTACAACCGTTACCGATCAGCAGGGTGGATACGTTTTTCCCAACCTGCCGGACGGCACGTGGAAGCTTCACGTCGAGATGCTCGGCTTCGCGCCCATCGACCGGGAAGTCGCCGTCGCGCCGAACGCCCCCGCGGCGCAGTGGGACCTGCACCTTCTGGGTTTAGGCGAACTGAAGACCGTTACTACGCAAGCAGAGACGCCGGTCGCGGCGCCGGCTCCATCGCCTACCGTGGCGCAGGCCGCTCCACGATCACGCAAGGGCAAACCGGCGCCCGCCCCTACCAACACGGCGACTCCCTTCCAGCGTGCCGAAGTCAACGCCGCCGGGGCCGCGCCCGCTCCGGCGGGCGACCCACTCGCCAACCAGAATGTCGGTGAGTTGACCCAGCGGGCGGGCGATGGGTTCCTGATTAACGGAACCGCGAATAACGGCGCGAGTTCGCCGTTCGCCATGGCGCAGGCATTCGGCAATAATCGCCGCGGGCCCCGCTCGCTGTACAACGGGAATCTCGGCTTCACGCTCGACAATTCGTCGCTGGATGCCCGTCCCTATTCCCTCACCGGCCAGGACACACCCCGCCCGGCTTACGACCATTTCACGGGACTGGCATCGTTCGGCGGCCCGTTGAAAATTCCGCACTTGATCCGCTACGGCCCAAACGTGTTTCTCAATTACCAGTGGACTCGCAACCGGAATGCGAACACGCAACCGGCGCTGATGCCGACGGTGGCCCAGCGTAGCGGCGATTTTTCCCAGACGCTCACTCCCTTGGGGCAACCCGTTTCGGTTCTCGACCCCTCCACGGGCCGGCCCTTCCCCGGGAACATCATTCCTGCCTACCTCATCAGCCCGCAAGCCAAAGCGCTCTTGAACTTTTATCCTCTTCCGAATTTCGCCGGCGGCACGCAATACAACTATCAGGTTCCCCTGGTGGGAATTACGCATCAGGATGCGCTGCAGTCGCGCATCAACGAAGTGGTCAACCGCCGCAACCAGATCTTCGGACTGTTTGCGTTACAGAGTACGCGCAGTGACACTCCCAACGTCTTCGGGTTTCTCGATACCGGGAGGACGCTGGGCGTCAATGCTTTTGTGAATTGGCGGCATAGCTTTACGCAGCGGCTCTACGGCACGTTCGGCGTGCAGTTCAGCCGCATATCAATCCGCACCACGCCCTATTTTGCGAATCGCGAAAACGTGGCGCGCGACGCCGCGATCTCCGGCACGAATCAGGACCCGGTGAACTGGGGGCCGCCCACGCTGAATTTCGCGAGCGGGATTCAGGCGCTCTCCGACGCCGTGCCTTCTTTCACGCGCAACCAGACCGGCGTCGTTTCCTTCGACGGACTTTGGAACCGCGGCCGCCATAACCTTTCGTTCGGGGCGGACTTCCGCCGCCAGCAGTTCAATTTGCTCTCGCAGCAGGACCCGCGAGGCACTTTCGGGTTCACGGGCACCGCTGCAGGATACGATTTCGCCGGTTTCCTGCTTGGCGTTCCGGATACCAGTTCGATTGCATTCGGGAATGCCGATAAATATTTTCGCGCCTCGGGAGCAGACGCCTACTTCACGGACGATTGGCGTGTCTCGCCGGCGTTCACGTTGAACGCCGGCCTGCGTTGGGAATATTGGACGCCGATCACGGAGCGCTATGGCCGGCTCGTCAATCTGGATGTCGCGCCCGGCTTCACTGCGGAGGCGCCGGTGGTCGCGACCAATCCAACGGGCTCGCTCACAGGCCGAACGTACCCAGATTCGCTCATCAACCCTGACAAACGCGCGATCGAACCGCGCGTGGGCTTTTCATGGCGGCCGCTCGCCGCCTCCTCCATGGTGGTGCGAGGCGGTTATGGAGTCTACTACAATACGTCGGTTTACCTGCCCATCGCCACCCAGATGGCGCAGCAAGCGCCGCTTTCGAAAAGCCTCAGTGTGTCGAATAGTCCGCAGGACCCGCTGACACTGGCGAACGGTTTTGTGGGCTCGCCGAATATTACGGCCAATACCTTCGGCGTCGATCCCGACGTCCGCGTCGGCTATTCGCAGAACTGGCAACTCTCGGTGCAGCGCGACCTCCCCCGCTCGCTGGTGCTGACCGCCGTATACATGGGTAACAAGGGGACGCGCGGCATGCAGGAATTCCTGCCGAATACGTATCCGGCCGGCGCGGCGAATCCATGCCCCACCTGCCCGACCGGTTTCGTCTACTTGACTTCAAACGGCAATTCGACCCGCGAGGCCGGCCAGATCCAATTGCGGCGCAGGCTACACAGCGGATTCACCGCCGATCTGGAGTACACATTTTCAAAATCAATCGACGACGCCACGCTGGGCGGGAGAAATCAGTCGGTCCTGCCGGCTGCGAATCCGGGCGGCATGGGGCCTGCCGGTGGCGCTTTCGCGACTGGCTCGAGTCAAAACGCGCAGAGCCAAAGCGCCCCGCTGCTGGCGCAGAACTGGCTGGATCTCAGCGCCGAGCGCGGCCTCTCCAATTTCGATCAGCGGCACCTGGTGACGGTGCAAATGCAATACACCACCGGAATGGGACTCGGCGGCGGCACGCTTGTGGGTGGCTGGAAGGGGGCGCTGTTCAAAGAATGGACGTTCCTCAGCCAGTTCTCCGCCGGATCCGGTCTGCCGCTGACACCCGTTTACGTGACCCCGGTGGTAGGCACGGGCATTACCGGCAGTATCCGCCCCGATTATACGGGCGCTCCGCTCTACGCCGCTACCCCGGGCACGCATTTGAACCGGGCGGCCTATGTTGCGCCGGACGGGCACTGGGGCAACGCCGGACGGAACTCGATCACCGGACCCTCTCAGTTCTCCTGGAACGCTTCGATGGGGCGAACCTTCCGAATGAGTGACCGCGTGAACCTCGACGTCCGTGTCGATTCCACGAACGCTCTGAACAAAGTCACATTCACGAGTTGGAACACCACCGTAAACGGCGCTCAATTCGGCGTGCCGGTTGCGGCGAATCCGATGCGCAGCATGCAGACAACTGTGAGACTGAGGTTCTAATGCGGCATACGATCGCCAGGTTTCTCGCATTCCTTCTCGCGGCGCTTCCCCTGGAGACCTACGCCCAACAACTGGGGCAGAATGGCTCGCCGGCGTCGAACGGGCCGCCCACGTTTCAAACCAGCACGCAGTTAGTGATCGAGACGGTGGTAGTCAAAGACAAGGATGGACGGCCGGTGGAAGGTCTCACCGCGAAAGACTTCGTGGTGACCGAAGACGGCGCGCCGCAGACCATCCGGTTTTTCGAATATCAGAAACTGCCGCAAGCGGCCGACGCCATTTCCGTGCCGGCAGCCCAAACCGCTAAGGTCACGCCGCTCGCCAAACTGCCCGTTAGCCAGATCGCGCCCGAGACGCCTGGAAATGTGCGTTATCGCGATCGCCGTCTGCTGGCCCTTTACTTCGATCTGAGCGCGATGCCCATCGCCGATCAACTGCGTGCCTTTGACGCGGCTCGCAAGTTCATCCAAACCCAGATGACCTCGGCCGATTTGATGGCGCTGCTGCAATATCAGGGCGGCGCCGTACAAGTGCTTCAGGATTTTACGGCCGATCGCGACCGTCTGTTGAGCATTATCGAAACCCTGATCGTCGGCGAGGATGAAAATGCCGCGAACGACAACTCCGCCGATACGGGTGCGGCTTTCGGTCAGGACGATTCCGAGTTCAACATTTTCAACACCGACCGCCAGCTCTCCGCGTTGCAGACCGCCGCGCGGATGCTCGGTCAACTCAATGAGAAGAAGGCGCTGCTCTATTTCGCCAGCGGCCTGCGCTTGAATGGCGTCGATAACCAGGCGCAACTCCACGCCACGATTAACGCGGCCATCCGGGCGGGAGTTTCGCTGTGGCCCATAGACGCGCGCGGGTTGGTGGCGCAAGCGCCGCTCGGAGATGCGACGCGCGGCTCGCCCGGCGGTCTCGCCATGTACACCGGAGCTTCCGCGACCGCCATGACGTCGAATTTTCAGCGATCGCAGGATACGCTTTGGGCGCTCGCCGCCGACACCGGCGGTAAGGCTCTGCTCGACTATAATGACCTGGCCCGCGGAATCGTGCAGGCGCAGCAGGCCGTTTCCAGTTACTACATCATCGGCTACTACACCAGCAACGCCGCGCTCGATGGCAAATTTCGGCGTATCAAGATCGCTCTCAATGGCGGGCTCACCGCCAGCCTGGACTACCGCCAGGGCTATTTTGCCGGCAAGCAGTTCGGCAAATTCACCACGGCCGAAAAGGAACGCCAGCTCGAGGACGCACTCATGCTTCCCGACCCGGTGACCGAGCTCACGATTGCCATGGAGCTCGACTATTTCCAACTGAACCGCGCCGAGTACTTTGTTCCACTGGTGGTCAAGATTCCGGGAAGCGAGCTGGCGCTGGCCAAAAAGGGCGGCGCCGAGCACACCTTGCTCGATTTTATCGGTGAAGTGAAAGACGAGTTCGGCAGCACGGTTTCCAATGTGCGCGATAAGGTGGATATCAAGCTCAGCGACTCGACTGCGGCGGAACTGGCCACACGCCCCATTCAGTACGACACCGGTTTCACTCTGCTGCCCGGCAAATACAAGATCAAGTTTCTCGCCCGGGATGCGGAGACAGGGAGGATCGGCACCTACGAAACTCCGTTCCTTATTCCGAACCTGAATAAGGAGGACAAACGAATCGCCATCAGTACGGAGGAGCACAGCAGCCAACGCGTCGAACTCAAAGAGGCTCTGTACAATGCCGCTAAAGACAAGGGGCAGGCCGAAACCGTGAATCCGCTGGTGCAGGAAGGCCAGAAGCTGATCCCTAGCGTAACGCGCGTGTTTCGGAAAGGCCGCGATCTCTTCGTCTACCTGCAGGCCTATGAGCAGGGGAGCGACTCGACGCAGCCGCTGGTCGCATTCGTCACGTTCTACCGCAACCAGACGAAGGCGTTCGAGACTGCGCCGATCCAGGTTTCCGAGGGGCTCAACAACCGGCTGAAAACGATGCCTCTCAAGTTCAGCCTGTCGCTGGCGAAGCTGGCTCCGGGTGAGTATACCTGCCAGGTGACCGTCCTGAATCCGGGTGGGCAGAAAGCCGCGTTCTGGCAGGCGCCGATCATGGTTGTGCCGTAAGTGGCGGCCGCTCTCGCCGGCCGCGTAGTGCTTTGCGAAGCGCGCTTCTTGGGGATGAGCCTACTCACGTCGTGTGATCGGCTGGGCGCTGGACCGCAAGCGGCTGCACTCGGCGCTCGCCTACCTGGCGCCTGCCGAGGTCGAACGAAGCCTGCACACCGAGCAGGCTGCTGCGCGGCAGCTTTCGCGTCCTACCTGACTTGTAAGCCGTACTTTTGGGTCGGCGGCGGGACGATGCCGTTCATCCTCAGATACTCGACCAACTGGCCGTAGTGATCCGTGATGTGCCACACGGCGGTTACTCCGATTCCCAGACGCGTATTCGGACTCGCGTACCGGCCCTCCACGCGAGCCAGTGGGTTCTCGTTGATTTTCTCGATAACCTTGTTCGCGTAATCGAACGAGTCGCGCAGATATCGGATCAACTCGGCCTTGCTCGCGGCTTTGGAAGGTCCGCCTTTCTCGCATTCGGCCGGAGGTGTCTTGCCTTCGATCTCGTTGAAGAAGGCGAACTGGGCGCAGGCGACGTGCTTGATTTGCTCGCCGAAAGTGCGCGCATCGTCGAACTTCCCGGCGGTCGGGACGAACGAATATTTTTCCGCCGGCATCGCCTCGGCGACCGAAAGGAGTTGGCCTTCAGCCATCTTGAGCGGCTCCGCGACGCTGTCCGCAATCGATTTTGGAATCGGCTGATTTTGAGCGAGTAGCGCGCCCAGCGAAATGATGACAAGGACGAAAGAGCGCATGTGTACAGCGTATCGTTCTTCCTGACCCGGCACCAGGGCGGAACTTGACCGACATCGAACATGTGGTTGGCCGAGTACGTGCCAAAAGAACTGCTGGAGTCTGATATCGAAACGAATCCCCAATCCGAAACCGGCGGCAGTTGGCAGATTGAGTGCTTGAGCGCGGGCTGTCGGCGATCAGGTCTGTGTTCCGGCACGTCTGCGCGGCAGCTTCCTGTCTGAGTGTTCGGAGGCATGGGGAAAATCTTTCCATCCGATGGGCGCCGGGATTTGGCCAACGCCCCCGCACATCGTCGGGATGAGTTTCCGGCTGGCTATTCCTCGGCGGATTGCTCTCCAGCATCGCCGGCGGTCCCTCGCTACTCGATGCGGATTCCGCCCGACCCCGTGCTCAGCTCCAGCATCGGGCCGCCGCCGCGAATCCTTCCCCGAACGTCGTGCCGCCTTTCATAGCTGCTCTGGGTGGTCAGGGGTGGGTTCACCGTGACACCCCCGGAACCAGTGTGGGCGTGAAGCTCGAAGCCCAAATCGGGCCTGATGCGCAGGCCTATATGACCGCTGCCGGTATGGGCCGCCACGGCGCCATTCACTTCCGCGATTCGAATGCTGCCGCTGCCGGTATGGGCGTCCACCCGGCCTCTGACGGCGTCCAACTCGATCGTGCCTGAGCCCGTGCGGGCGTTCGCGTCCTGCTCGATTCGAGAAATGCGGATGCGGCCGGACCCGGTTGTTGCGTCGACCGGACCCCTGATCCCTTCCACCGACTCCCCGCCAGAGCCCGTCCGTGCGCGCAGTTTCGTTTCCGCCGGCACCACCACGTCGTAGGAGATTGAAAGTCCGTTCCACATCCAACCATCCGCAACTCGTTCGATCCGGATGGAGTTGCCGGTCTGGTGAATCGGTGGGTTCGCCTGCACCTCGCGGGCACGCCGCTCTTCATCACCGAACGACCAAAATGCTGACGCACTGATCGTGGCGTGAACGCGAACCTGCCCGGCGCCTCCCGCACGGACAGTGATCGTACCGGAACCTGTCTGTACGTCCAGGTCCACCGGGCCGGAAACGTTCAGGGTTCTGTCAAACGACCCGATCTCCCGCGCCACGGCGGGCCAGGTCATTAGCAAAAGAAAAGGAACCATCAACCACTTCCACGACATAGAGCTCCTCTCAAGGAAAGTGACGCTCCTCCTGGGACAGAGTTAGGTACGCTGGACCGCCGTCAAATGTTCCCAGCGCCAGATTCGTGTATACTGCATCCCCAGGAAGTTGTTTACGACGCCAGGGTGAGGCGGGACATAAGCAGGAGGCAAATGCCCGTAAAGAGAGGTAGTCTTGTGATCGCGGTGTTCCTGTTTGCGGCAGCGGCAGTACCAGTGCTGGCGCACCACTCCTTTGTCATGTTCGACACGTCGAAAAAGGTGACGCTCACCGGAACCGTGACCTCGTTCGAGTGGACCAATCCACACGTTTACATCGAAATGGACGTTCCCGAGGAGGCCGGCGGCGTAAAGCACTGGAGCATCGAATTAGGCAGCCCGAGTATCCTGCGGGGCAGCGGCTGGAAGCATACATCGCTCAAAGCCGGGGACAAAGTCACCTTAACCATCAATCCCCTCAAGAATGGAAATCCTGGCGGTTTGTTGCTGCAGGCCGATCTGCCGGATGGACGCAAGCTCGGAAACGGCCCGGGGCGAGAGGCGAACTGACGGAATGCTCGGCAGGTTCGCGATCGGCGCAGCGTTATGTTCCCTGACTACATCCGCGGCTTTGGCGCAATCGCCGACGGCATCGTCCCCAGTTCCCAACCTCTCCGGCGTTTGGAAGCCTGCCAGGCCGGTCGGGGCTGGCCCGCCGCCACGTCCCGCGCCGCTGGCGCTGAAGCCCGGGTACAAGGAGCGTTTTGAGGCGCTCCGCGCCCGTGTGCGCGAGGCAAACGCGCGCGGCGAGCAACTGGCCACGCGAGGCCTCTGCGAGCCCTACGGAATGCCGACGATGATGCAAGTGGCCGTTTATCCGATGGAAATCATCCAGACCGCCAAGCAGGTAACCATCATCACGGAAGCGTTCAGTGAAGTTCGTCGAATTTATCTCGGCAAGCCGCAACTGTCGCTCGACGACGTGGACCCCGGGTATTACGGTCACTCGGTGGGACACTGGGACGGCGACACGCTGGTCGTCGATACAATCGGCATCAAAGAGTCCGTGAGAGGCTACCAGGAAATGCCCCATAGCGACAAAATGCGAATCGCAGAGCGCATCCGGCGCACTGGGCCCGACACGCTCGAAGACCAGATCACCATCGAGGATCCAGTGGTGCTCGAAAAGCCGGTGATTTACACGCTGTCCTATAGGCTGGCGCCGGATTACGAGATGGTCGAGTTCGTTTGCGAGAATAACCGCGAATACGTGGATGACAAGGGCGTGGTGCGCATGAAACTCCACGAGAAGTGACGGGCCGCCGTTAAGTCATGAAGAGGACCTGAGGATGAGAATACGATTTCCATTGATCGCCGTATTTACCGTGGCGGCCCTTGCTCCGGCGCCACGACTACTGGCGCAGTCGCCGGCGCCGCTCGACGAGCACGGAGTACCAATGGGCGCGCTGGCGCCTGCGAATCTGGCGAAGCCTCGCCCCAAGCCGGCATTCGATATCACCGGGACCTGGCTGCACGCGCTGGGACGCGACAACCCTTGGCAGTTCAGTCCGCCGCCCGGAGCAAAGCTAACGGCGGCGGCGCAGGTTCATTACGACGCCTACAAGAAGGCTGCAGCGGAAGGCAAGTCGTATCGCGATGACATCGGTCACTGCTGGCCCGCGGGGCTGCCGATCATCATGACGCGGGTCTGGCCGATCGCCATGGTGCAAAAGCCGACCGTGATTTACATGGTCAGCGGTTTTATGAACAGCGTGCGAATGATTTACCTGGACGGGCGCAAGCACACCGAC
Source organism: uncultured Solibacteraceae bacterium (assembly GCA_964390225.1). Classification (GTDB taxonomy): domain Bacteria; phylum Acidobacteriota; class Terriglobia; order Bryobacterales; family Bryobacteraceae; genus PSRJ01. The sequence goes on from CAYMHP010000016.1 coordinate 27,979, forward strand.
CCCGACGTTCTGATCCCCAGCTTCAACGGCGAATCGATCGGACGCTGGGAGGGAGACACGCTGGTGGTGGACACTGTCGGCTTCGTTGCCGACCACCACTGGATCGACAACGGCGTTCCGGCCAGCGACGCGCTTCACGTCGTGGAACGAATGCGCCTGTTAGATAAAGGCGCCATGCTCGAGATTCAGTACAGCATGACCGATCCCAAGAGCTGGGAAGGCGAGTGGAAGTGGACGAAGCGATGGAAGCGTGTAGACGATCAGGAGATCACCGAGGCGGAGTGCCTGCCCGATTTGAACGAGCATCTGCTGAGCACCAATTCGGACCGCAGCTCGCGTTGAGAGGGGAAAACAATTCTATGAAGAAACTGATCATGACCACCGCTGCGATTCTGAGCCTCTGGCTCGTCATTCCCGCCGGCGCGCACCATTCCATGGCCGGTTTTGACCGAAAGAATGCCGTTACGCTCGTTGGCACCGTCAAGAACTTCAATTGGCAGAATCCCCACTGCTGGATCGAGCTCGAGGTGCCCGGTAAGAACGGCGAGACCGTAACGTGGAATATTGAAATGACCGCTCCGGGTTACCTGGCCCGTGCCGGATGGAAGAAGACGTCTGTCAAGCCGGGAGACAAGGTGAGCGTAGTGGCCAACCCACTGATCAGCGGCGAACCGGGCGCGTTGTTCGTATCGGTCACGCTCCCCGATGGAGAGAAGTTGACGCAACGCGGCGCGGAAGCTGCGGCCGCTCCGAAACAGTAGCCTTCGGCCAGATCGACGGCGCTACTGTAACCTGGCGAGTTCTTCCAGGCTCAGCCTGCCGGTGTAGATCGCCATTCCGAGCGCGGCATGGACGTCCATCGAAAGCAGGGCGCGCACTTCGTCCAGCGTGGTAATGCCCCCGGCGGCCGTCAGCTCCAGCGAGGTGGCCGCACGCAGGCGGCGGAACCAATCGAGGTCCGTGCCCTGCATCATTCCCTCTTTGTCAACGTATGTGCAGAGAAAGCCGCAGCAGTAGGGCTCGAGTGATCGGAGTACTTCTTCGGCCGTGAGCTCGGTGCTCTCGCGCCAGCCCTTGACCACGATGCGGCCTTTCATCGAATCGACCGCCACGATCAGACGTTCGCGGCCGAGGGCGTCCCGCAGCGACGCCAGGAATGGTTCGTTGACGCCTGTCTTGCTGAAGGCGGAGGTGCCTACGATGACTTTGCGCGCTCCCTGTTCGAGAAGCGCCCACCCGCGCTCCACCGATCGCACGCCCCCTCCGACGCGCGTGGCGGCGTTTGAGGCGAGGAAGCGGACCAGATGGTCATTCGAGCCCCGGCCCATGGCGGCATCGAGATCGATCACCTGAATTTCCGGGAAGGCCGCGAACTTGCGCAACATCTCTTCGGGGGAATCGCCTTCGAGCGCTTTCTCGCGTCCCTGCACGAGTTGCACGACTTTTCCATCCATCAAATCGATGCAGGGAAAAATCACGCCGCCCTCACCGGAATGCCGCGTTTATCGAGTTCCTCTTTCAACTGGTTCACCGTGTAACTGCCGTAGTGGAAAACGGACGCGGCCAACGCGGCATCGGCGCAGCCTTCGGTCAGCACGCGAATGAAGTGCTCCGGTTTTCCCGCGCCGCCGCTCGCGATCACCGGGATATGCGTAGCGCGGGAAATGGCCATCGTCAAAGGGCAATCGAAGCCCTCCTGGACGCCATCGGTGTCCATGGAGGTGAGCAGGATTTCGCCGGCGCCGAGTTCTTCGCCCCGGGCGGCCCACTCCACCACGTCGATGCCCTCGTCGTCGCGCCCGCCGCGCGTGTAGACATGCCACCCACCCGGCCCATGCCGGCGCGCGTCGATGGCCAGCACCACGGCCTGTGCGCCGAACTCCTGGCTCAATTCGGTGATCAGCTCCGGGCGGCGCACCGCCGCGGTATTGACCGACACCTTGTCTGCGCCCGAGAGCAGGATACGGCGCGCATCCGCAACGCTGCGAATGCCGCCACCTACAGCCAGCGGAATGAAAACCTTTCGCGCGGTGCGGGCTACCACGTCCGCCATGATTTCGCGCGCATCGCTGGAAGCGGTGATATCGAGGAACACCAGCTCATCGGCGCCATCCTGGTTGTAGCGGTCGGCCAGTTCTACGGGATCGCCCGCGTCGCGCAGGTTGACGAAATTCACTCCCTTCACGACGCGGCCGCCGGTTACGTCGAGACACGGGATGATGCGCTTGGCTAGCATGGGACTCTCGATGCGACGGGCAGGCCACGAGTACCCCCGGCCTTACGGCCGGGGCCGAAATTTGCCGCTGTTTCCGCTAGGAGCCCCGCCTGTGAGGGCGGGGGTTGATTGGGCAGGCTGAACGCCTGTGGATTCTTTTCGCGAATTGCTAGCACGGCAACTCCAAGAAATTGCGCACAATGGCGAGGCCTACCGGCCCGGATTTCTCAGGATGAAATTGCACCCCAAAGACGTTGCCGCACTCGAGAACCGCGGTATAGGGGACTTCGTACGTACACGTGGCCGCGGCCAGGTCGTTCTTCGGCACGTAATAGCTGTGCGCGAAATAGACATACGGCCGCGCGGGCAGGTTGCGCAGCAGCTTGGAATCCCGCTCCAGCGCAAGCTCATTCCAGCCCATGTGGGGCACGCGCGCACCGATCGGGAAACGGCACACCGAGCCGGGATACAGTCCCAGACCGCGGACCTCCGGTGCCTCCTCGCTGGTTTCAAACAGCGCCTGTAGCCCGAGGCAGATTCCCAGGAACGGCACGCCCGCGCGGATACGCTCCAGCAAGGCATCGCGCACGTTCAGCGCATCGAGCGCGCGCATCATCTGTCCGAAATGGCCGACGCCGGGAAGAATGACTTTCGAAGCTGCCCGCAGGCCCTCGGAATCGCGCGCCAGGCAATACTCCCAGCCGAGTTCTCCCAGCGTATTCTGAACCGAGCGCAGATTCCCTGCCCCGTAATCGAAAATGGTGATCACAACAGCCCCTTGGTCGACGGCAGTTGGTCTTTGAGCCGCGCGTCTTTCGAGCAGGCATACTTCATCGCGCGGGCAAAGCACTTGAAGATGGCTTCGATCTTGTGGTGATTCGAGCGGCCGTAGAGCACTCTCGCATGCAGGTTCGCACCCGCGTGGTTGACGAACCCGCCAAAAAAGTCTTCTACCAATTCCGTCTGCAGATCGCCCACGAGCCGCACCTTCACACGATCCTTGTAGACGAGCGCCGGCCGGCCGCCCAGGTCGACCGCCACGACGGCCAGGGTCTCATCCATCGGCAGCACGAAATAACCCGCCCGATTGATGCCCTTGCGGTCGCCGAGAGCCATCGCAAATAGTTGTCCCAGCACGATGCCGGCGTCTTCTACCGTATGGTGCTGATCGACCTCCAGATCGCCTGTGGCGTTGAGGTGGAGATCGAAGCCACCGTGTTTCGAGAACAGTTCCAGCATGTGATCGAGAAATCGAATGCCGGTGGAAATCTCGTATCGACCGTGGCCCTCGATCTTAAGCGAGCCGGCGATCTGCGTTTCTTTGGTGTTGCGCTCGACGGCAGCCGTTCTCATGCCGCAAACACCTCTTCGAGATAGTTGATGTCGTCGACCATCGCGTACGCGCCCTCACCCTGGAACAAAAATACAAGATCGAGGTAGCGTGGATTCGCCGGCGCGGCGATCCCGATGAACGGCACGCCGGCGGCCTTGGCGCAGCGGGCGTCGTCCACCGTGTCGCCGACGTAGAAGACCTTACAGTCGCAGTTCTCCCGCAAAATGCGCAGCAGGCCATCGGGCGCGGGCTTGTGATTCTCCACATCGTACATGCCCACGATTGGGTCGAAGACGAGATCCGGGGCGAACCGGTCGAGCGTCATCCGGGCCTCATTGCTGGGACGGCCGGTGAACACCGCAAAGCGGAACTGCGCGTTCAGCTTTTCGAGTGTGCCGGGCCGCGCCACCCAGCGCTCGCGAAGCATCAGGCCGTCGGTTCCGTTCCCGAGAAAAATGTGCTGGAAGTATGCCCGAACGTCTTCAAACGGAACTTCGACGCCGGCGGACCGGATGATGTGGTGCGAGAGTTGCCAGTCGTCGTTCCAGCCTCCCTGGTTTTTGTATTCCTGAATCTGCTCGTTGCTGATGCGCGCGCCGGTGAAATGCTGGGTGGTTTGCGCGATTGCCTCGCGGTAAGACTCGGTCACGTCGACCAGCACTCCATCCATATCGAAGACCAGAATCGGCTTGTTCATTGGATCCACAACTCCTCCAACGCGGCGAGAAGGCGGCGCGTCTGCTCGCGCGTCCCGACTGTCATCCGCACGCAGCCGGGAACTTCATAGGTCCGCTCCCGCACGAGGATACCGCTGGCGCGTAGTGCGTCGCGCACCGGGATTGCGAGCTTGCCGAACTGCGCCAGCACGAAGTTGGCGGAACTGGGCACATACGGAATCCCCAGCTTCTCGAGGCCCACGCACAACAGCTCGCGAGCCGCCAATACCTCCGCTACGTAATTCTGGACATACGCCGTGTCCGCCACCGCCGCTTGCGCCGCGAGCACTGCCAGGGCGTTCACGCTATACGGCGATTGCGCTTTGTGCACGTATTGAATATTTGCCGGATGAGAGAACAGGCACCCCACCCGCATCGCCGCCATCCCGAAAACCTTCGAGAATGTGCGGGACACGAAAAGATTCGGAACGCGGTCGATCTCCGTCAGCACCGTGATGCCGGAGAACTCATAGTAGGCTTCGTCGACCATCACGACAGCCTTACGCGCGCGATGCAGGATGCGCTCGATTCCCAATACGGTGATGCCCGTTCCGGTGGGATTATTCGGGTTCGCCAGCAGCACCGCGCGAGTGTCGGGCGTGATGGCGTCCAATACCGCCTGCAGAGGGAATTCCATGCCGGGCAGCGCGTATTCGACTTCGCGGACCTTCGCGCCCGCGACTTCCGCATAAAAGCGATACATGGCGTAGGACGGCTTGAGAACCAGCACTTCCTGCCCGTCATCGACGTATGTGTTGATCAGGATCTGGATCGCCTCGTCCGTCCCATTCGTGAATACGAAGTTTTCCGGCTCTACGCGAAAGTAGCGCGCGATCGCTTCCTTTGCGTCGCCGTACTCCGGATAAACGGCCAGCGCTCCGGGGTTCAAGCAATTGTTCAGCGTCTCAATGACGCGCGCGGAACAGCCGACGGTGTTCTCGTTGAAATCGAGCCGCAGCTTGTTGGCGCGGCCGGCAGTAGGCGGGTTATAAGGAGCCATAGCCATTACCGCCGGCCGCGGCTTGATTGCTCCTTTGGGTAGTTTCAGCGGTTTCACCGCGGTCTCCGTACACGTTTTGAGATTCCGGTCGTCGTGCGGTGCGGCGTGTAGAACGTCCACGTGCCCGGCGCACGCCGGCCCAACCGCACCTCCACCGACCGGGCATGCGCCTCCAGCCCTTCGGCGCGCGCCAGCGTGGTGACCGCAGGCGCCAGCCGCTCTAGGGCGGGCTTCGAGACTTCCTGCACCGAGATCACTTTGAGGAAATCCATTACGGAGAGTCCTCCGCGCTGCCGTGCGACGCCGCTGGTCGGCAGCACGTGGTTCGGTCCCGAGGCGTAATCGCCCGCGGCTTCCGGGCTGAATGGGCCAATAAAGACGCTCCCGGCGTGCTTTACTTTGGCAAGCAGACTCTTATCGGGAATACTGAGGTGCTCCGGCGCGACGCGGTTCGAAACTTCGACCGCCTCGTCAAGAGACCGCACCATGATAATCGCGGAGTTCTTCGCGATCGACTTCGCGGCAACACCGGCCGTCGGCAGAATCTTGAGTTGGCGTTCGACTTCAGCGGCCACCGCGTTCGCCAGCCGCTTCGAGGTGGTCAGCAGGATCGCGGACGCATCCGCGTCGTGCTCGGCCTGGGCGAGCAAGTCGGCGGCAAAATGCCGCGGGTCGCCATCGGCCGCGATAATCAGGATTTCCGTGGGGCCCGCGATGAAATCGATCCCGACCTCGCCGGCAAGCAGCTTTTTCGCCGCCGCGACGTAAATATTGCCGGGGCCGACGATCCGGTCGGCCTTCGGCACCGTGCGCGTCCCGAACGCAAACGCCGCGATAGCCTGCGCTCCGCCCATCTGAAATACTTGCCGCACGCGGAGCACTGCCGCCGTCCCGAAGACCTCTTGCACGTTCTTCGGAGAGGACACGCAGATATTCGCGACGCCTGCCACCTGCGCCGGTACGGCGGTCATCAAAACAGTCGAAGGAAGCGGATAGCGCCCCGCCGGAATATACGCCGCCACGGTCTCAAGCGGCCGGACCACCTGGCCCAGGCGCAACCCTGGCGCGGTCTGCGCCGTCCATTCCCGCGGCATCTGCCGCTCCGCATACGCGCGAATGTTGGCCGCCGCCGTCTTTACGGCGGTGCGAAAGCTCGGAGTCAGCGCACGCTCGGCGGCCTTCAACTCCGACTCGGGGACGCGAACGCTCCGCCGGTCGAGTTGGTCGAACTGGCGCGCGTACTCCACCAGCGCCCGGTCACCGCGCTTCCGGACCGCCTCCAGAATTGGCCTCACGGCCGCTTCGGCTTCCGCCAGGCGCGCACCGCGCCGCGCCAGCAAGCGCCCCACGTCTCCAGCCTGCAATATTCGGATCACAGGACTATCTTGTTGAGCGGGTATTCGACGATTCCCTGACCGCCCGCCTGCTTCAGTCGCGGGATGATGTCCCGCACCGTCGATTCGTCCAGAATCGTGTTCACCGCAAGCCACTCTTCATCGCTGAGATGCGAGATGGTGGGCCGCTTCAGCGCGGGCAGCACCCCGAGGACCGCCTGCAGATCGTTCTTGTGAACGTTCAACATGAGTCCCACTTTGCCCAGCGCGCTGATGGCGCCCTCGAGCAGCATCTTCATGTCTTCGAGCTTGCGCCGCTTCCACTCGTCCTTCCACGCCTCTTTGTTCGCGATCAGCTGCGTGTTCGATTCGAGCACCGTATCGATGATCTTCAGCTTATTGGCGCGGAGCGACGAACCGGTCTCGGTCACCTCGACAATGGCGTCGGCCAGCACCGGGGGCTTCACTTCCGTCGCTCCCCAACTGAACTCCACCTTCGCCGTCACGCCGTGCGAAGCCAGATATCGCTGGGTGGCGCCCACCAGCTCCGTCGCGATGATTTTCCCGTGGAGATCCTTCACCGACTGGAAAGGCGACGCCTCCGGCACCGCCAGCACCCAACGCACTTTACCGAAACTCTGCTTGGCGTAGATCAGGTCGGCCACCGAAACGACATCCGCCTCGTTCTCCTCCACCCAGTCGCGGCCGGTCAAGCCGGCATCCAGGATGCCGTTGTCCACATAGCGCGCCATCTCCTGCGCGCGGATCAGCATGCATTCGATCTCGGGATCGTCGATGCCCGGAA
>CAYMHP010000017.1:0-21052 GCA_964390225.1 uncultured Solibacteraceae bacterium
GCAATGCTCGCTGACTTGAACACCAGACCGCGAACGACGTACCTGGCGAGTTTACGCAACCCGAACCCGGAGATCGAAGCTTAGGTTATCCACATGGCAGACGAACAAGACGTACTGGAAAGACCGGCATCCGGAGACATCATTGCCCCCGGCTATACGTTCGGCACCGTAACCGATCAAATTTCCGCCGTCGTACTCACGAAGCGCACGCCCGTGTTCTGGATTGCGTGCTTCGGCGTGGGATTTGCGCTTTTAACGCTGTTCTTGCTCTCCGCCACGCTGCTGCTGGCCAAGGGCGTCGGTATTTGGGGCATCCGAACCCCGGTCATGTGGGGCTTCGCGATCACTAACTTCGTCTGGTGGATCGGAATTGGGCACGCCGGGACGCTGATCTCCGCCATTCTTCTTTTGTTGAACCAGCGCTGGCGGAATTCGATCAACCGTTTCGCGGAGGCGATGACGCTGTTCGCGGTGGCGTGCGCCGGCCAGTTTCCGCTACTCCACATGGGCCGGCCGTGGCTGTTTTACTGGCTTCTTCCTTACCCAAACACGATGGGCGTAGAGCCGAACTTCCGCAGCCCGCTGGTATGGGACGTGTTTGCCGTTTCGACGTACGCCACGGTTTCGCTGCTGTTCTGGTACGTCGGCCTGCTGCCCGACCTTGGAACCTTGCGCGATCGCGCCAAGAACATGTTCGCGAAGTATACGTACGGAATTCTCTCGATGGGGTGGCGGGGCTCGGCGCGCCACTGGAGCATTTACGAGACTGCCTCGTTGTTACTGGCCGGACTGGCCACGCCCCTGGTGCTCTCGGTTCACACCGTGGTGAGCTTCGACTTCACCATCGCGATTGTTCCCGGCTGGCATAGCACGTTCTTCCCGCCCTACTTCGTCGCGGGCGCCATTTACTCGGGATTTGCCATGGTGCTGGCGCTCGCCATTCCGCTGCGCGCGGCCTACGGCCTCCAGGGGCTCATCACCGACAAGCATCTGGAGAACTCGGCCAAAGTCATGCTCGCGACAGGTTTGATTGTGTCGTACGCGTATATCATGGAGACGTTCTTTGCCTGGTATAGCGCCAGTCCGTACGAGGAGCAGGCGTTTTGGAACCGCATGACGGGCCCTTATTCCTCGAGTTACTGGTTCCTGGTATTCTGCAACATCGTCTCGCCGCAACTGCTCTGGTTCAAGCGATACCGCAATAATCCCGTCACTCTGTTTATCGCTTCGATCATCGTTCTCATCGGCATGTGGCTGGAGCGCTACATGATAATCGTGAGCAGCCTGGCGCAGGATTATGTTCCTTCGTCCTGGTCCCTGTTCCACGCGACGCGCTGGGATTGGGCCACCTACTGGGGAACCATCGGGCTCTTCATGTTTTTGTTCTTCCTGTTCGTGCGGGCGCTGCCCATGATCTCCATTTTTGAGGTCCGGACGCTGCTACCGCAGGCCAAGGTTCGCGAGGAGGTGCGGCGGTGAACAGGCCGGGCGTTTACGGCGTAATGGCCGAATTCGATAACCCGACAGAGTTGGTGAGCGCGACGCGCGCGGCGTACCAGCAGGGGTTTCGCAAGCTGGACGCGTACTCGCCGTTTCCGATCGAGGAATTAAGCGAGGTCCTGCATCTGCACCGGAACAAATTGCCGCTGATCGTGCTGATCGGTGGCATTCTCGGCGGACTGACCGGCTACCTGATGCAGTACTACATCACGGTCATTTACTTCCCGATCAACATCGCCGGCCGGCCGCTGCATAGCTGGCCCTCGTACATCATCATCACGTTCGAGCTGACGATTCTGTTCGCCTCTATTTCCGCGGTTTTGGGATTGCTGGCGCTGTGCGGCCTGCCGATGCCCTATCATCCGGTGTTCAACGTTCCACGTTTTTCGGCGGCATCCCGCGACCGGTTCTTCCTATGCATTGAAGCGACAGACCCGCTGTTCGATTTAGAAAAGACTTCCGGCTTTCTGGAAACGCTGGAGCCGAAAGAGGTGTCCGAAGTTGCGCATTAATCTTCTCGTGGCTGGGCAAGGCCCGAGCCGGCTATTGGCGTTCGGAGCTGTATTCGCCGCCTTGGCCGGGACTGTGGCATGCCGGCAGGATATGCACGACCAGCCCAAATACATCCCGTTGCGGCCGACCACCTTCTTCGACGACGGCCGCTCCTCGCGGCCCATTCCCGCCGGCACAGTGGCGCGCGGACAACTGGAGGACGACGTTGCTTTTTATACAGGAAAAGGTCCGGATGGAAAATTCATCGATACCTTTCCGTTCCCAGTGACGAAGGAAGTGCTGACGCGTGGCCAGCAGCGCTTCAACATTTACTGTTCGCCTTGCCACGATCGTATGGGCAACGGACTCGGGATGGTCGTTCGCCGCGGCTTCCGCCGTCCGCCCTCGTACCACATCGACCGTCTGCGACAAGCGCCGGTCGGCTACTTCTTCGACGTAATCACTAACGGATTCGGCGCGATGCCAGACTATGCCGCGCAAATCCAGCCTGCGGACCGGTGGGCGATCGTGGCCTACGAGCGCGCCCTGCAGCTAGCGCAGCAAGGCAGCATCAACGATGTCCCGGCCGAGGCGCGGGGGCAGCTTGCTCCGGGAGGCGTGCAATGATGGCGCAGGCTTTCGATTTCAACGTATCCACGGAACTGCGCGGCAGTCTGCGCCAATGGCGCGTCAGGGCAGGAATCGTCGGAGTCATCGGCCTGGTGGCGGTGATTCTGGGGGCATTCCTGGTCTCGCCCGCTCAGTTCTTCCGCTCTTACCTGTGGTCGTACATCTTTTATCTGGGGATCTCGGCGGGCTGCCTGGCGTGGCTGATGATGCAGTATCTGACGGGTGGTGCCTGGGGGGTGATGATTCGCCGGCCTGCCGAAGCCGCTGCCCGCACTTTGCCGCTGTTTATCTTGCTGTTTATTCCGATTGTGTTCGGGCTTTCCAGCCTGTACCCATGGACTCACGCTGATATTGTGGCCAAGGACGAAATCCTGAAGCACAAGCAGGTCTATTTGAACGTTCCGTTCTTCCTGGTTCGGGCAGCCATCTACCTGGTGGGCTGGAGCTTTCTCGGCTGGTTTCTGAATCGCTGGTCGGCGGTTGAAGATCGCGAAGGACCCGTAATCGCCCATGGCAAGATGTCCACCATCAGCGCCCCCGGCCTGATCTTCTGGGGATTCGCCGTGACGTTCATGTCCGTCGACTGGGTGATGTCGCTCGATCCGCATTGGTTCTCCACTATGTTCGGGCTGCTGTTCGTCGCGGGTCAGGGTCTATCGTCGATGGCGTTCCTGATCACGGTGCTGGTGCTGCTCTCTTATTTTCGGCCGCTCTCCGGGATCCTGACGGAGCGGCACTTGCACGATGTCGGAAAGCTGCTGCTGGCGAATGTTATGGTGTGGGCGTATTTCGCGTTCTCGCAGTTCCTGATCGTTTGGGCCGGCAACCTGCCGGAGGAGATCCCGTGGTATCTGGAGCGCCTGCGGGGCGGGTGGCAATATGTCGCTCTCGTGCTTGTGTTTGGCCATTTCGCCCTTCCCTTCGCCTTGTTGCTCTCCCGCGACCTCAAACGAAATTTCAAGCTGCTTGCCGGGATCGCCGTTTTCATCCTATGCATGCGCATTGTCGATGTTTATTGGTTGGTCGCTCCTGATTACCTGAAGGGCGCGCTTGGCGTGAGTTGGATGGATTTTGCCGCGCTCATCGGGTTAGGGGGAATCTGGCTCGCGTTCTTCCTGTTTCAGTTGGAGCAGCGTCCGCTAGTTCCGGTGAATGATGTTGATCTGGTAGGGGCTTTGGAACATGGCCGATAATAGGGACATTAATCGGGAAATCGAGCGTCAGCAATTCGATCTCACAAATCCGGAGATGCGCCACGAGCGCACCGACGTTGATGTGTGGGCGATCGGCAAGTTCGCCATCGGCCTCATCCTGCTGACCATCGCGTCGGTGTTTCTGTTGTTCGGATTGTTTCATTATTTTCAAGTGCGGGAAAACGCCACTCAGGCGCCGCAGCCGGGCGTTAACGTGGATGCCCGCAAACTGCCGCCAGAGCCGCGTCTGCAGGACAATGCGGTTCAGGATCTGCGAGAAATGCGCGACGCGGAAGACAAGATCCTCAACGGTTACGGATGGGTCGATCAGCAGCATGGAGTCGTGCGCATTCCGATCGATCGGGCGATGGATCTATTGGTTCAGCGTGGCTTGCCGGCGCGACAGCAGGCCGGCCCGCAAAGCGCCTCAAGTGGCGTGAGTATTCCGAGGGAAAGCGGGCTTGGTGCGAAAATGCAGCAGCCCGGCGGACCGCTCGCAATTGAGCTGTCCCAGCCGCTGGGGGCCCAAACGAACCAGCAGGGTCAAGCGAAGTAAAGCAATGTTACGGAAGGTCATCATTAGTCTTGCAATCGGAGCCACCGCAGCGCTGGCGCAGCCCGGACAACCTGCGCCAATGCAGCCGTCCTACAGCATGCAGGACACGAACTTGAGGCCGGTGCTGCCGAAAGCGCTCGAGGGCGTGGGGATCGATCAGAAACTCGATCAACAGGTTCCCCTGAACCTCGTATTTCGAGATGAGGCGGGCCGCCAGGTTCCGCTTTCCACTTTCTTTCACCGCAAGCCTGTGTTGCTGGCATTGGTGTACTACCGGTGCCCGATGTTGTGCACGCAGATCCTGAACGGCGTCGAGGGGAGCCTGAAGGCAGTCTCCTTCAACCCTGGGCAGGATTTTGAGGTCGTAAGCGTCAGCTTCGATCCGAAAGACACGTCGGAGTTGGCGGCTTCCAAAAAACAGGCGCTCTTAAAACGATACGGACGCGCCAACACGGCCAACGGCTGGCATTTTCTGACCGGCGACCCCGCCAATATCAAAGCATTAACCGAGGCGGTTGGTTTCCACTACAAATACGATCCGGCTTCGGATCAGTTCGCCCACGCGAGCGGGATCATGATTCTCACACCGGAAGGACGCCTATCGCGCTACTTCTACGGCGTGGAATATGCGCCGCGAGACGTCCGCCTGGGTCTGGTGGAGGCTTCCGCGGAGAAGATCGGCAACCCCGTCGATCAGATTCTGCTCTTCTGCTATCACTATGACCCGGCGACTGGAAAATACGGCGCCATTGCCCTGAATATCCTGCGCGCCGCCGGCGCGGGATTCGTTCTGATCTGCGGCGGATTCCTGCTAATGGTCTTCCGGCGCGACCTGCGAGGCGAACGCCGCGGTCTGAGGCGGGCTGGATAAGTTCACGATGGGATTTCAACTACCTCTATTTCCGGATCAAGCGTCCTCCATTGCCCCCGAAGTGGACCACCTGCTGTATTTTTTGATGGCCGTCTCGATCTTTTTCACGGTCCTGATCTTCGCCGCAATCTTCTATTTTGCGATTCGCTACCGGCGGCGATCCGAGCTCGAGCTTCCGCGTGTCGTGCACACCGGGTGGACCCTCGAAATCGTCTGGACGGTCATTCCGTTCGGCCTGACCATGATCATGTTCGCCTGGGGCGCCAGTCTCTTCTTCACCGAAAGCCGCCCGCCTGACGATGCCATGCAGATCTACGTTGTCGGCAAGCAGTGGATGTGGAAGCTGCAGCATATGGAGGGACAGCGGGAAATCAATGAGCTGCATATCCCGATCAATCGCTCGGTGAAGCTCCTCATGACCTCGGAAGACGTGATCCACAGCTTCTATGTGCCGGACTTCCGCACGAAGCAGGACGTCGTCCCCGGGCGCTACACCACGACTTGGTTCAAGGCCACGAAGGCCGGAAAGTATCACCTGTTCTGCGCCGAGTATTGCGGCACCAAGCATTCGGGAATGATCGGCTGGGTATATGCGATGGAACCGCAGGACTACCAGGAGTGGCTGGCAGGGGGTCCCAGCGGATCTTTGGCCGATGCCGGCGCGCGGCTGTTCGATGATCTCGCCTGCGGCAATTGCCACAAGGTCGACGGTTCCGGCCGCTGTCCTACGCTGGCCAACGTCTTCGGCTCCACCGTGAGGCTGGCGGGCGGAGGGAGCGTCCGCGCCGACGAAGCCTACATCCGGGAGTCGATTTTGAATCCGAGCGCCAAAGTCGTCGAGGGATACCAGCCGCTCATGCCGACCTTCCAGGGATTGGTCACGGAGGAAGGTGTCGTGCAACTGATTGAATATGTGAAATCCTTGAGCCCCAAGCCGGCCGGTGCGCAAGGAAGCGGGACCACGCAAAGGGAGGAACCGGCGCAACAGGCGAATCGGCCGTTCACGCCCTCGATCGGCAATTCGACACCATCGAATCGTTAGCTATATGACTACCGCAGCAGCAGTACATGAACGAGAGACTTACCTGAATTCCAGTTACGGTCTGAAGTCCTGGCTCTTGACGAAGGACCACAAGCGCATCGCCGTACTGTATTTCATCACTATCTCCTTGTTTTTCGCGATCGGCGGTGCTTTCGCCACGCTGATCCGGATGGAGTTGTTGACGCCCCAGGGCGACCTGCTGACCTCCGAGACCTACAACAAGATGTTCACCATGCACGGCATCATCATGGTGTTCTTCTTCCTGGTCCCGTCAATTCCCGCCACGCTAGGCAATTTCTTTCTTCCCATGATGATCGGCGCGCGCGATCTGGCCTTCCCGAGAATCAACCTGCTGAGCTGGTATTTGCTGATCCTCGGGGGCGCGTTTGCCATCTTCGCCATGGTGGCCGGCGGAGTGGACACGGGCTGGACTTTTTATACCCCGTACAGCACGTCTTATTCGAACACTTACGTCATCGCGACGGCACTCGGCATTTTCGTCGCCGGGTTTTCATCGATTCTGACCGGCCTCAACTTTATCGTGACGGTGCACCGCATGCGCGCGCCGGGGATGACCTGGTTCCGGCTGCCGCTGTTTGTGTGGTCCCAATACGCCACCGCTCTTATCCAGGTGCTTGGTACGCCGGTGCTGGCCGTCACCCTGGTCCTGGTGTTTTGCGAGCGCGTCTTCCACATCGGGATCTTCGATCCGGCACTCGGCGGCGATCCGGTTCTCTTCCAGCACCTCTTCTGGTTCTACTCGCACCCAGCGGTGTACATCATGGTGTTGCCCGGTATGGGCGTGATTAGCGAGCTGATTTCAACGTTCTCGCGCAAGCCCGTGTTCGGTTACGGCTTCGTGGCCTTCTCCAGTGTCGCCATCGCGGTGCTAGGGTTCCTCGTCTGGGGTCACCACCTGTTCGTGAGCGGCCAGTCTTTGTTTGCGGGTATGGTCTTCTCGTTCCTCAGTTACTTCGTCGCAATCCCGTCGGCCATCAAGGTGTTCAACTGGACCGCCACCCTTTATAAAGGCTCCATCTCGTTCGCCACCCCAATGCTGTACGCGTTCGGCTTCATTGGGCTGTTCACGATCGGCGGCCTCACCGGTCTGTTCGTCGCCGCGCTCGGGATGGATGTGCACGTCACCGACACCTATTTCGTGATCGCGCACTTCCACTACATCATGGTCGGCGGCACCCTCATGGCTTATCTGGGCGGCGTCCACTACTGGTGGCCGAAGATGACCGGCCGCATGTACCCGGAGGGCTGGGCCAAGCTTTCGGCGCTGGTGGTCTTCCTGGGATTCAACCTGACATTCTTCCCGCAATTCGTTCTGGGTTACCTCGGGATGCCGCGCCGTTATCATGCATACCCGGACGAGTTCCAGGTGCTGCACGTGCTCTCCACCGCCGGCGCTTCGGTTTTGGCGGTAGGCTACCTGATGCCAGCCGTTTATTTGCTCTGGTCGTTGCGGTACGGACCGCCCGCCGGCGCCAACCCCTGGGGCGCGAGTGGACTGGAGTGGAAGACCGCTTCTCCGCCGCCCACCCACAATTTCGAACGAATACCGGTCGTCACCCAGGACGCTTACGACTACAGCACGGTAGCCGGGGAGGTAATCGAAGTTGGCTAGCGAAATCCATCCGCCGCACCCGTCGGCGGAGCACGTCGAGACGCTCGCGCTGCGCGAACAGTTCGATACCGAGGCGCAGCAGCGGGATGCATCCACGCTCGGGATGTGGATTTTCCTGATCACCGAAATTATGTTCTTCGGTGGTATGTTCGCGGCCTACGAGATTTACCGTTCTTCGTACCCGAACGTATTTGCAGTCGCCAGTTCCAGTCTGAACGTGACTATCGGCGCGATCAATACCTGCGTCCTGCTCCTCAGCAGCTTCACCATGGTGATGGCCGTCCGGGCCGGACAGTTGGGCCAGCGCAACATGATCATTTTGTTCCTGATCATCACGCTCATTTTCGGTTGCGTGTTCCTCGGCGTAAAGGCGTACGAGTGGAACGAGAAGTTCGAAGAGCACCACATCCCGGGCCAGGCCGGTTTCCACCTGGAGGGAACTCCGCTCCAGGGCCAGGCGCAACTGTTTTTCTCGCTGTATTTCGCAATGACAGGATTGCACGCCCTCCACATGGTGGTCGGTGTGGGCATCCTCTCCTTTATAATTTGGGAGACCCGGCGGGGGACCTACTCGGCGGATTACTATACACCCGTCGATGTCGCCGGTTTGTATTGGCATTTCGTCGACATTATCTGGATCTTTCTGTTCCCGCTGCTGTACCTGATCGACCGGCATTTACCGAAATAACCATGGCCAACCACACTGAAGAACACCCCATCGATTCAGTAGGCACGTACGTCGGCATTTTGGCGACGCTGCTGGTTCTCACGATAGTGACCACGCTGGTCGCCTTTGTGGACCTCGGGCCATTCAGCGTAGTGGTCGCCTTGGTCATCGCCGTTTGCAAGATGCTGCTGGTGGCCCTCTTTTTCATGCACCTCCGTTACAGCACAAGGCTGACGCGCCTGGTGATTCTGGGCGGCTTGATGTGGCTGGGGATCCTCCTGCTGCTGACGCTCACCGATTTCGTTTCGCGCGGCTGGATCGGCACGCCGGGCAAGTAGCAACGGCAACCGGGCTGCCCGCATCCAATAAGCAGATGGGCCGAAGAAGCGTGCTCGGTAGGACGGGGTTGGCTGGCGTGGCCGGCTGGGGCTTCTGGGCGTACCGAACAGCCCCCCAATTCTGGAAACGATACTCGGAACAACGGAAGCGACCGATTCTGGCCTCTCCCCACCTCCCGAAACCGAGCGCCTGGCCGGATAGCGGCCTGTTCGCCGCCTGGGTTGGGCACAGCACTGTCCTGCTGAAGATCGATGGGACCACCGTCCTTACGGATCCAGTTTTCAGCCGGCGAGCGGGCATCCACCTGGGAGTGGTCACGCTGGGCGTGAAGCGGCTTGTTCATCCCGCGCTCGCCATCTCTGACCTACCGAAAATCGACGTCATCCTCCTCTCCCACGCCCATATGGACCATTTCGATATTCCCAGCCTGAGGGTTTTGGAGAATCGGGCCACGACCGTCGTCACGGCCCGCCACACGAGCGATCTGTTGCGCGTCCGCCGTTATGGGCGGGTGCAGGAACTGGGTTGGGATGAGCGCGTTCGCATCGGCCCGCTGGAAATTCGCGGGGTTGCGGTGAACCATTGGGGCGCACGCATGCGCACCGACTTGCACCGTGGATACAACGGGTACCTCCTCGAAGCCGGCCGGCATCGAGTCGTCTTCGGGGGCGACACCGCAGCGACCACGTCTTTTCGCAGCCTGAAAACCTCCCGCCCGGTGGATCTGGCGATCATGCCTGTAGGCGCCTACAACCCCTGGATCCATTATCACTGCAACCCGGAGCAGGCCTGGCAGATGGCGAACGATGCCGGCGCGGAGTTCTTCCTGCCAATTCATCACCAGACCTTCGCTCTGAGTCGCGAACCATACCTGGAACCGATCGAGCGCGTCGACCGCGCTGCGGGGCAGCACCGGCACCGCGTCGCCGTGCGCAGAATCGGTCAGGAATTCCAACTTGGATAACCCCGCAAACTGGGGTAATTTCGGATACGTAAATCTCTTGCTGCTGCCCACGCTGGCTGTTATCCTCGTCATTCAGGAGAAAAAATGGCGGTTAAAGTTGGTATCAACGGATTCGGGCGGATTGGCCGGAACGTGGTCCGGGCCGCTCTCGGCCGCAACGACGTGGAGTTCGTCGCGGTAAACGATCTCACAGACACCAAAACCCTGGCGCACCTGCTGAAGTATGACTCCGTCCTGGGTCCCCTTCACGAGCACGTCAAGGCGGAAGCGGATTCGATCCGGGTCGACGGGAAAGCTATCAAGGTCTTCGCCATCAAGGATCCCGCGCAGCTCGATTGGAATTCCGTCGGGGCGCAGATCGTCATAGAATCGACTGGCAAGTTTACGGACGCCAAAGAAGCCTGCAAACATATCCGCGGCACCGTGAAAAAAGTGATCATCTCCGCGCCCGCGAAAAACGAGGATGTCACGATCGTGCTTGGCGTCAACGATAACATGTACGATCCGGCGAAGCACAACATCATCTCCAATGCGTCGTGCACGACGAACTGCCTGGCGCCGGTGGTGAAAGTGCTTTTCGACAACTTCGGCATTCAGAAGGGGTCGATGACCACCATCCACAGCTATACCAACGACCAGAACGTCCTCGATTTTCCCCATAAGGACCTGCGCCGCGCGCGCGCCGCTGCCATCAACATGATTCCCACCACGACCGGGGCTGCCAAGGCCATCGGGCTAGTCATGCCGCAACTCAGAGGCAAGCTGGATGGATACGCCATGCGTGTTCCGACACCAAATGTTTCGGTTGTCGACCTCGTCGCTGTCACAGACAAGCCCGCTACCACCGAGGCCGTCAACAGCGCTATGAAGGCGGCCGCCGAAGGTCCATTGAAGGGTATTCTTGCCTATACCGAGGACCCGGTGGTCTCCACCGACATGATGCACAACCCGAATAGTTCTATATTGGATGCCGATCTGACCAAGGTGCTCGATGGCAACCTCGTCAAAGTGGTCTCGTGGTATGACAACGAGTGGGGCTATTCCTGCAGGGTCGTTGACCTGGTCGCGTTCCTCGCCAAAAAAGGTCTGTAGCTCTGGGGCAGGCCTGAGCCTGCCCGTCCCGCATGCCCGAATATATCGGCGCCATCGATCAAGGCACCACCAGCACGCGGTTTCTTATTTTCGACCGTGCGGGGGAAATCGTCGCCTCCGCGCAGAAAGAGCATCGGCAGATCTATCCGCAGCCAGGCTGGGTGGAACACGACCCCGATGAAATCTGGTCGCGCACCCAAGACGTGATCCGCGAAGCAATGGATCAGGTGCGCCTTCAGCCCCGCGACCTGGCGGCCATCGGCATTACCAACCAGCGCGAGACCACGTTGGTCTGGAACCGCAATACGGGACGCCCCGTGCACAACGCCATCGTCTGGCAGGACACCCGTGTGGGAGACCTGGTCTCTGCATTCGCCCGAGCCGGAGGTCCCGACCGTTTCCGCCGCCAGACCGGGCTGCCGCTCTCAACCTATTTCAGTAGTCTGAAGATTCTCTGGCTACTCGAAAACGTGCCGGACCTGCGGAAGCAGGCGCTCGCGGGCGACGTTCTATTCGGCACTATCGATACCTTCCTGGTGTGGCATCTAACCGGCGGCCCTGAAGGCGGTTTGCACTTGACCGACTGCACCAATGCCAGCCGGACCCAGTTAATCGATCTCGAAACGCTCAACTGGGATGAACAACTGCTCACCGCCTTCGATATTCCGACGCAGCTCTTGCCACGAGTTGTTTCGAGCAGCGAGTTCTACGGCAACGCCAGACTGGAGTCCGTCAAGGATGTTGCCATTGCAGGAATTCTGGGGGACCAGCAGGCTGCTCTGGTAGGGCAGACCTGCTTCAACCCGGGCGATGCCAAGAACACATATGGCACTGGATGTTTCCTGCTGATGAACACGGGCGAAAACCTGATCCATTCGCGCTGGGGAATGCTCACTACGGTGGCGTTCCGTCTCAACGGTCAGCCCGCCAATTACGCGCTGGAAGGCAGTGTCGCCATTACCGGAGCGCTGGTGCAGTGGGTCCGCGACAATCTCGGGCTGATTCGCCACAGCTCTGAAATCGAAGCGCTCGCGAAGAGCGTCGAGGACAACGGCGGCATCTACTTCGTTCCGGCATTCTCCGGCTTGTACGCTCCCTACTGGAAACACAACGCCCGCGGCGTCATCGCCGGAATGAGCCGTCATACCAATAAAGGCCACCTTGCGCGCGCCGTCCTCGAAGCGACTGCGTTTCAGACACGCGAAGTTGTCGAAGCCATGGAGAACGACGCCGGTATCCCGATCACCGTCCTTCGGACCGATGGCGGCATGGTGGAGAACGAACTCCTGATGCAATTCCAGGCGGACATCCTGGACCGCGAAGTCGTGCGCCCTCGCGTGAAAGAAACGACGGCGCTCGGAGCAGCGTATGCGGCCGGTTTGGCGACGGGGTTCTTTGAGAATCTCGACGACCTGCGCTCGCGGTGGTCGGTCGATCGCTCCTGGAAACCTCAGATGGATTCCGGCCGCCGCGAGAAGATGTTCGGCTATTGGAAAAAAGCCGTCGCCCGCTCTTTCGACTGGCTGGACTAAGCGCGGGGCAAGTAGTTGCTCGCGACTTCGCGGAAGATCCGAAGCTGTTCGTGTTGCCAGGCTTCACTTCGATTCAGCTCCCCGGCGAGTAACTGCGCCACCCGCGGAGCCATGTCGATCGCCGCTCGCGCGTTTAAGAAGAGCGCGCGCGTGCGCCGCGCAAGCACGTCTTCCACGGTGAGCGCCATTTCTTCACGCGCCGCCCAGACAACTTCCGCTGCAATGTATGGCAGCGAAGGGTGAAGCCTCTCGCCGAGAGCTGCCTCCCGCCGCGCGATCTCTTCGATTGCGGGAGCATCGGAACCGTAAACGTAGAGAGCCCCGAAGTTTCTTGCTTTTCGGTGATATCCGTGGATATTCAGGTGAGCCGTGACACACGGTTTTTCCGGCAGGCGGCCCAGCACGGCAGCCTGGTCCACGCAATCCTCCGCCATGTGCCGGTACGTGGTCCACTTGCCTCCGCAAACCGTCACCATGCCCGAATTTTCAATCCGAATGGTGTGGTCGCGTGAAAGCGCCGCCGTATTCCCCGCGGCGCCTGCCCGGACCAAGGGCCGAATCCCTGCGAAGATGCTGAGAATGTCTTCCCGCGCCGGTTTCTTGCTGAGGTACAGCGCCGCCGTGTGCAGGATGAAATCGATCTCCTGCTCCATGGCGACCGGTTCCAGCATCGCTTCGGCCACCGGAGTATCCGTCGTGCCCACGAGTGTGTGGCCGTGCCAGGGAATCGCGAACATCACGCGGCCGTCGCTGGTATGCGGGACCATGATGGCGCTCTCGCCTGCCAGAAACGAGCGGTCAAAGACCAGGTGAATGCCTTGGCTCGGTGCGATCATGGGCTCCACGGATTCGTCCGTGCGCCGCCGAAGCCCGTCGGAAAACGGACCCGTCGCGTTGATTACCACGCTTGCCCGGGCTTCAAATTGCTCGGCGGTTTCCAAATCGCGTGCAATTACGCCGTCGACGAAGCCTTCTTCGTCTTGGGTGACTCCCTCCACCTGCACGTAATTCAGCAGGGTTGCCCCTTGTTCGAACGCCGTCGCCACCAGATGCATGAGCAGCCGCGAATCGTCAAACTGGCCGTCGTAATAGATCACGCCGCCGCGCAGCCCCTCTGTCCGGATATTCGGCAAGTGTTCCAGGGTCTCTTCCTTCGAGAGGATTCGCGAAGCGCCGAAGCCGTACTTGCCGGCCAGCAGGTTATAGAGCTTCAGGCCAATGCCGTAGAACGGCGCTTCCCACCAGTCGTAGTTCGGAACCACGAACCCCAGGTTGCGAACCAGGTGCGGAGCATTCTCGAGCAGCAGCCCTCGTTCGCGGAGCGCCTCCATCACGAGCGAGACATTGCCCTGCTCGAGGTACCGTACGCCCCCGTGGACCAGCTTTGTGCTGCGGCTCGACGTTCCCTTACCGAAATCGCTTTGCTCGAGCAGCAGCACCTCGTAGCCGCGCGTTGCCGCGTCGATGGCGACGCCAACGCCCGTCGCGCCGCCGCCGGCAACGACCATGTCCCACTGGCCATCGTGGGCACGAAGCCGCCGATACATTTCGATTCGGTTCATAAAAGAAGGAGGGGCCGGATTGCTCCGGCCCCTCCGTCAATTAGAACATGAGGACAGCACGCGAGCCGCCGATTTCAGCCGCGCCATTACTGGCGCGGTTCGCGTCGGAGGACGTCGCGCACAGCGGGAAAGGGCCCGTATCCCCGGCCCTTCGCTTTATCAGAACATCAGCTTCAACGCGAACTGGACCTGCCGCGCGGGATACGTCGTCCGAATCGTCCCGAACGCCGCGCTCGTACTCACGTTGTTGGGCAGCCCGAAGTTCGTGTGGTTGAGAACGTTGAAGAACTCCGAACGGAATTGCAGTCCGGCGCGTTCGGTGATCCGGAAGCGCTTGTTCACCGCCAGATCCCACTGCTCCAGTTCCGGCGCGCGAAATGCGTTGCGTCCCAAATTGCCGAACGGAGCGCTCGCCGGCGGCGTGGTGAAGGTGTACCCGGCGAAGTAGGTGTTGATCATCGCCGACTTGCTCTGGCTGATGCCGCTCCCGGAGACGTTCGGGCGCAGAAACGCCTGCCCGCGCCAGTCCTGCGTAAGCCCTGTCACATCGTTCGCCGCCGAAGGGGCGTAGCAGACGTTGATGGGGTTTCCCGTATTCGCCGTGTTGATGGTGTTCAGTTCCCACCCGCCGAGAGCGGCATCGATAAATGGGTTCCACTTGGCTCCGAATTTACGGCCCTTGCCAAACGGCAGTTCGTAAACCGCGCTGGTGACGTTCACAAACGTGACATCGAAGCTCGTTGGACCTTTCTCCTGAGCCAGGTTCCGAATGTTTTGCGGATTCGATACCGAGTAACCCGGAAACGACTCGAGGGCCTGCTCGGAATCGCCCAGCGCCTTCGACCACGTGAATGAATTCAGGAAATAGAGACCGCCGCTCAACCGGTGCTCCACGCGCACCGAAAGACCATTGTAGTAATTCGATCCGGCCGGATCGAGCCACGTGATCGGGCCGAAGCTCTGGATCGGCCGCCGCGCCTGCACGCCCAGTGTCTGGCCGGGTTGATTCGGCGCCGCCTGGTTATAGTCCGCGATGATGGGCAGCCGCAAGCTGTGATTTCCGTTGTAGGCAACTTCCAGCACAGTGTTCTTCGTCAACTGCTGCTGCACCGACAACAGCCAGCTCTGGGTGTATGGCCATCGCGTGTTTGCGGGAATGTAGTCGATGTTCGAGGTGATGGGGTTGAAGTTCGCCGGGCTGCTGATATTGGTGGTAAAGCTCCTCTGCGTCGTGAGGAAACTCGCGGGTACCGGTCCGCCGGCGGGAATCGATTGGCTGATGATCCCGAAAATCGCTGCCGGCGAATTGATTCCCTCCTGCCCGCTGCCCGGCCGGTTGAAGAACGAGTAGCTGATTCCATACCCGCCGCGCAATACAGTCTTCGAACTCAGGGAGTAGGCAAAACCGAACCGCGGTCCAAAATCTTTGTAATCGGGATTCACCAGCGCGCGGTTGTACAGACTTCCGTTCGACGCCTGCACCAGCTTGTTCGTCGTTGGATCGAAGTTCGACCAGTAGTTGTCCCGGTCCCAAATCGGCGTCGCGAATTCCCACCTCAACCCCAGGTTCAGCGTCAGCTTCGGAGTCATGCGGAAATCGTCCTGCGCATACAGAGAGTGAACGTGCTGCCGGGTGTTGGTCACCAGGTTGTTGCTCAATTGGATGGTGCTGGGCAGGCCGAAAATGAAGTCGGCCAGGTTATAGCTCGTCGCATCGGCCGCAATCGTGCAACCGGCAGCCTGCCCCAGTTGCGCGCAGGTCGGTTTGCTGAACTGCCCCGCGTACGTATCGGCCCCGTACAAAGGATTGACGTCGAGAACCTCGGTGCGGATGGCAACGAACTCATACCCGGCCTTCACCGAGTGCCGTCCCTTGAGCCACGAGTAGCTAAACTTGGGATTGAACGACGTCGGGTTCTGGAATTGCGGGTTTGTGCCCTGGCGTCCGAATTGGGAGAAGCCGCTGACCGATTGAGTGTTCAATCCTCCGGTCAGGCTCGACGAGGTCGGCAATCCCGGAATCCCGTAAAGGTCCTGCATGCTTGGCCCGCCCAGGTACGGAGGCGTCTTTCCGGCGAGGACGTGCGTAAACCCGAAGCGAGCCTCGAATAGCTGCGTCGGAGTGACGGCCCATGTATATCCGATGGCCGCCTGCTGCTGGATCGCGTGGATAAATCCGTTTCCAGCCCCGCCCGAAGGTCCCGGGATGTCCGGCTGATAAAACTGAATGTCCTTGCGCTGGCTGAAGCGCAGGAACGCCGTCATTCTGTCGTTCACCTGGTAGTTTAGCTTGGCATCGTATTTGTCGCTGTAGTCGCGCACCAGCAGCAACGCTCCGTAATTGTTCGAGCGGCCGCTCGCGGTCGGCGCGGGAAGATCGTTCAGCACCTTCGCCGCAAACGGATTGAGCTGGCTTACTGGAATCGGCGTGTTCGCCGGATACACAACCCCAGTGAGTGGGTTGACCACGGGCACCGGCAGCGACCCGCTCCGGTCATTAAAGCTGGGGATCGAGTCGAAATTGGCATACCGCTGCAACTGGCGGAATCCCTCATAGTCGCCGAAGAAGAATAGCTTGTTCTTGATGATCGGACCGCCGATGCTCACTCCGAACTGGTTCCGCTGGAGCGTGGGCTTGATGCCTCCCGGCGGCTGGAAGAAGCCGACTGCATTCAGATCCGTGTTCCGCAGAAACTCCCAAGCCGAGCCGTGAAACTGGTTCGTGCCCGAGCGCAGCGCCGCGTTGATGACCCCGCCGCCCACGCGTCCGTATTCCGCGCTGAAGTTGCTGGTCAGCACCTTGAACTCTTCAATCGCATCCGGCGACGGTTGCACCACCTGGCTCGAATATCCCTGGTTACTCGGCGAATAGGCGTTGTTATCCAGCCCATCCAACAGAAAATTGTTGTAAGTGCTGCGCATCCCGTTTACGTTGAGAGCGCCTTCGCGCGGCGTACCGTTTGCCGCGAACAGCACAGACATCGGCGAGCGGTGCACGTTGGTGGAAAGCAGCGCCAGGTCCGAGTAGTTTCGGCCGTTCAGCGGCAGCTCGACGATCTGTTGCGTGTTGATCACCTGGCTGTGCTCGCTGGAGTCGGTCTGCAGCACCGCGGCAACGCCTGTCACTTCCACCGTCTCCGTGATGGCGCCCACCTGCAGGGTGGCATCCACGCGCTGCCGCGCATTCACGTTTACGCCGACGTCGGTGGTGGTGAATTTGGTGAAGCCGGTCGCCTCCACGCTGATCGTATAACGTCCCACCTTCACGTTGAAGAAATCGTAGTTGCCGTTCTCGTCCGTCGTCGTTTTCGCCTGGATCCCGGTGTCCTGATTGAGCAGCGTCACCGTCGCCTTGGGCACAACCGAGCCGGTGTTGTCACGGACCGTGCCCAACACCTCGGCCGTTTCGAACTGGCCGTAGAGCAACGTCGCAAACAGGACGCAGCACGTCCATACGAGGCATTTTGTAATTTTTCTCATGTCTACTAACCTCTCTGCATGATGCCAATGGCGTGTGAACGTCAGATGACATTCGCGTTACCCGCCGATGACTTCAGAAGCGTATCCAGGGCGCAGTCGCCTTTTCCGCGTATCGGATATACTGAGGCCATGCTCCGGGAAGTCTTGATGGCCAGCTTACTGTTCTCGTTCCTCGCCGGAGCCACAGAGCACCCTAAGATCCTGGTCCATGGCCATCGGGGCGCACGCGCCCGCCTGCCGGAGAACACGCTGCCCGCTTTCGAGTATGCCATCGAGCAGGGGGTAGACGCGCTCGAAATGGATATGGCCGTTACGAAAGACAACGTGATCGTAATTTCCCACGATCCCATTCTCCACGGCCCTGTCTGCACCGGCCCGAAAGAAAGCGCGGTCATTCATCAGCTGACTCTCGCCGAAGTGCGCCAGTGGGATTGCGGAGCGGTCCAGAACCCTCGGTTCGTCACGCAGAGAACCATTCCGGGCACTCGAATGCCGACGCTCGATGATGTATTCCACCTGGCCCCGCGCGGCAGCTTCGCTTACAACATCGAAACCAAGAGCTTTCCCGATCACCCGGAGTTCACGCCGCCGCCAGATGAATTCGCGCGCATGGTGCTCGCCAAGATCCGCGAATACAAACTCGAGAAGAGAATCATTCTCCAGTCCTTCGATTTCCGTACCCTGGTGGCGATGCGCAAGCTCGCTCCCGATATCCGCCTTTCGGCGCTGACCGAAACCGATCCGCGCGACTTCACTGCCATCGTCAAAGAGGCCGGGAACGCCGAGATCATTTCGCCTGAGGTCAAACTCGTCACTCCAGCCAAAGTCGCCGCCGCCCATGCCGCCGGCTTGCAGGTGGTTCCGTGGACCGCGGATACCTCCCAGGAATGGGACATGCTGATCGCCGCCAAGGTAGACGCGATCATCTCCGACGACCCGGCCACCCTGATCGCTCACCTCAAGAAACGCGGGTTGCGGTAGCACTCCGGGAGTGCCGGCGGTCATTGCCGCTGGTAGCTGTAATACAATACCTCCACCCGTCACCGTCAGACGGCAGGAGGAGCCCATGATCGCGAGTCGCCCGAGGTTCTGGACAGCGGTGCTGGTCACCCTTATCGTTTCTGCGTCGCTGAATGCTCAGTCTTTGAAAGCCGTCAAGTCCGCCGGCGGCGTGCCTCCGACCACGATCCCGACCTTCTCGACTGCTGACCTGTCCAGCACCGGCATCTTCTACGCTGGCGGCAAATACGTCGGCGAACCGGGGAAAGAAGTGATGGGCGGCAGCGCCTACGTCGAGGTCTGGGTGCCCAAGCAGATCCGGCATCCCTATCCGATCGTCTACATTCACGGCGCCGGCCAGACGGCTACCGATTGGCAGCAGACTCCTGACGGGCGACCGGGATGGGCGTACTATTTCGCCAAGCAGGGGTATGTCCAATATATGGTGGACTCGCCGGCGCGCGGCCGCTCGCCTTACGTTCCCGGCCACGACGGTAACCTGACGATCCGCAACGCGGCCAACCTCGAGGCCACCTTCACCGCCTCCGCTAAGAAGGGCGATTTCCCGCGAGCCCGCCTGCATACGCAGTTCCCCGGCACGGGCCTAATGGGCGACCCGATCTTCGACAATTTCGCGAAGACGCAGGTACAGTTCCTGCAGGGCGGTGGTCCCGCCACCCAAGACCAGCTCAGCCGCGATGCGTTCGTCGCCCTGCTCGACATGATCAAGATGCCGGTCATCATCCTGTCCCACTCGCAAGGCGGGACCGTCGGCTGGCTCATGGCGGATGCCCGACCCAACCAGGTGAAGGCCATCGTAACCGTGGAACCGGCCGCGCCCCCGATCAAAGGCGTGGATACCGCCAAGGTCGCCTACAACGCCGGCGGCGGACTTAGTTGGGGGGTTACCAGCGACCCGATTCATTACGAGCCACCGGTTCAGAACCCCTCCGAATTGCAGGTGACTCTGGAAGAGAAGTCCGACATTCCAGGCGATGTCGTTCCCTGCTACGTCCAGAAGGAGCCGGCCCGCAAGCTCGTCAACCTCGAGAAGATCCCGGTCGTCTACCTCTCGGCTGAGGGCGGCTACCACCGCGAGTTCGATCACTGCCTGGCGAAGTGGCTGAACCAGGCCGGCGTTAAAACCCAGTTCGTGCGCATGGAGGACGTGGGCCTTCGCGGCAACGGCCATGAAATGATGCTCGAGAAGAACAGCGACGAAATCGCCAAGTTCATCGCCGGCTGGATGGAGAAGAACGTTCCGCAGAAGGACAAAGCCTCGCTGGCCACCCCGCCTTCCGCGATCCCGACCTTCTCGACGGAAAACATCGCCCGCACCGCCTTTCTCTATGCCGGAGGCGAGTATGTCGGCGGCCCAGGCAAGGAGACGATGGGCCATGCCATGTACACGGAGGTATGGGTCCCCAAGCAGGTGCGCCACCCGTACCCGATCGTGTTTTTCCATGGCAACGGACAGACAGGCGCGGTCTGGCGCCAGACGCCGGACGGCCGCCCCGGTTGGGCGTATTACCTCGTCGAGCAAGGCTACACGGTCTACATGGTTGACTACCCCGCGCGCGGGCGTTCGCCTTATGTGCCGGGCGTCGATAGTAAGCTGAGCATCCGCACGGCGCTCGACCTGGAGCAAATCTGGACCGCTCCCGCCACCTCCGGAGGCAATTTCCCACGGATGCACAAGTACACCCAGTGGCCAAGCGACTCGCCGAAGAAAGGGATGATGGGCGATCCCGTCTTCGACAATTTCGTGAAGGGCCAAATGCAGTTTGTGAGCAACCAGGCCGAGTTGGCCGTGCCCGCTGGAGTGGCGCTTCTGGACAAGATTGGCAGCCCGGTGATCCTGATCACGCACTCGCAGGGAGGGGGAATCGGTTTCAACGTCGCCGATCAGCGTCCCAATCTAATTGCCGGGATGGTGGCGATCGAGCCGGGCGGCCCCCAAATTGGCACGGTCGATACGGCTAAGGTGGAGTACACGCGCATCAATCCCGATTCCTGGGGGCTCACGGCCATGCCCATGAAGTACGACCCGCCATTCAACAGCCCGCAAGACATCAAGGTCCACCTGGAGGCCTCCGAGCGCCCGGGCGACGAAGTCGGATGCTACATGCAGGACGAGCCCGTGCACAAGTTGGTCTCACTCCGGAACATGCGCATCCTCTCCATCTCCGCCGAAGGCACGTATCACCGTGTGTTCGACGTCTGCATCCCGAAGTGGCTGAATCAGGCCGGCGCAAAGGACGATTTCGTTCGGCTGGAGGACGCCGGGATCCACGGCAACCAGCACGAGATGTTCCTCGACAGGAACAGTCAGGAAGTGATCAAGTACATCGACGGCTGGCTCATCAAGAACATCAGATAGCCTTCGAAGTAGCGCTGGCGTTACAGCCGCCCCAGTGCAGCCGTGGGGCAGGCCCTTGGCCTGCCCATTCTCATTTGCCCAGCAGGTCCCGATTAACGAACACCACCATCCACTCCCGGA
>CAYMHP010000017.1:21062-33933 GCA_964390225.1 uncultured Solibacteraceae bacterium
CAGCCAACAAACCCGCCGCCGGTTGCGAACGGATCCGCCGCAATCATCCGTTCCACCTCCTCGGCGCTTCCGGCTTCGTAGACCAGCAGCCCTCCGCCATCATCCGCGAACGGCCCCGAGATCACCAACTTGCTCTTCTCGATCAGGCCCGCGAGATATTCCCGGTGAGCCGGACGTGCCTTCGCGATTGTGGACGCATCCGGAGTGTACTTCACGATGGCGGCGTAGGTCATTAGCGTTCAGCCTGCCCGTCCCCCAATATATCGCGCGCGCTCGATGGCGTACCGCACCAAGCGCACGCCGTCATGCTCGAATTCGAATTCCAACTCCAGCCCGAGTTTTTCCATAATGCGCATGGAAGCCGTGTTGCCGAGCATGGCGACTGACGTGATTCGCTCCAGCCCCACTCTTTCGAAGGCATCCCGGAGCGCCACTCGCGCGGCCTCGGTCGCGAGGCCCGATCCCCAGCAGCGGCGCGCCAGCCACCATCCAATCTCGGGCTCACTTCCACCATGAAAAAAGCCCACTCCGCAGAAGCCAACCATGTTTCCCGCGCTTTTATTAATCAGCTTCCACCGGCAGTAGCCTCGTTCCACATATAACTGGATCTGGCGATCGACGAATGATCTTACCTGCTGATCGGTCCACGGCACCCCGCCGGTGATATAGCGCATCACCTCTACGTCCGTCGCGATCGGGCGGAATTCCACCCAGTCCGAGCGGCGCCAGCTCTCCAGGATGAGCCGCTCCGTTTCCAGGATCATCTCCCCATTATCGGGAACATCGGAAGTGGCCGGGCGCTAATGGGTGATGGAGTAGACCACGTAGTTGGCTACGATGCGAAACGCCATGGCGGAGAAACGCTCGTCGTATTGCGGCCAGTCGGCCCACTCCCACGCGTCTCCCAAGTCCATGTTGTGGCAGATGGCCACCATGAGACGTCCATGGTCGTCGTAGATCCCACGCCAGTGCGCGTCGTAT
Organism: uncultured Solibacteraceae bacterium; assembly: GCA_964390225.1. GTDB lineage: Bacteria > Acidobacteriota > Terriglobia > Bryobacterales > Bryobacteraceae > PSRJ01. The sequence goes on from CAYMHP010000017.1 coordinate 22,044, forward strand.
CCGTCCACTTCGTAAGTACGCCCGCTCCTCAGATATTGGGCGCCGGGCACCTGGTAGCGATGATACAGGTCGTAAAGCACGTGGAAGATGGGGTCGCTATCCGGGATGTCGACGATCGGCCGGTCCGGAAATACGCGCTGCATCGTCGCGAGGAACACGGTCCATTCCGCTGTCCCGTGAAAGTCGTCGCACATGAAGAATCCGCCGCGTTCCAGGAATTCGCGCATGCCCTTTACCTGGCTATCGGTGAGTTGCCAATGTCCTACCTCCACCGCATATAGCCACGGATAGTTGAAGACGTCGCCCGCATCGTCTAAATCCACCGGTTGCTCTACCGAACGAACGTGCAGGCGGGTCAGCCGCCGCAACGCAACTGCGACGTGGCGGTCAGCCGATGTGTAGTCGGTGGTCCAACTGGAGTTGCCGTGTTTCCAATCGGCGCCTCGATACCGCGGCCGAAAACCTTGCCCGGGGCTCGGGCCTATGTACTGCGGGTACATCAACCGCGCAAACACCCACTCGGTCTTTTCCTGGTAATCGGGAGGAATCTCGATGTTGTCCTGCCCCGGGTATTCCCGCCACGGCATCTGCCACGCGAGCGGCTGGTAAGAAGCACGAACGCGGCTCCAGTGCGGAGCAGGACCTTCGGGAATCCACCCACGGCCGACCTACTTCAGCAGATCGGCCACTTTGGCGACGCCCGCCTTCGCGCAGCTATCGTCCATTTCCTGTGTGGATCCGGAACTGCCGATCGCGCCGATGATATCGTCGCCCATCTGAATCGGAACACCGCCCCCCAGCGCCAGGATGTCGGCAACATCCCGCTGCGCCGCGTACTTCGGATCCATCGTGCGCTTCTGAAAATCCAGGGTAGCCATGCGAAACGCGCGGGCGGTGTACGCCTTGCGCCGGGCCATTTCCGCCGTCTGCGCCGTCGCCTGCTCGTCGCGAAGAATCACGATCACCTGGCCGGCGCGGTCCACTACCGCAGCCGCCGTATGATATCCCTTCGACTGGCAAGCCGCTATCGTCGCCTCGGCGATGCTCTTTGCCATTCCCAGCGAAACCGTTTTTTGCGTGACCACACCTTGCGCGGTCGCGTTTCCGCAAAAGGTAGCCACGACGGTCATCCCGACCAGGGCCGTCAGCGTTTTCGACATTCACCCTCCTCGTTCGGCCGTGTTTAGCCAGCCGATCAGTAGTAAGCCAGCGTCTCGACTCCGGTCCCACCGGTGAAACTCGAGATGACCTTCGGTTCCCTCAAATCAACCACCGAGATCGTACCGTCTCCGTGGTTTGCCACCAGCGCGGTTTTTCCATCCGGCGCAATCGCGAAACCCATCGGGTCCTTGCCCACCGTGAGCACGGCCTGTTTGCCATGCATATCCGAGGTGTTGATCACGTTGACCAGCCTCTCCGAGAGATTGCAAACCAGCAATTGCGATCCATCGGGCGTATACCGCGGCTTGAATGACGCCTTGCTGTTGCCCTCCAGCGGAATGCGATCGACCACCGCGTCTTTGGCCGTATCGACCACGAGCAGTGTCGGTTCGCTGTGATCCACGGCAATCACGCGCTTTCCATCCGGCGACGCGACAATACCCTCCGTCCCGTTCGGCGCCGGAATGCGGCCCACCAGCTTCCGTGTCTTCAGATCGATCACGCTAATGTACAGCTTGTCGTTCTTATTGGCGACGTATGCCTTGCTCCCGTCCGGAAGCACGGCGCCCCAGTGGCCCGTTCCTTCGGTGTCGATCGCGGCCTCGATCATGCGAGTGTTCGGATTGATCACGAGCAGCTTCCGGCTCAAATCGCAGGTCACGTAAATCATGCCGTGCGCATCGATCTGGATGCCGTGCGGCGCCTGGTACGGCGACACGTCGATCGTGCCGGTTACCTGCCGCGATGGCAGGTCGATGATCGCAATCGTATGTCCCGGGTGCGGATTGCGTCCGTAGACTCCGTCGCCATAAACGGGAACGTAAACGGTTTTGTGGTCGAGCGAGATGGCCAGGTCGTGCGGCGCCACGCCCACTTCGAGGTTCGAGATCTCCTTGAACGTGCCGGGATCGAAAAACCGGATGTGCCTGCCCATCTTGTCGATGAGGATCAGGCCATGGCTGCCGGTCGGGTTATTCGGATCCAGGCTCGCCGCGGCGCCAGAACCAGCCAAGCCGGCGAGCAGCAAAAGCGCGCACACAACACGACGCATTCGTCGCCCTCCTTGGAGAACGATTATATACCCCGCCCCCGCCGCCGTTCGCGCCGCCGGCCTCAGCTGCGCCCTGACTGGCGCCTCGGAATTCCTACTCCCGCCCTTAACGGGGCGGGCTGAAGACGGGGCGGACCGCGGCGTTTCCCCTGCGGTTGTGTATACTGGCCGAATTAGACGGAGTGAATTCACGATGCGCGTATCAACGCTAACGTTCTGTTTGTTCTCGATGGCAGCAGCCGTCTTCGGCCAGAGCGGTTCGATCTCCGGAACCGTGGTCGACCCGAACGGAATCGTGGTCGCCAACGCCCCGGTCCAGGCGAAAGGTGCTGGCGGCAGCATGCACAAGGCCGTTACTTCGGCCAAGGGAGCCTACAAATTGGCCGACCTGCCGCCCGGCTCGTACGAGATTTCCGTGACGGTCCCCGCAGTGCGTCCCTACCGAAGAAACGTCTCCGTCGAAGCATCGAAAACACTGCCGCTCGAGATCCGTCTCGAGGACACGACGCAGTTGAGCACCTTGGGCGAGGATCGTATTTCTGCGACGTACGATCTCAACCGGCACGCGCCGCCCTCCGGCCCCGCGCCGCGCCTGGCGAATGGCAAGCCCGATTTCTCTGGCGTGTGGTGGACGCCCAACACCGTCGATCCCGGGAAACCGGAATTTCTGGCCGCTGCCCAAGCCACCGCGAAGCAACGAACCGAGAACGAGCGCCGCGATAGCCCGCAGTCGCACTGCCTGCCGGGCGCCGTCCTGCGCCTTGGACCGGTTTACGAAATTGTGCAAAGCCCGCAGATGATCATCGAAGTTTCCGACGATGATTACCCCGGCTTCCACCAGATCTACACGGATGGGCGCAGCCATCCGGAGGACCCGAACCCGGCATGGTACGGCCACTCGGTGGGGCATTGGGATGGCGACACGCTGGTGGTCGATCGCGTCGCTTTCGACGACCGCGTCTGGCTCGACCAGGAGGCGCATCCGCACGGCAAGAAACTGCACGTGATCGAGCGTTACCGCCGCCCGGACATGGGGCACCTCGAAACCGAAATCACCGTGGAAGACCCGAGCATCCTGGCGAAGCCCTTCACCACCAAGCGCGTCTCCGATCTCGCACCTACGGAAGAGATCCACGAGTTCATCTGCAACGAGAACGAGCGCGACGTCGCGCACTTCTACAAGTAAGTAAGTGCGGGGATTATTGGCTCGCAAGCAGTACCTGGGGCGGGCTTTACCTGTTTGACGGCCGCCGGCATTTGCGTTATTCTCCTGCAAGTTATGGCAGCCGCCACGCTGCTGGCAGGCGGTCCGGAAGGGATTCGAAAGGCTCTAGATCGGTTACGGCGCCCATGGACAGCACCGGAAATCCATCGAAGCTGTACTCTCTTCTGGTCGAGAACAGCCTCGGCTTGATGTGCATCCACGACTTGGATGGTGTACTTCTTTCGATCAACCCGGCCGCTGCGGAATCCCTCGGGTACCGTCAGGAAGACGGGCCCGGACAGAACCTTCGAGATTTCCTCCAGCCGAACGTTCGGCATCTGTTCGAGGCCTATCTGCGCCGTATCCGGCGGAATGGGAAAGACAGGGGTCTCATGCGCTTGCTCGCCAGGGACGGTACAGAGCGCGTTTGGATGTACCGCAACATGTTGTACGAGGAGCCCGGGTCACTCCCGTGCGTATTGGGCCACGCTCTCGACGTCACCGATCGTGTTAAGATCGAACGCGCGTTGAAAGATGCAAGAGGCGAGCTCCGCAAGGCGAATGAGAGCCTCGCCGAGCGGGTGCGGGAGCGGACGGCGGAGTTGCAGGATGCAAATGAGCGCCTGCGAGCCGAAATAGAGCAGCGCCAGCGAGTGGAAGAGGAACTGCTGCATGCCCGCAAGCTCGAATCACTGGCTGTGTTGGCTGGAGGCATCGCCCACGATTTCAACAACTTTCTTACCGTGATCCAGGCCAACCTGGAGTTGGCCCGGATGCAACTCGATCGAGACGGACCGATCCTGCAGACCCTGGAGCAGACCGCGGCCGCCTGTCAACGCGCCGGATTCCTGGCTTCGCAACTGTTGACCTTTGCCAAAGGCGGCGCGCCGGTTCGCCGCGTGGTTTCCGTCGCTCAGCTCCTGGAGGACTCCGTAAACCTGATACGGGCAGGTTCGGCGGTCAGTGTGGATCTGGGCATCGAAGAGGGCCTCTGGTCCGCGGAAATCGACCCCGGCCAGATCACTCAGGTCTTCCACAACGTGCTGCTGAACGCAAAGGAGTCTATGCCGGACGGCGGCATCATCGAAGTCCGCGCCTCGAACCTCGTGGTCGATGACACGGGGTCCGGTCTTCCCGGCCGGTGTGTAAGCATCTCGATCAGGGACTACGGATCGGGCATTCCCCGAGACGCTCTTCCGCGCATCTTCGATCCGTATTTCACCACGAAGGCTTCGGGCAGCGGGCTTGGCCTGGCAACCGCTTACGCGATCGTAACCAAGCACGGAGGGTCCATATCGGTGGATTCCCAACTAGGGGAAGGCGCAGTGTTTTCCATTCGGCTGCCTGCGTGCGATGCCGCGCCCCCGCCGGAGTTACCCGTGCCAGCCGAGGTTTGGAGCGGCTCGGGCAGGCTGCTGGTCATGGACGACGACCGGGTAATTCGCCAATTGCTGCAACGCATCCTGTCTAATCTCGGCTACGACGTGGAGTGCGCAGGAGATGGAGCCGAAGCGATCACGCTCTTTGAGGCCGCGAGAAACTCGGGCCGTCCATTTGATGCCGCGGTTCTCGACGTGACTGTACCAGCGGGTATGGGCGGCATCGAAACGGCGGCTAAGCTGAAGGAACTCGGCGGCGCGCTAAAATTAATCGTGTCCAGCGGTTATTCAGATGCTCCGGTGATGTCTGATTTTCGAAGTTATGGCTTCGATGACGTCATCCCGAAACCCTGGACGGCCGCTCAGGTCAGCGAAGTTCTGCGAAGAGTTCTGATCGCGCATCCGGACCGAAAGCTTCATTCCTGAGCGAGACTCGCTAACCTTCCGGAGGGATTGTTCGCGAAGCGCCTACTTGCTCGATAAAGAACAAAGCCGATGGGCGAAGGTTCCGTTTGTCACGGCACTACGCGAACACAGGGCCTACGCTAAAATTGAGCCCCATGTGATCGATTCCAGAGCGCATCACGGGCTCACAGGCAGGCATCCGGCCGGTGCGACTCGCGCGCGAACAAATTCACGTCCGCGCAGCAACGCGCCTGAACCGTGCCGGGGCAAGCCGGGAAGGGAGCAATGGCCAGCCAGCAGAAGCTGCGGAACGGCAACGGCTACGCGAGATTCGAAAACAAGGTTTGCCTGGTCACGGGAGCGGGATCGGGCATCGGCAAAGCCGCAGCGAAGCGTTTCGCATGCGAAGGGGCCAAGGTCGTCATCGCCGACTTGAACGAGCAACACGGAAATCAGACGGTCCAGGAGATTGAGCACGCGGGCGGAGAAGCCATATTCGTCAAAACGAACGTGAGCGAGTCGCGCGACGTGCAGGCCGCCATCGATGCCGGTGTAAAGCGTTGGGGCCGCATTGACGTGGTGGTGAACGACGCGGCGACCATGACCTTCACACCGGTCGTCGACCTCCCCGAAGAGGACTGGGACAAGGTGCAAGGCGTCAACCTCCGCTCCGTTTTCCTCTTCTGCAAGTACGCCACTCCGCACATGCAGCCCGGCGGAGCTTTCGTCAACGTCAGTTCTGTACATGCGCATGAGACCACCAAAAACGTGGTGCCTTATGCCGCTTCCAAAGGCGGCATGGAGGCGTTTACCCGCGGATTCAGCGAGGAGATCGCCCCGCGCAGACTGCGCATCAATTGCGTGGCGCCCGGCGCCGTCGATACGCCCATGCTGTGGAACAACCCGGATATCAAGAACGGAACCGAGAAGATTCAGGGCGCGGTGGGCGAGCCCGGCGATATCGCCGCCGCGATTTGTTTCCTGGCCTCGCCCGAAGCGCGCTTCATCACCGGCACGACTCTGGTCGTGGATGGCGGCCGGTTGGACATTCTTTAAGGGATACGATGGCCGACAGGTTTCTGTTCGCGACCGGCATTGAAAACAGTTATCCGACGATCCAATGGAACGGCCGCACTGTCCGTGTGGACGAGATGGAAAAGACCGGGCACTACCAGCGCTGGAAACAGGACTTTGCTCTCGTCCGCGAGTTAGGCATCGAGTATCTCCGCTACGGTCCGCCCTGTTACAAGGCGCACCTCGGTGCGGAACGTTACGACTGGGACTTCGCCGACGAAACCTTCGCTGAGTTGCGCCGCCTCCACATCACACCCATCACCGACCTGTGCCATTTCGGCGTCCCCGACTGGATCGGTAGCTTTCAGAATCGCGATTGGCCTGCGCTCTTCGCCGGCTACGCCCGCGCTTTCGCCCAGCGCTTTCCGTGGGTCCGCTACTACACGCCCGTCAACGAGATTTATATCGCCGCCATTTTTTCCGCGCAGTATGGATGGTGGAACGAGCGCGAGCGCAGCGACGGTGCATTTGTCACCGCGCTACACAATCTCTGTAAGGCCAACCTGCTCGCTATGGCGGCGATCCTGGAAGTGCAGCCCAAAGCCATCTTCATTCAGAGCGAATCCTCTGAGTACTTTCACCCCGAAAAGCCCAAAGCGGCCGGCTTCGCCGATCAGTACAACGAGAAGCGCTTCCTCTCGCTCGACCTGACTTACGGCCATGCCGTCGACTACAAAATGTACGAATACCTGCTCGATAGCGGCATGAGCCGCGACGACTATCACTGGTTTGCCTGTAATCACAAAAAGCAGCACTGCATCATGGGCAACGATTATTACAAGACCAACGAGCACCAGGTCGACGAGCAGGGCAGGATCACGCCGTCGGGCGAGATCTTCGGTTATTACGTGATTACGCACCAGTACTTCGCACGCTACGGCCTGCCCGTGATGCACACCGAAACGAATCTGCAGGATGCCGGACACGCGCCGGAGTGGCTGAAGAAAGAGTGGGCCAACGCGCACCGGCTCAAACAGGATGGTGTGCCACTCGTGGGGTTTACCTGGTACAGCCTCACCGACCAGGTCGATTGGGATACCGCGTTGCGCGAGAACAACGGCAACGTTAATCCGCTGGGCCTCTACGATCTCGATCGCCGGATCCGGCCGGTCGGAGCATGCTATCGGGATCTGATTCGGGAATGGAGGGATATTCTGCCGGCCCAGAGCCTCGGGCTGAGCCTCTCCTGCTGAGATGTTCGCTCGCACGCCGAAGGGCCTGAAGGGAGGATCTGATGTCGAAACTCAGAACAGCCGCAATCTTCACTGGAGCCGCTGCCGGAACTTATGGCGCGTGGCTCGCGGCAAACCGCATCGCCACGGGAAGACGCAACGCCCGGTTGCCGCGCGGGCGCCGGATCCTGATTCTCGGCGCCGGGTTCGGCGGCGCGACCGTAGCCGGCCGTCTCGCGGAACTGCTCCCCGGCGAGAGGGACGCCGAGATCCTGCTGGTGGACCGCCGAAATTATCTGCTGTTCACGCCGATGCTGCCGGAAGTGGCGGTCGGCGAACTCGATCCGCTCAATGTTGTTCGCCAGCCACGTGCGATTTCGCCCCGCGTGCAGTTCCTGTTGGGCGACGTCGAGTCAGTAGATTTGAAAACAGGCAGGTGACCTTGCGCTCGAGAGCAGGCACCCGGACCGTGCATGCCGATTATCTGGTAATCGCAGTGGGCGCGGTAACCGATGTGCATCACGTTCCCGGCGTGGCCGAGCACGCCATCGGGATGAAGAGCCTGGGAGACGCGCAGATCGTGCACACTCGTGCCGTCGAGATGCTGGAGAGCGCGAACGCCGAGCCGAACCCGGAAAAACGCCGCGCGCTGCTGACCTTCGTGGTTGCCGGCGGCGGTCTCACCGGGGTGGAAACCATGGCCGCGCTCAACAGCTTCGTCCGTGAAAAGGCTCGGGAATACGGCAGCTTCCGCCGGGACGAAATCAGGACATACCTCTTCGAGTACGCTCACCGCCTGCTTCCCGAAGTCGCCGAGGACCTCGCCGCGTATGCGCGGCAAAAGCTCGAAGACCTCGGCGTGATCGTCGAAACCGGCGCCGAGCTGACTTCGGTGAGCGAAGATTTCGTCGAACTCAAAGGCGGCCGGCGCATTCCCACTTGCACCTTGATCTGGGCCGCAGGGGAGAAGCCCTCGCCGATCGTGCAGAAGCTCGATTGCCGTCACGGCCACCATGGCGCGATCGTAGTCGACCACTGCTGTGCCGTCGTCGGTCACGAGAACGTCTGGGCCATTGGGGATTGCGCGGAGGTCCCCAAACCCGATGGCCGGGGCTCCTACCCCCCGACGGCTCAGAATGCCACGCGCGAAGGCTCCACCGTTGCCGAGAACATTGTGGCCGTGATGCGGGGCGATCCGCAGCGCCCGTTCCAGTACCGCACGATCGGGGAGATGGCGCTCGTCGGCCGCCACTCGGGCGTCGCGCAGATCTACGGTATGCGTCTCACGGGACTTCCCGCCTGGATGCTCTGGCGCCTGGTTTACCTCTCGAAAATGCCCGGATGGAGCCGGCGCGTCCGCATCCTCTCCGATTGGACGCTCGACCTGATCTTCGGCCGCCAGACGCCCGCGATCCCGCCGGAATCACCGGAAGCGCGTTCGGCCACCCCGGCGGCGCGACAGGAGCACCCCAGTGGCGTCGCCTAGATCTACCATGCCGCTGCCGAGGCTAGCGCTCCCGAAAATGGCGCGAGTCCGGCAGCATCTGCCCTCCGATCACATCGCCGATCCGCGCGCCGAAGTGCGCGAACGCCTGCTCGCCTCGGGTACTCTGCGCGAACTCAAGCGTGGAGGCCGCGTCGCGATCACCGCCGGGAGCCGCGGCATCGGCGGCCTGGTCGAGTTGCTCCCCGGCATCGCGGACGCGGTGCGCGCCGCTGGAGCGGAGCCCTTCGTCATCCCTGCCATGGGCAGCCATGGCGGATCCACGCCCGAGGGTCAGGCCGAAATTTTGCGGCGCCTCGGCGTCGAGGAGAAGACCATTGGCGTGCCGGTGCGCGCCACCATGGAAACCTGCGCGCTGGGCGCCTCCGAAAGCGGCGCCATTGCGCATCTCGACCGCTTCGCGGCGGAGGCGGACGGCATCATCGTGCTCGGCCGGACCAAGACGCACCCCGAGTCCGCCGGCGAGCTTGCCTCGGGCCTGCTCAAGATGTGCACCGTCGGCCTCGGCAAGCAGACCGGCGCGCAGCAGGCCCATAGTCACGGCCTCTGGCCGTCCGTGCGCGCGGTCCCGCGCCTGCAACTCGCGAAATCGAAAATTCTGTGTGGCATCGCCGTGGTCGAGAACGGCTACCGGCAGCCGTGCGCGATTGAAGTGGTGACGCCCACATACGACGCCTTCTTCGAAGCCGACATGCGCCTGCTGCGTGTCGCCAAGGAACATCTCGCGCGCATTCCGTTTAGCGAGCTTGACCTGTTGATCGTCGACGAGCTGGGCAAAACCGTCTCCGGAGCCGGCATGGACCCAAACGTCATCGGCCACTGGCGCAACTCCGATGCGCCGCACATCCCCGATTTCAAACGGATCGCTGTGCTTTCCCTGACGCATCCGTCGCTCGGCAACGGCCTGGGGATTGGGATGGCCGATTTCACCACCCGCCGTTTCGCCGAGGCGTTCGATCCCGTGGTCAGCTACATCAATCTGCTGACCGCGTCGGAGCCCGGTGGCAACACGCGCGAGGGATTGCTTCCTTTGGCGCTCGACACTGACCGCGAAGCCGTTGAGGTAGCCTTGTTCTCCGCGCTTCCGGGACCGCAGCCGCGCGTGTGCCGCATCCGCAACACCGCCCGGCTCGACGAACTCTGGGCCTCCGAAGCGCTCCTCCCGCAAGTCAAGGAAAACGCCAAACTCACGCTGCTCGACGAGCCCGCGCCGGCCGCTTATGACCACGCCGGCAATTTCTTTTGAGGACCCATGCATGCCTGCTGCCGAGACCCACATTTCCACCAGCTTCGTTCAGATCGCCACCCGCCGCCCGCCGACACATATTGAAGACCGTTTGCAAACGGGAACACCGGCGACCGTGACCGTGGACGTCCGCTCCCTGGAACGAGATCTGCGCGCCGGTATACGCGGCGAGGTCCGCTTCGGCGACGGCGACCGCGGCATGTGGGCTTCCGACGCGGGCAACTACCGCATGGCGCCGCTCGGCGTAGTCTTGCCGAAAGACGACGGCGACGTTCTGCACACGCTGGCCGTCTGCCGCCGCTACGGCGCACCGATTGTGGCGCGTGGAGGCGGTACGGGCATCCCAGGCCAGACCGTCAATGTTGCTGTCCTGCTTGACTTCTCGAAATACATGAACGCACTTGTTGAGATGAATCCCGACCAGCACTATGCTCGCGTGCAGCCGGGGATCATCCTCGATGACTTGCGCAACGCTGCCATCCGTCATGGGCTCACCTTTGGACCCGACCCCGCCACGCATAGCCGCAATACGCTCGGTGGCATGATTGGCAATAACTCGTGCGGCATCCACTCGATGATGGCGGGCGAGACGGTAGACAACATCGACGAGCTGGACGTCGTCACCTATGCCGGCACGCGCCTGACCGTCGGCGCGACGAGCGACGAGGATCTCCAGCGCATCATTCGCGAGGGCGGCCGCCGCGGCGAGATCTACCGCGGCCTCCAAGCGCTGCGTGACAAGTACGCAGACCGCATCCGCAAGGAATTTCCCATGATTCCCCGGCGCGTCTCCGGGTTCAACCTGCCCGCGTTGTTGCCGGAGCAGGGCTTCCACGTCGCCCGGGCGCTGATCGGGACCGAAGGCACCTGCGTGCTGGTTCTCGGGGCCAAGGCAAAGCTGGTCTACAATCCGCCGGTCCGTTCTCTGCTCGTCTTCGGCTATCCGGATATCTTTGCGGCAGCCGATGACGTGGTGGAAGCCAGAAAGTTTTCACCTGTGGGCCTGGAGGCGTTGGACGACACGTTTATCAAGTACATGAAGCGGAAGGGTCTCCACCCGCCGCACCTCGATCTCATGCCGAAGGGCGATGCCTGGCTGCTGATCGAGTTCGGCGCTGATTCGAAAGAGCAGGCCGATACCAATGCGCGCAAGTGCATGGACGACTTCCGCAAACGCGAGCATCCCCCTTCGATGAAGCTCTTCGACGACCCCAAGCAGGAGCACATCGTTTGGCAGCTCCGCGAAGAGGGCTTGGGCGCCACCGCCAAGGTGCCGGACATGCCGGAGAATCACGAGGGCTGGGAGGATTCCTCGGTGCCGCCCGCCCAGCTCGGCCGCTACTTGCGCGATGTCAAAAAGCTGATGGATCGGTACGGCTATGAAGGCCCGCTCTACGGCCACTTCGGCCAGGGCTGCGTGCATACACGGCTGACCTTCGACCTGCGAACCGCTGAGGGCATCCGCAAGTGGCGCAGGTTTCTGGAAGAAGCGTCGGACCTCGTGGTCAGCTACGGCGGCTCGCTTTCCGGCGAGCATGGCGACGGCCAGGCGCGGGGCGAATTGCTTGCGCGCATGTACAGCCCGGAGATCATCGAGGCCTTCCGTGAGTTCAAATCGATCTGGGATCCGGATTGGAAGATGAACCCGGGAAAAGTAGTGGACCCGTTTCGCGTCGACGAAAACCTCCGCGAGG
>CAYMHP010000018.1:0-17654 GCA_964390225.1 uncultured Solibacteraceae bacterium
GCTGCGCGCGGGCGAAGGCGGGGTGCTCGTGCGAGCCGTCCATACCGAGGCCTCTGTCGATTTGGCCCGCCTCGCGGGACTCTATCCCGCGGGCGTCATCTGCGAAATCATGAACGACGATGGCACCATGGCGCGCGTGCCACAGCTCATCGAGTTCTGCCGCCGCCACGGCCTCAAAATGATTTCGGTCGCCGAGTTGATCCGCTACCGCATGAAGCACGAGCGGTTCATCCGGCGCGTGGCCGAAGGCTGCCTGGAAACCGAAGCCGGCGAGTTCCGAACCGTAGCCTATACCAGTGACCTCAATCCCGAATACCACCTGGCACTGGTTCGCGGCGAAGTCGCCGGCAGGGAAGGCGTGCTCGTCCGCATGCATTCCCGATGCGTCTATGGGGACGTCTTCGGATCCATGGCTTGCGACTGCCAGCGCCTGGTTCGGGCCTCGATGCGCGCCATCGCCGAAGAGGGCGCGGGCGTGCTCGTCTACTTGCATGAGACCGGCCCCGGCTTCCGGGTCGACCGCGATGCCGCTGGGCAGCAACGGCTGATATCGCACACCCGCGAATTTCTGCATTACCAGGGCACCGATGGGCAGCGGCAACTGCAACATGAGCACGGCATCGGCGCGCAAATCCTGTCGGACTTGGGCCTGCACACCATCCGGCTGCTTACCAACCACCCGCGCAAAATCGTTGCGCTGGAGGGGTTTGGCATTGAAGTGGTGGACCAGATCCCAGTTCCCGAATGAGATGGAACTCCGGCGAGAGCCGCGGCGTTAATAATAGAGCAAGGACGACGTCCTCATGAGTATGAAACCGCAGGTTCTCGCCGCGACGCTGATCGCCGTTTTTTTCGCCGGAGCGCTTCCGGCGGCCGACACCCAATTGCTAGGTCTTGCGATGCCGAACGCCAAGGTGCTGGCCGGCGTCAACGTCGACCAGGCCAAGAGCTCGGCGTTCGGGCAGTACGTGCTCGCGCAGTTGCAGGCCCAGGATGCCCAGTTTCAGCAACTGATCGCCGCGACGGGCTTCGACCCGCGGACCGACGTTCACGAAATACTCTTTTCTGCCGACCCGGCGGCGAAGATCAGCCTGGTGCTGGCGCGCGGCAGGTTCGATCCGGCGAAGATCGCGGCAGCGGCCCAAGTGGGCGGCGCAGTCACAGAGACTTACAAGGGAGTCACCATCGTCGAGGATGTGAAGCACAATAACCATGCCGTCGCATTTCTCGATTCCACCCTTGCCGCAGCGGGTGACATTCCTAGCGTGAAAGGCGCCATCGATCGCCAGACCACGCCGGCCCCGCTAAGCGCCCCCGTGATGGTCCAGGTGAATCAATGGAGCCTTTCGCAGGATGCCTGGGCGCTGACGGAGGTGCCGCCTTCCAGTCTCAAGCTTCCAAATGCCGCGCCAAATACCCCAGGCGCCGCGTTACTCACTGCATTTCAGAATGTGCAGCAGGCGGCCGGCGGGATCAAGTTCGGCACCGCGGCGGTGGTGACTGCCCAGGCTCAAACCGATACCGCTCAGAATGCCACCGCCCTGGCGGGTGTTCTGCAATTTCTCGCGAGCTTTGCTCAGACGCAGGCACAGCAAAACCCTGCTTCCGTGGCCTTCTTGAAGTCGCTGACGGTCACCGCGACCGGGAATCAGGTCAACCTATCCGCCACTATCCCGGAATCGCAGCTCGAGCAGCTTTCGATTCAGCCTAAGGCAGCACAGCCACGGCATCGCCGGCCGGCGCGCCTGCAGGTTCAGTAAGCGCCGGGCAGAGATTCCGATAAAACGGGCAGCGCCGGCAATGCGAGCCCTCGCGCAGCGGAAATTCGAGAACCGATTGCGCTTCCTGGAATTCGCGCACGAGTTGTTCCGGGGAATCAAGCAGCGATGGCGTAAGGTCCACTCGCATGGGTGTATTGGGTTTCAGGAAGTACAGCCATGCGTGACTGGGCGCGCGGCCGGTGATTCGCTCCAGCGCCAGCGCGTAGAGCCGAAGCTGGGGCGCATAATCGAGCGCCCGCTGGTGTGCTTCGATCGCCGTAACGGAATCGGTTTTGTAGTCGACGATCACCAGATCCCCGCCCTCTTCGAACCACAGGTCGATCTGCCCGCGCAAAACGAGGCCGTCCACGTCCATCAGGAAATCGAACTCGCGTTCCAGGCGCGAAGCTCGCGCGAGGCGCCGTCCCAGGGGGCTTTGGCGAAAGACGTCGGCCAGCGCCACCGCTTTGGGATCGGGATCCGCGACGGCTGCTCCGGCGAGCAGCGCGTGGACCTGGCTGCCCAGTTCACTCGCCGCGGGCTGTTGCGCATCGACACGCCGCTGATGGCCTTCAAATCCCAGGTAGTGCTCCAGAAAGTACGACCGCGGGCACTTGGCAAAGGCCGCGAGTGCCGTCACCGTCGCATTGGCATCCTGCTGCTCGGTGATTTCCGGAGCGCGGACGTACTCGATATCCCCGGCGACCTCCGCCGTGCCTGGTCCCGCTAGCCGCTCCGGCGGCCGCTCGGCCACGACTACGCGAAGCTTCCAGGTCTCGCCGTTTGGGGCGGTGCGGGTCAGAGTCTCGTCGCCGTGTGCAGTCGCGTCCACATGCAACCGATCACAGACGACTCCAGCCCAATTGCCCGGCTTTTTGCCGTTCCCGGAAAAACTCAGAACCAGATGTTGCTCCGCCCGGGTGGTCGCGACATAGAGTAGGCGATCGCTCTCCTCGGCTTCGCGCTTCTTCCGCTCCTCGCGAATGGCATGCTGGAACAGATCGTCCTTGTCCTGACCCGTCGCCGGATTCCGCCAGCGCGCTCCGAGCCCGTATTCGCGCGAAAACGCGACCACCGGCGGACTCGTCTCGATGCCTTTGTGCAGCGCGGCCACAAACACGACCGGAAACTCCAGCCCTTTCGCCGAGTGCACCGTCATCACGTTTACGGCGTTGGCAGAGTCTTCCGGAGGCGCGTCGGCCTCGCGCAGGTTTGACGAGCGCACGAACTCCAGTTCGCGGACGAAGTCATCGAAGGACATCCGGCCCGCCGCATCACGGGCCTGCGCCAATAACTTTTCGACATTCCCCCAACCGCGCGCGCCCGAGTCGCACTGATAGCCGCAATCGTCGATAGCGGCGAGCAGCAGGCGGTCAAACGATACGTGCTCGCGGCGTTTTCTCCAACCCGCCAGGCTGTTCCGGAAGCGGATCAACTTGGCATAGTCCTCCGGGGCGAATTCCCGCTCGGCCTCCTTGCCCAAACGCAGCAGCGCGGCGCCGATGTTGTCCCCCATGATTCTGAGCTGCAGCAGACCTTCGTCGGAGACGTACGCGAGGGGCGAGCGCAACACGGCGGCCAGGCTGAGTTCGTCCCGCGGATTGGCAATCACTCGTAACAGGTGAACCAGATCCTTGATTTCCCGCGCTTCATAAAATCCCCGGCCGCGGTTGACGACGTAGGGAACCCCGGCCTCGTCGAATGCATCGGTGAAGTCCGGAATCACTTCCGTGTTCCGCACGAGCACTGCCACATCGCGGAAGGCAAACGCCGGATCGCCCTCGTCGACAAGTTCCAGAATCCGCCGGGCGACCCATCGAGCCTCGGTTTCAAGTGCCGTGTCCACATCCTGTCCCACGGCGCTCATCACTTCCACACAGACCGGCCGCGGCCCGGTGAATTCGCGCCCGGCCACGAGGTCGCGAGGCTCGATTCCGGCGGCGCCCTCAGCCAGTGTTTCGACGGCACGCAAGATCTCCGGCCGGCTGCGGAAGTTATCGACCAGTTCGATCAACCGCCGTCCACTCTGTTCGACCGTATCGCGGTAATTCCGGAAGACCTCCGGCTCGGCGTGCCGAAACCCGAATATCGATTGATTGATATCCCCGACGGCGTAAAACCGGTCCGGCCGCCGTACCAGTTCCAGCAATCTGGCCTGCTGGCCATTCGTGTCCTGGAACTCGTCCATGACAATGTGGTCGAACTGTTGCTGCAAGCGCGCCCGGGTCTCCGGGCTTTCTTCGAGCAGACGCACGGTGAACTCTTCCAGATCGGCGAAATCCAGCAGCCCGCTTTGCCGCTTGCGCTCGCGATAGATGCGATCGAACCTGCGAAAAATTGCGAGCAGCACGTTCCGCTCCTGCGCATACAACTCGGTGATGAGCGAGTACGGCAGATCTTTGAGCTGATCTCTGAGACGCGTAACCAGGTTGTATGCGGACGTGCCGCTCCTGCACTTTCTCAAATTCCCGGAGTAGTTTTTGACGGCGCGCAGCCGCTCCAGAGCGCTCGAAGCAGTGACGACGCGTTCAGCCTCCTCGAGGATCGTATCGAGATGGGCCCGCTGCGATGGAGTCCATCCGTCCAGTCCGTCGCGCCGCAACGCGCGCAACGTATCGGCCACGTCGCGAACCGTCGTACCGGCCGGAGGCGCTTTGGCTGCAACCTCGTCGAGGCTCATCCCGGCGCCGCGCATCGCGTCATATGCCGCCAGCACCGCATCCTCGAATTCGAACGACGATAAGCCACGAATCAACGCGCGTACCGCCGCCGGCCGCCCGGCGAATTCTTCGCTCACGGCGGCATCGATCGATTCCTGCTGCAGACGCGACGATTCGCGCTCATCGGCCACCGAGAACTCGGGGTCCACACCCGCGAAGATCGCATTTTCGTGCAGCAGCCGCGAGCAAAACCCGTGCACCGTGGAAACCCAGGCGCGCTCCAGGAGGGCTCGGGTCGCGGGGTCATGCGGAAAGGCCTCGGCCAGTTTCTTGCGCATGTTCCCGGCGGCTTTCTCCGTGAACGTAATCGCGAGAATTCGCAGTGGATCGACACGTTCGACCACCAGCCGCCGGAAATACTCGACCAGCACCGTGGTCTTGCCGGAACCCGGCCCGGCTACGACGCACGTGTCCTGATAACGCCCGGAGGGATCCGCTGCGCGCTGTTGCTCGGGAGTGAGAGGCACTTCGTTCACGCGCCCTCCGCCACGGCCGCTGCCTTGGCGACCTCGATCCGGCACACGTCGCGCGAGTCGCAATACCGGCACTTGCTCTCCTCGTGCGGCCGGGGAGCGATCCGCCCGTCCCGGATCGCCTCTACGATGCGGAAGGTCCGCTCGGCGGCGTCCTCGAGCCAACGCTCGGGAATCGGATCGCCACCGGCGAACGGAGGCTCGCTCCAGCCTGCGTACTCCACGCCGCCCTTCAGACTGACGAAGAACATGCCCGCGGGCTGTATCCCGAACGCCTTCTCCGCCGCCATCATGTACAGCGGCCCCTGCAGTTGATCCCCGTTCTTCTTCTCCTTCAGCCGCTGCGCAGCGCTGTACTTGTAATCGAGGACGTACGCACGCCCCCGGGAATCGAAATCGAGCCGGTCGATTCGCCCTTTAAGTTGAAGATTGTCGGTGATGGGAAACAGAAATTTCTGCTCGCTCTGCGATTGGAAACCGTCGCGCGGCCACGTGGTATCGGCAGCGAACCGCTCCAGGTCTTCGAGCATCGAATTGCGCAGCCGCTCGGTGTGGTAGCCGCCCGGAATGCGCTTTTTCTCCAAGCATTCGGCGAAATGGCGCTCAAACAACGGAGCGATCGGCCGCGGCTGCGGGTACCACTCCGCCAGAACCGCGTGCACGATTTCCCCCTGCGTCAGGAAATCGAGACGATCCTCCGGCCGGACCGGCGCCGTTTTGAGGCGGAGCAGGCGCCCGCCGAAATATTGGAACGGGCACTGCAGATACGCCTCCAGCGCGCTGGGCGAAATCTCCGCCGTCCGTTGCCGCAACTGTTCCAGCAAGCGGGGCGACCGAATCTCCATCTGCGGCGGCGCCGGCCGGTGGCTCGGCTGCGGCCGCGCTGCGCGCGCCTCCTCGGGTTCCAGGCCCAGACCTTCCAGGAAGATCGATGGCAAGTTGTGGTTCCCACGAGCGTCGAATTCCGGATAGGAGAGCGTGACCGCGTCGCTGGCCCTCGTCAGCGCCGACTCGAATAGCGCGCGCTCTTCCGTTTCGAAGTCGGCGGCGGTCCGCACGCGAATGCCGGAGCCGTTGAGTTGGCAGCGCGCCGCATCGGGGAAGAAGGGGTCTTGCGGGTGAAACTGCGGAAACTGTTTCTCGGTCAGACCGCACACAAATACGATCGGAAGCACCCACTGGCGCGCCTCGTGGGCGCTCAGCACGTGCACCACACTGCGGCGTCCATCCTCGAGGCGGAGCGGCTTCAGCCGCAGCACCGATTTCACAGCCCGCCAGAATTGGGTAATGTCGGTGGGCCGCGTGGCGTCCAGCGCTTGCGCCGCCTCTTGCAAAGCCTCATCGAAGTGCTGCAGCGCCGTGGCCTCGGCTCGCAGTTCCAAGGCCGTTTCGTGATCCAGATTTTCGCGGCGGGCCGGCCGGAACAGATTCCGCAGCCTGCCGAACCGGGCGCGCCATTCGGCCGGCGGCATCTCGAACGCACGCCACTCTTCGAGCGCCGCAAGCTCGTCGATCAGCTTGCGAACGCTCTGCCCTTCATCGACAAGCGCTCTAAGAGTCCCCAGGCCGCTATTCGGCAACTGCTCGCGAACCGCAAAATCCAGCCGATCCATCGTGGCGGAATCGGCAAAGCGCGGCGCCAGCCGCAATACCGCAAGCGTCGCGCTGTGCTCCCACCCGCCCAGCATGGCGTCGACAGCTCCGCTGAGAAAGCGCGTCGCGGCGTGCTGTTCGAGCTCGGGATCGAAATAGAATCGCGCCGGAATTCCGAAGCGGCTCAGAACGGATCGCAGGACCGGGACATACGTATCGGCCGCCCGAACCACAATTCCAATCTCGCGAAATGGCCTGCCCTCGGCGGCGAGAGCCACGATCCGGCGCGCAATCTCGTCCACCTCGCGTTCGATGTTGCGGGCGCGCACAAGGGCGAGCGGGGCGGCGGGACGCATGGTTGTCAATCGCTGTTCCGCAAAGCCAATCCGCTCCAGGCGCGCGAGCAGATTTCTGCTGGCGGGCCCATCCGAAAGGGTCAACGTCAGCTCGGCGTGTTTCCCGATTGCCTCGATGACGCCCAATTCCGGGTCGGGCAAGGCATGGAAGCCATCCAGCCAGACCTCGCGAATTCCGCCGAGCCCTTCAACGCGGATGCGGGCCGCCGCGCACTCCAACCGTTTTGCGCGGAGCGCCAATCCGCGGCGCTCGAGCAGCCGCTCGACTTCCCGGTACACCGCGAGAAAACCCGCGGCCAAGGGCGCCTCCGGAAGCGCCTTTGCCAAGCGCGCGCTGTCGCATCCGGCCGACGAGAATTCGGAGATCGTGCGGGCCAACGATGCGCAAAATCCCGGCAGACGCCCGACACGCCGGAACTCTGCACGATCCGCCTGCGCCACCGCTTCTTCCACCAGGATGTACAAAACCGAATCCGGGACCTGCGGGCGGTCACCGCCCCAGCTATCGACGAAGGCGGAAAGCGTTTGAATGAGGTTCGGCCGCAAGACCAAACCCTCGCGCGCGATCCGATTCTGGAGGTGCCGCGCAAGCGTCGCCGTCGGGACCAGCAGCCGGATTCCGCTTTCGGAGCGACGAAGAGCCTGGGAGAATCGCTCAACGACAAAGGCAGTCTTTCCCGATGCCGCCGGTCCCGAAATCAGTTGCATTTCGATCCAGTGTAGCGCAGGCGAAGATAAAGCGAAAGCCCCTCGCGTGGGGCCATGAAGAGGCGATCCATCCAGCCATTACTCAGCGAGTTTCTTGAATGCTTTACCGTACCGCTGGTGAGCGGTGCGCTGCCGCAAACTTCTGCCGTCTGCTGGGTCGCTCGCGCTTGCTAATTAGCCGCGCCCGCGACCACTCGCGAGTCCACCTGAAACTTCTTGTAGTCGCTGAACGTGAAATCCATCTCGCGGTGAAAACCCTTGAGCAGCAGCAGACGGGCCGAAGCCGATAGCGATACGTGCTGGGGAAGCCAGACCTCGCCGTTCACAGGCACTTGTTCGATCACCAGGTGGCTGCCTTTCGCCAGGCGCAGCAGAAAGCCGCCGAACGACACCGTATCCAGCGTTTCCATTTCCACCCGCACGCCGGAGTAATCCTGCTTATCGATCCACAGCCGCAAATGGACCTTCGGGAAGAAAGCCGCGTATCGCGATTTGGGCTTGTAGCCGGGGTGCGGCATAGCATCGATTACGTAAACCGTACGACCGTTCCATTGCTGGTCGGCGGCCTGGGTGAAATCGAAGGCGTCTGGAAGTTCCCGGACCGGCTCGCGCTGCCGGTCCTGCCGCCGCTGCCATTCGCCGAGGCGGCGCTCCCGGTCCGCGTCCGTCTCCTTGCGCCGCTGCTCGTTACTCTGGCGCAGCTTCTCGTCTTCCGCCTTCTGTTCTTCCGCGGAAAGCGGCTGATCGTTTCGTGAGATTAAGCGCCGGTACGGTGAGCCCTCGAGCAATGTCACATCCCAAGTTTCGATTCTGCGGCTCTTAACATTGCCCGCCCCGTCGAGATCGCGCATGTCCTGCCGCTCGAGGAATTTGTAATTCCGCGCCGCTTCGGAGTTGCGCGTGTTGGCTTCCACCGAACGCCGGACGATTTCCCTTGGGTCCGCGCCAAACAGCAGGGCACATCCCCAGATCAAGTAAAACAGGTACCGCACTGTTCGAGTGTATCGCTGCTGGCCGACGTTTGCCGGGACCCCTCCGGCCTAGAGTAGAATCGTTCAAACCAATGCCTCTGACGCCGGGGACAAAACTCGGACCCTACGAAATCATTGAACTCATCGGCGCGGGTGGAATGGGAGAAGTCTACCGGGCCGCGGATACGCGCCTGGAGCGCGAGGTCGCGCTGAAAGTTTGCGCGGAGGCGTTCAGCGAACGGTTCGAGCGCGAGGCCCGAGTGGTCGCTTCCCTCAATCACCCCAACGTTTGCACGCTGTTCGATGTGGGACCGAACTACCTCGTAATGGAGCTCATCGAAGGGCCGACCCTCAGCGACCGGATCGGCGAGGGTCCGATCCCGATCGAGGAAGCGCTGACGCTGGCTCGACAAATTGCCGAGGCGCTTGATGCCGCGCACGAAAAAGGCATTGTTCATCGCGACCTGAAGCCCGGGAACATCAAAATCACCCCGGACGGAGTCGTCAAGGTCTTAGATTTCGGATTGGCGAAGATCTCGGCCTTAGCCGCGGCGTCCTCAGAAAAATCGCCCACCCTCACCGTGACCATGGGTTCCACTCAGGTCGGCGTCATCCTGGGCACCGCTTCTTACATGTCACCGGAACAGGCCAAGGGCAGGGCCGTGGACAAACGCGCCGACATTTGGGCCTTTGGCGTCGTCCTGCATGAAATGCTCACGGGACAAAAGCTGTTCGAGCGGGAGACGCTCTCGGAAACACTCGCAGGCGTGCTGAAGGAACCGCCGGATCTCACGCAGGTCCCGGCGCAGGTGCGTCCGCTGCTGAAGCGCTGCCTCGAAAAAGATCCGAAGAAGCGGCTCCGCGATATCGGGGATGCGATGGCCTTGATCGAGGTCTCCGCGGAATCAGCAGCCCCAGCCGTGTCAGCTCCAACAACTCGCACCCGATGGCTATGGCCCGCAGTGGCTGCGGTGTTTCTGGTTGCCACCGTCGCACTCTCAGCGATTCACTTTCGGGAAACAACCCCGGCTGCCCGGATCATGCAGTTCGGCATCCCGGCGCCCGAAAACGCAAGTTTCACACAAGGGCTTTTTTCAGTGTCTCCGAATGGGCGATACGTGGTATTCGGAGCCCGCGGCACGGACGGCATTCAACGCCTGTGGTTACGCGATCTGGAGGACCAGGCAGCGAAGCCCCTTCCCGGCACCGAGCGTTCCGGCACCCCGCTGCCGTTCTGGTCCCCGGACAGCCGCTTTGTGGTCTACGACGACGCCGGGGCGAAACTCAAGCTGAAGAAGATCGACATCACTGGCGGGCCGCCGCAAACGATCGTAGACAACCCCGTCAGCAGCGCTCTTGGGGGCTCGTGGAACAAAGACAACGTGATTCTGTTCGGAAGCGTTCGAGGAATTATGCGCGTTTCGGCGGCGGGCGGCAGTCCCACTCCCGTCACGTCCCTGGATTCTTCCCGAAACGAAATCGCTCACATCGAACCAACCTTTCTTCCGGATGGAAAGCACTTTCTGTATTACCGGGACTCCGGAGCAGCGGAAACCAGCGGCATGGCGGAAGGTTCCCTGGACTTGAAGCCAGAACAACAGAGCTCGCGTCTCCCGCTGGTGGCAGCCGACCCAGTATACGTGCCCACCTCCGACCCGGATCGAGGCGCGGTGCTGTTTTTGCGGGACGGCACCCTGCTCGCGCAGGCTTTTGAAAATCGCCGGGAAGAATTAACCGGCGAGCCGGTCCCGTTGGCCGAGCGGGTCGGCACCTCCGGTAACGGGATTCTTGGCCGGTTCGCGGCGTCCCCTGGCGGAGTCCTGGTCTACCAAACCGCGGACAACCTCGATCTCCAGCTCACCTGGTACGACCGAAACGGAAAGATACTGGGGAAGGTTGGAGAGCCCGGACGCTACTCGGTTCTGGCCCTTTCGCACGACGGAACGAAAGCCGGTCTCTCGCGTCTCAATCCACAAGACGGGAATCAGGACGTGTGGGTGGTCGATCTGGCGCAGGGTACCAGCACGCGACTGACGTTCGATCCGTCCATCGAAACCACTCCGGTCTTCTCGCCGGATGCGAGCCGGGTTGCTTACCTTTCGGGTCGCGGCGGCGTCGGCGGTCTGTATGCGAAGGCAACGGATGGCTCCGGCGCCGACGAGGTGCTGCTCAGACCGGCCTCGGTGAACACCCTCACGGACTGGTCCAGGGATGGCCGCTTCCTCATCTTCGGCGCGGGTAATCCGATGAACACTTGGGTGCTGCCGTTAACCGGCGATCGCAAGCCGTTCGCCTTCGCGCGGACGCCATTTGGGGAAACCTCCGCGAGGCTGTCGCCGGACGGCCGCTGGATCGGGTATCGCTCCGACGAATCCGGCCGGAACGAGATCTACGTCAAAGCGTTCACACCGTCGCCGGACGCCGGCTCCTCGGCCGCCAAGTGGATGATCTCGCGAAACGGCGGCGCCGGCATGGTGCACTGGCGCAAAGACGGGAGGGAACTCTACTACCTGGCGGCTGACGGCAACGTGATGGCGGTCGAGGTCAGCACCAGTCCGGTGTTTCACCCCGGTGTGCCTAAGCCTCTATTCGCAGTCCCGCCCGCGCTCCTCCGTTTATCGGCTACGCCGGGCAACGTGGCGGCGGTCGCTCCGGATGGCCAGCGATTCCTCTTCGCGGTGCCCGTTGAGCAGAATGCGCGCGACGAACTCTCGGTGATTCTGAACTGGACGGAGAAGCTGAAACGCTGATGCGTGCGTGGCGTGCTCGAACGCCTCACATCACTAGCGACTGGAAGCGCGACGCGGCCCGCACAATCGTCTGGTTCCGCTCGGGTCCGGTCGAGATGCAACCTACCTCCACACCGGTTTTGCTTTCGAGGAACGCCAAATAGTCCTTAGCTTTCGGCGGCAACTGTTCGTAAGAAGAGATGCCGAAAGTGGATGCCCTCCAACCGGGGAGGCACTCGTAGACAGCGTCGAGTTTTTCGATCTCTGCCACCGTCGCGGGCATATCGCAGACCTCGCGCGTGCCGATACGGTAGCCGACGCAGACCGGGATGTTATCGAATTCGTCCAGCACGTCGAGTTTGGTAATCACCAGGCTATCGATGCCGTTAATCGCGGCGGTGTAACGCAGCAGCGGGACGTCGAACCACCCACAGCGCCGCGGCCGGCCGGTCACCGCGCCGAATTCATTCCCGCGCTGCCGAATCTGGTCGCCGGCGCCATCCAGGGCCTCGGTGGGGAACGGGCCACCGCCGACGCGAGTGATATAAGCCTTCGAAACCCCGATCACTCCGCTGATGCGGGTGGGCGCGACGCCCGTCCCGGTGCAGGCTCCACCGGCGCTGGCGCTGGAAGAAGTCACAAACGGGTAAGTCCCATGATCGATGTCGAGCATGGTGCCCTGCGCGCCTTCGAAAAGCACCGTCTTGCCATCCGCAATGGCCCGGTTCAACAGGAGAGCCGTGTCACACACCATGGGCCGGATGCGCTCGGCAAACGATTCATAATCGTCGCGGATGCGCCGCAGGTCGGTCTCGTCGTAAATGCCGAGCGCCTTGGCAATGACGACCTTCTCTTCCATGAGGCTGTCGTATCGGCTTCGAAAGCCCTCCCGGTCAAGGAGATCGGAAATGCGGATGCCCCGCCGCGCCATCTTGTCTTCGTAGCAGGGGCCGATGCCGCGCGACGTGGTCCCGATGGAGACGCGGCCCGGCCGGCCCTCCGACATCTTCTCCATCATGCGGTGCGCGGGCAACAGCACGTGCGCCCGATTGCTGATGGAAAGCGCCTTGCTTACCGGAATGCCCGCCGCTTCGAGAGTATCCATCTCCGACAGCAAAGCCGCGGGATCGATTACCAATCCATTTCCGATCACCGCGCGCTTCCCTGGCCGCAGAATCCCGCTCGGGATCAGTTTGAGGACGAACTTCTTCTCTCCGATGAAGACGGTGTGGCCCGCGTTGTGGCCGCCCTGATAGCGGGCTACGATATCGAAGCGATCGGAGAAGAGATCGACAATCTTCCCCTTCCCCTCGTCCCCCCATTGGGAGCCCAGGATGATGACATTCCGCATTTTGACCAAACCCATTTATTTTACCGTAGTCATTGTCTCTCTCAAGCACCGCAGAGATATTTGGACCCCCTGCTCCGCGCACAGCGGCCGCCCATGCTACCCTGACTCTCTATGGAGCTTTCCGAGATCTATCTGGGACTCGGTGAGGATGCCTTCGGCCAACTCATTCGCAGCATCTCCATTGGGAAATTGAAAACCTACCAGATTTACGAAGGCTTCAAAGTACGCGCGCATCTGCACAAGCTAAACACGGAGAATCTGCGAAAGGCGCTGCCGCGCTTTTGGAGCCGCCTGGCAGAGCACGACGAAGACTTCGCCCGCGATCTGGCGCAGGTCGTGTTGGTATCGAATCTCGATCTGATCACCGGCGTGCTCGATTTTTTGGGAGTGCCGCATGAGAACGGTTTTTTCCCCAAGGACATGGACCCGAAGCCCCACTTTACGGATGGCTGGGAGGAGCGCGTCCTCGAAAAATTCCGCGGAACGTTCCCGGAGCCGCTGCTCGTCTTCTATATCAATCATTTGCGATGGGAACTACTGAGCGCCTCGGAGCCTTACAGACCCGCTTCTCCGAATGCGGCTTAATTTCGGTGTTTTGCGTGCAAAGAAACCTTTGCCAGCCATGACAATGCTGCTAGCTCAGACGTGCCGCCAGTCACGACAATGTCCTGGTATGTCAGCATCTTCCGGTAGCGGCAGGAAGAGGGAATCGAGTCCTAAGGTGTGGGTTTTTCAAGCACGCGCAAGATTACGGTTGCGCGATAAGCCCCAATTCAGGTATTTTTGTCTGGATAGCTGGTTTCGTGAATCCCTGGAGGTGTTTGCCTGACATGAGTCATTGTGACTTTCATTATTCTCATCTGTTGCCGAAGAAACCGGGAATCCTTCCGCTGGAAGAGATCATGACGAAGCAGTGCCGCCGCTGTGGGGCCGAATTCGTCACCCGCTCCCGGATCCGGAAACGCTGCGATGCCTGTCAGGCCGTTGTCTCGGCGGAAAAACAAAAGAAGGCGAACGAGCGCCTAAAGGCAAGGCGCGCCGCGCGGCGGATGTGCGTGGTCAAAAGCCCGAACTAGACGGGTTCCACAGCCATGACGGTCACCAGGGCTTGAGATTCCGCGGAGCGCCGCTCGCCCACGGGTCCCACCTGTTCCGCCGTCTTGAATTTGACTGAGACACGTCCCGTTTCCAGGCCGAGTGTTTCGGCGAGCCGGTCGCGAATTGCCTGGCGGTAATCCTTCAACTTGGGCTTCTCCAGGATCACCGTCGCATCCACGTTGACGATCCGGAAGCCGCCCGCCTCCGCCAGTTTTTTGGCATGGCGGAGGAAGACGAGGCTATCGCAACCCTTCCAGCGCGGGTCCGAGTCCGGGAAGTGCATGCCGATGTCGCCCAGAGCGGCGGCGCCCAAAATGGCATCGGTAATCGCATGGGAAAGGACATCGGCATCGGAGTGGCCTTCCAACCCCAAATCCGAGGGAATCGTCACGCCGCCCAGGATCAGCGGCCGGCCGGCCGTGAGGCGGTGCGCATCCCACCCCAGCCCCGTTCGGACTTCGCTCAAGCCCGGAATTCTCCGGCCGTCTGTTCCTGAAAGAAGAGGCGGGCCAGATCCATGTCGGTGGGTTTGGTGATCTTGATGTTCCGGTCGTTGCCGAGCACTACGGTCACTTCGACGTCGAGGCGCTCCACCAGGCTCGATTCGTCGGTACCGATGAAACCATCCTGGCGCGCCGCTTGAAAAGCCCGGACCAGAAGATCGTAGCGGAAGACCTGCGGCGTCTGGGCCAAAACCAGCTTGTCGCGCTGAAGCGTGGAACGGATGCGAGCGTGCCCGGTGGCGCGGCTGACCTGTTTAATGGTGTCGACCGGCACGACGCCGACGATGGCCGCCCCCGTCTGAGCCGCCTCGTCCAGCACGTTGTGAATGGTTTCCAAATCGATGAAAGGCCGCACGGCGTCATGGACCGCGACGAGTTCGGTGTCCCGATCCAGCGCATCCAGCGCGTTTTGGACCGATTCCTGCCGGCTATTGCCGCCTTGCACCACCCGCACTCGCTTGCCCGGCAACTCTCTGGCAAGCATCTCCCCCACCCACTCGAGATCATCGGGGCGCACGGCGACCACGATTTCGCGCACCCGGTCCGACGCCGCGAACTTGCGGACGGTATGCAGCAGGATGGGCGAACCTTCCAGCAACATGAACTGCTTGCGGCTGGTGCCGGTCTTCTCGGCGGAGTTCCGGCCCATGCGCGTACCCAGCCCGGCGGCGGGCACAATGACGGCGGTTTTCATCTGCAGCTACGATTCTATCGTGGTTTTCTCGGGGCCCAGGTTCGCGGCAGGTTGCGGCTCGGGCTTGCGCATGGGGCGCTCATGCTTCTCCGCTCCGGCCGCGGCTGCGTGCATCCGGTCGTCATACTTCCCGAAAATCATTTTGCCGGCGGTGGTTTGCAGCACGCTGGTGACGGCGATGTCGACCGTCTTGGAAATCATCTTCTTAGCGTTGTCGACAACCACCATCGTGCCGTCATCCAGGTAGGCGACACCCTGGTTGTACTCCTTACCTTCCTTGAGGATGAAGACGCGCATCGTTTCATCGGGCAGCACGATGGGCTTCAGCGAGTTCGCCAACTCGTTGATGTTCAAGACTTCCACCCCGTGAAGCTGGGCCACCTTGTTGAGATTGAAGTCGTTGGTAATGATCTTGCAGTCGTAGATTTTCGCCAGCTCGATGAGCTTCATATCGACTTCGCGGACTTGCGGAAAATCCTCCTCCACGATCTGCACGTTCAAGTGAGCCATCTTCTGGATGCGCTGAAGGATATCGAGCCCGCGCCGGCCACGGTTGCGCTTCATCGAGTCGGCCGAATCGGCGACCAGTTGCAGCTCGCGGAGAACGAATTGCGGAATCACCAGGACTCCGTCAAGGAATCCCGTTTCGGCGATATCCGCGATACGGCCGTCGATGATGACACTGGTATCGAGGATCTTGAACGACTTTTTAGAGGATTTCTCGCCACCGAAGATCCCGCCCAGCGCCGCGAGATTGAGCATGTCGCCCTTCTTGGCGCCGACGATCAGGCCGACATACGTCATCCACAAAAGAAGGAGGACCTGGAGAAAGGGTTCGCTGGTGGCTTTGCCCAGAACGAGGGACATAAGGAACGCACCGAATATTCCCAGGACGCTGCCCACCGCAGCCCCGATCAGCCGCTTCAGAGTAATGCGTTCTAATCTGATTTCAAAGAAGATAATGCCAACGCCGAGAACCAGGCCGCCACCTGCGGCGACCCAGGGCGAGGTGTGGAATGGATGCAAGGTAAAGGCTGCGACTGCGAGGACCAGAACGAAGATCGCGCGAACAATCACTAGATCGAGCAAGAGTGCACCCCCTCAGGGTGAGTACAAGATCAGGAGCATTTCCCATGACAGGTAACCGGCTCCGGAACACGAACATGAGCGGCAAGCCGCGCCAAGAGTATACCATCTCTTATCGTAGGTCGTTCAAAACGATGCACGTAGCTGCACGCACGCGCAAGAAGATACCACCGAGTCGCTGAGACGCCCAGGAACCCGTGCATTCGCGGTGGATGTAATCGACCCACTTGAAACAAAATCTCTTCGTACGCGTCTTTACCCCAGTGGCGGGTGCGTGTATCATGGCTCACATGCGTTTACTCGTATCGATGCTGTTACTCGCCGCCGCACTCGGCTTTGCGCAACAAGAGAAGGGCGCGCGGCAGGCGCCTAAGAACCTGAAAGTGCTGAAACCCGATACCGATATTCGGGCCACCATGGGGGCATTTCGCAACGCCCTTGGCGTGCAGTGCACCTATTGCCATGTGATGGGCGATTTCGCCAGCGACGACAATCCGAAGAAGGAAGTCGCACGCCACATGATCACGATGGTGCAGGACATTAATGGCCGCTTCCAGGACGGGAAGATGCACGTGACCTGCTACACGTGCCACCGCGGAGCCACGGAACCGCTCACTGCTCCGCCGGCCGCTGCCGCACCAGCAGCCCAGTAGGAAGGCAGATCAAGACAACGCATCGACCTTCTCCCGCGGTCGCGGCGGGGAAGTGGATTGTATTCTCAAATCGCGCGGCGGCAGGTCAATCGCTTCACTGGATTGACCCAATGCCGCGCCTATGCTATTTTTGCCTTGACCCGAGGTGCTCGCCATCGAGGGCGAGTCAAAAGGGAAGCGGGTGAGAGTCCCGCACGGTCCCGCCACTGTAAGCAGCGAGCTGCGGCGAAAGGAGCCACTGTCCGTAAGGATGGGAAGGCCGCCGGCCAGCGTTGACCTGCAAGTCAGGAGACCTGCCTTGGGTGATATGCGCCCCGCTTCGCGTGAAGGCGGAGGGTGAATCCATCGGGCCGGCCTTCCGGGCTGGTTCTCCTTTTCATCTTCCATCTATAGGCCGAGGCGGATGGCGCCAGGAAAGGACCGGAGGCGCGGACTTCCCGGCTATGCAGAGACGGCTTTTCAAGTACACTCTATTTCTTTCGTGGATCGCTGCGGCGCTATCCGCGCAAACTCGAACTACGGTGGTTGGCACCGTCAAGGACTCGCAGGGTGTGGCCATGCCCGGCGCGTCCGTCACCCTCGTGGCGCGCGACAACACCGCGACGCTGGTAACAACCAGCGACCTCTCGGGCCGGTTTCGAATCGACAACGTCAGCCCGGGCGCGTATCTGCTGCAGGCAACCGCCGAAGGGCTTGAAACTTCGGCGGCGCGCTCGCTCTCCATTAAAGAAGAAGGCGAAATACAGGTCGATTTCGAACTGCGTCCCGCTGCCGTCCGAACCAGCATCGTCGTGACCGCTTCCAGCACGGCCCAAAGCACGGATGAGATTTCCAAGGCTGTCTCCGTAGTCGATCGAGAGACCATATCGGCCCGCGACGAGTACTCGACCGCGGATGCACTTCGCTACGTGCCCGGGCTGCGAATACAGCAGCTCGGCGGTCCGGGGTTCATTCCGGTG
>CAYMHP010000018.1:17664-33233 GCA_964390225.1 uncultured Solibacteraceae bacterium
GTCATTCGTTTCCATCAAGACACGAGGACTCCGCAACCAAGACACGGCCGTGACGATCGATGGGTTCCGGATGCGAGACGCCGCGGCGACGCAGGGAGATGCTTCGGGGCTGCTCCAGGACCTGATCGTGACCGACCTGGACCGTATCGAAGTGATGCGCGGCGCCGGCTCGTCGCTGTACGGAACGGACGCAGTGGGCGGGGTGGTCAACATCATTACCGGTGAGGGCGGCGGCCGGACGCGAGGTTCGCTGCTCGCCGAAGGCGGCTCGCTCGATATGTTCCGCGGCCGCGGGGAACTGGCAGGCTCATTCCGCAATGACCAGTTGCAGTACAGCCTGGGCCTGGCGCATCTCAATGTACTTTCAGGCATCGATGGCGAGGAGCCGGCGCGAACCAGCAGCGTTCAGGGCCGGCTCGATTACGGAATATCTCCGCGGACACGCATCTTCGGGCGGATTCTTGCCGCGGACTCATTTTCGAAACTCGTTTCGTCGCCCGAAGCCGTGCCGGGAGTGGCGGCCGGGATCGTGGACGCTAAAGCCGGGGTCACCTTCATCCCCGACACGGACAACCCGGATTTCACCAGGGCTGCACGGATCTTCTCCGCGGCGATTCGGCTCAGCAGCCACGTCAGCGAGTCGCTGGGATTTTCAGCCAGTTATCAGGGGCTCGTAACGCGACGCCGCATCGGAGACGGGCCGGCGGGCACCGGATTTCAACCTTCGGGGAGCACTCTTTCCTACTACGATGGCGACATCCATACTGCCGACGGCCGGATGGATTGGCGATTGGGGCGGTACCAGTTGATCGACGCGGGTTACGAGTTCGAATATGAAAGGTACGGGAACCATTCCGTGCTGCCGAACCCAGCGGACAACTCCTCGGTGGACGTCAGCCAGCGGAGCCACGCGCTCTACGTGCAGGACCAGCTGCATTTGCTGGGAGATCGTCTCCAACTGGCCGGCTCCTACCGCGCGCAATTCTTCGCGCTTAATCAGCCTGCGCTGATCCCGCAATTCAGCGCGCCCTATGCAGGAATGAGATTCGCGGCGCCCCCGACTGCGCAGACCGGCGACGGAGCAATAGCATACTTCTTCCATCGGACCGGAACCAAGCTGCGCGCTCATGTGGGGAAAGGCTATCGCGCGCCGTCGCTATACGAGCGTTTCGGGACATATTACAGCAGCTTCGGCTACTCGGCATATGGCGATCCACGGCTCAAGCCGGACCGCTCGATATCGGTCGACGGAGGCATCGATCAGTCGCTCGGAAACGGCCGCGCGCGGCTGTCCGCGACCTATTTTTATACGAGGCTCGAAGAGGTGATTGCCTTCGATTCCGCGGGGTTGATTCAGCCCGTTACCGATCCCTTCGGCCGCTTCGGAGGTTATCTGAACACTAACGGCGGACTAGCGCGCGGCGTCGAGCTGAGCGCCTCGGTGACACCCATTCGCTCCTTGTATCTCGGGGCCGCTTACACCTACACGAACGCGCGCGAACGGACGCCCCTGGTCGACGGCATTCTGCGGACGTACGCGATTCCGGCTCACCAGGTTTCGTTTTCGGCGACCGAGCGGCTCGGTTCGCGGGTGGTGATTGCGTTCAACCTGCTGGCCGCGAGCAACTATCTCGACCCTCTTTTCGACCCGGTGACGTTCGCCAACCACGCTTTCCGTTTTCCGGGGGTGCGAGACGCGGAACTGGCCGGCAGCTACCGCATTCCACTGAGCGAATACCACGCTCTGCGATTTTTCGCCAAGGGGCGCAATCTCTTTAACCAGACTTATTACGAGGCCGGCTATCGTACGCCCGGCGCGACGGCCACCGGAGGGATGCAATTCGAGTTTTGACGCGGCGCAGGTGGTTGATCCTCGGAGTCCCCGCACTCCTGCCCGGTGGAGTGCGAGCGGACACGCCCCGACGGATCGTGTCGCTCTCTCCGGCGGTAACGGAGATTCTGTATGGCATCGGGGCGTTCGACCGCGTGGTGGCGGTCACGGAGTATTGCCTTTATCCGCCCGAGGCGAAAGCGCTGCCCAAGGTGGGAGGCTGGAGCACGCCCAGCGTGGAACGCATCGTCGGATTTCGGCCGGATCTGGTGATTCTCTCCGACGCGCAGAGGCCCTTTATTAAATCGCAGCTCGATCAACTCGGCATCGCTACCGCGGTAGTGCGCAGCCAAACCGTCGCGGATGCACTGGGTGCGATCGAGACCTTGGGCCGGGCCACCGGCACAGAGCGGCAGGCGGCGGATCTGGTGGCGCGCACGAAGGCGTCGCTGGAAGCCGTCCGGCACCGCGCATTGAAGCTGCCGCATCCTACGGTGGTGTGCATCATCGACCGCACGCCCGGAACCTTGCGCGACCTCTATGCCGCCATGCGGGGGACCTTTCTCGCGGAGTTGATTGACGTTGCCGGCGGAAAGGTTACCTCGGCAGCGACTCAAAGCGGCTACGGAAGGCTGAGCACCGAAACCCTGCTCACGCTCGCCCCGGAGGCAATCCTCGACGTAGAGCCGGAATCCAAGGGAAGCTTCGGGGGAGATCTCCTGGCGGCATGGCGTGAACTGCCGGAATTGCGCGCCGTCCGCGATCGGAGAGTGTACGTGGTGCGGCAGGAATTTGTGCCGCACGCCTCACAGATGATCGCGCGCACGGCGGCGCTCTTCGCCCGTCTTCTGCACCCGGAAGTGCCCGAGCACGATTGGGAGACGCGATGAGCGACAAGGCGATCCTCGCGGCCGAGCGCGTGCAGTTCTCGTATGAGCGCGGCACTCCCGTCATCGGCGATCTTACCCTGGGCGTGCCCCGCGGCAAGCTCTGCGCCCTCATTGGCGCGAACGGCTGCGGGAAATCCACGCTGATCCGGTTATTTGCAGGGCTGCTGCGGCCAGGCTCGGGCGAAATCCTGTTCAATGGCGTACCGCTTGACCGCATTCCGCGCCGCGAGACTGCTAAGCGAATCGCCTATGTGCCTCAATCCACCACCCTCGCGTTCCCGTTCACGGCACTCGAAGTGGTGTTGACCGGCAGAAGTCCGTATACGCCTCGCTTTCAATTCGAGCAGGAGAGCGATTGCCGACGTGCGTTGGACGCGCTGGCAACCGTGGATGCGGTCCACCTGGCGGCACGGCCGGTGACCGAGCTATCCGGGGGCGAGCGGCAGATGGTGGCTGTGGCGCGCGCTCTGGCGCAGGACCCCGAGTGCCTGCTGCTGGATGAACCCTCGGCCGCGCTGGATTTGAAGCATCGCGCGGCACTGGTGCGCACACTGGCGGCTTTGCGGGACACGCTCGCCCTCACTGCGTTGGTGATCACGCACGACCTGCACCTGATCGATCCGGCGTTCGAGTTGGTCTTCGCTTTACGTCGCGGCGAGTTGGTTGCGGCGGGCGCGCCGGAAGAAGTCCTCACCGACGCCGTTCTCACGACGGTGTATGAGGATCCGTACGTGCGCACGCGGCGAGTGGAAGGCCGGACGGTCATATGGTCACGGTGACGGCCCTCATTGCTCCGCCGAAGGCCGCGGCGGCGCGCTTACGATGGACCGTCGTGATTCTCGTCGGGATCCTGCTGCTCTTTGCGGTGGCGGCGCTTTGGGTGGGGACGCGGACCATCGATCTGGCCCAGTTGCGGTCGGACCCCACCGCGCGAATGCTGTTTTTCCGCCTGCGGCTGCCGCGCGTGACCATGGCCGCCCTCATCGGATCCTCTCTGGCGCTGACGGGCGCGGCGTTGCAGGCGCTGTTTCGGAACCCGCTCGCCGATCCATTCACGTTGGGGGTGTCGGGCGGCGGGGCGGTGGGCGCCAGCATCGCCATCGCCCTCGGGTGGGGCGCTCGCGTTTCCGGGATTCCTCTGGTATTCATCGCGGCGTTCTGCGGCGCCATGGGCGCGGTGGTATTGGTCTATTGGATCGCGCGAACCGGCCCCATGCTGCTGCCGGGAGCGCTTCTGTTGGCAGGCGTGGTGGTGAACCTGATCGCGGCGGCGGCCGTGCTCACCATTCAATACATGACCGACTCGAACAGGGCGCTGCAGATTCTCCGCTGGATGATCGGGAGCCTCGATATCGTCGGTTTCGACACGATCGTGCGCATGCTGGTGTTTCTCGTGCCGTGCTGGATCGCGCTGCTCGCCCTATCGCGGGATTTGCATCTGCTGGCGATGGGAGAGGAAACGGCCGGGACGCTGGGAGTGAATGTGCGGCGATGCGAAACGGCGGTCCACCTACTCTGCTCCGTCCTGGTCGGCGTCACGGTGGCGGTGGGAGGCGCGATTGGCTTCGTGGGGCTTATCGTTCCTCACGCGGTGCGACTGCTGTTCGGGCAGGACCTACGTATCGTGCTTCCCGGGTCGCTATTGCTCGGGGCGTCTTTTCTCATCGCGGCCGACGCGGTGGCGCGCACGGTGTTGAGCCCGGTGGAACTGCCGGTCGGCGCCGTGACGGCGCTGCTGGGCGGGCCCGTGTTCTTGTGGCTGCTGCGCCGCAGGCAGCGGTATTCGGCGTTATGACGCCGGCGTGGGAGAGCGCTGCCGCGTTCCCGCGGCGCATTGTCTGCCTGACGGAAGAGACCACCGAAATTCTGTATCTCCTCGGCGAGGAGCGGCGGATCGTGGGTGTCTCGGGATTCACGGCGCGCCCGCCAGAGGCTCGTCAAAAACCGAAGGTTTCGGCGTTCACGACGGCGAAGTTCGATCGCATCCTGGAACTCGAGCCCGACCTGGTGCTCGGGTTTTCGAATCTTCAGGCGGAGATTGCGCGGGAACTGATCGCGAGAGGCGCGAATGTCCTGGTATTCAATCAACGCTCGATCGCCGAAATCCTGGAGATGACGCACGCGGTAGCTCGCATCGTGGGGGCGGAAGCGCGCGGCACGGCTCTCGTGGAGCGCCTCCAGAGCGAACTCACGGCCATCGCGCGATCTGCCGAGGCGTTTCCGCGGCGTCCCCGCGTGTTCTTCGAAGAGTGGAACGATCCCCTCATCAGCGGCATTCGCTGGGTGGACGAGCTGATCGAAATCGCGGGCGGCACGCCGACTTTCCCGGAGCTGCGGATGTGTCACGATGCGAAGGACCGCATCGTGGATGCGGCCGCGGTACGCGAGCGCGATCCGGAGGCCGTGATCGCTTCGTGGTGCGGCAGGAAGGTGAATAAGGAGGCCATCCGGCAACGTCCGGGATGGGGCGGGATCCGGCACGTGTACGAGGTGAAATCAACTTACATTCTGCAGCCCGGCCCCGCGGCGCTCACCGAGGGCGTCCGGCAGTTACACGCCGTCATCGCGCACGTGGCGGGCTGCGCGGTTCCGGCGGAACTGCGGCCGGCGGAGCGCGTGGACCCGGAGCTGTCTACGATATACTAAGTGCCTGGCAGGAGACGGACGAGGCCACTTAGCATCTCAGCTTCGTGTTGCCACTCCGTAACGGGACCACGGTGCTATCGGGCCCGCGCACGGAAACTGCGGTTTTCGAGCTGGTTCCGATCCTGCATTCAGACGGCGTTTTGCGCCACTCGGGTAACATTATTAACAGGGGCTGATGCTGAGATTTTTACAAAATTCACCGCATGCGCTGGAGGTCGTCTACGCGGGCACGGCGCGCATGCTGAAGCCGTTTCGCCCGTGGCTTAAGCCGGGCGGCCGCATGGAACGTTTCTTTATCTGGCTGGAGGAAGGGAGCAAGGGCGCGATATTCGACTGCCGTATGTGCGGCCAGTGCGTGCTGCACAGCACCGGCATGACGTGTCCGATGACCTGTCCGAAGGAGATGCGCAACGGGCCGTGTGGCGGGGTACGTGCGGACGGCCGCTGCGAGGTGCTACCCGACCGTCCCTGCGTTTGGACGCAAGCCTGGCTCCGCTCGCGCGAGATGCCGCTCTATGGTTCCGAGATGTTCCACATTCTGGCTCCGGTGAACCGATCGCTGAAGGGCACCTCGGCGTGGATCAACACATTGCACCCGGAGAGGCTGCATCCGCCGGCCGGGTGGCAGCAGTGAAGTCGGGCTCGCGGCTCGAGCAGATTCTGCGCAACGGCGAATTCGCAGTCACGGCCGAGTTGAATCCTCCGGATAGTGCGGATCCCGAGTCGGTGTATATCCGGGCGAAGGAATTGGGAGGGGTTTGCGACGCGCTGAACGCGACCGACGCTTCGGGAGCGCACGTACACATGTCGAGCGTGGGCGTGTGCGCGCTACTCACACGCGCCGGATACGACCCGGTGATGCAGGTCTCCTGCCGCGACCGGAACCGCATCGCAATTCAGGGCGATCTCCTCGGCGCGGCGGCAATGGGCGTGCGCAACGTGCTTTGCCTGACCGGAGACGGCGTGCAGGCCGGTGATCAGCCGGAGGCCAAACCGGTCTTCGATCTGGATTCCATGACGCTGCTTCGGACCGCGTGCATCCTGCGCGATAAGGGCATGTTTTTGAGCGGCCGCAAGCTGGAAACGCCGCCGCGGCTGTTCCTGGGCGCGGCGGAGAATCCGTTCGTGCCGCCATACGACTTCCGTCCGTACCGGCTGGCAAAGAAAGTGGAGGCCGGCGCCGATTTCATTCAGACACAGTATTGCTACGATGTTCCCCGGCTGCGCGAGTTCATGGCCCGCGTGCGCGACCTGGGCGTCCACGAGAAGGTTTTCATCCTCATCGGGGTGGGTCCGGTGCGTTCTGCGAAATCGGCGGAATGGATGCGCGCCAACGTCCCCGGCGTGTGGATTCCCGATGACGTGATCGATCGCCTGAAAAAGGGCGGCAAGGGCGAAGGCAAGCGCCTGTGCGTCGATATCATCCAGCAGGTCCGCCAAATCGAGGGCGTCCGCGGCGTACACATTATGGCGTACAAGCAGGAGGAACTGGTTCCGGAGATTGTCGCGGAATCGGGAGTTCTGCGAGGCAGGATGCCGGCCGAAAACGCCGCCAGGGAAAACCTCGCACTGTAGAGAAGCTTTCATGGAAGGCTCGGTTTGGGATTCGACGCTCGAATTCTTCCGCGAACGCGTGGAGAGCGGCGATACGGGAATCGCCGCGGCAGCCGTAGCCATGGTTTCGGCCGCGTGCGC
Source organism: uncultured Solibacteraceae bacterium (assembly GCA_964390225.1). Taxonomy (GTDB): domain Bacteria; phylum Acidobacteriota; class Terriglobia; order Bryobacterales; family Bryobacteraceae; genus PSRJ01. The sequence goes on from CAYMHP010000018.1 coordinate 24,727, forward strand.
GGTGAGCCTGGTGGTCATGGTCCTCGCTGTGATTGGTAGGCGCAAGGACTTCGCAGGCGACCGGACGCGGCTCGAGTCGCTGATCGAAGCGGCGAAAACCGAAGCATCGCGGCTGAAGAAATATGCGGACGCGGACCCGCAAGCCTATGCGGAATACATGGAGACGGTGCGGCTGCCCAAAAGCACCGAAGAGGAGCGGCAGGAACGCAAGCGCGCCATGCACGCCGCCCTGCAGAAGGCTACGGCGGTTCCATTAGCGGCAGCGCGGTCGGCTACGGTTGGCGCCGCACTTTGCGCGGAGGCATCGGAACTGGCGAGCGGCGCCGTTGCGACGGACCTCGGTGGCGGCGCGGCATTGCTGGCCGGAGCGGTGCGCGCGATTCTGGCTACCGTGAATACGAACTTGCGCTCGCTCGGCGACTCGCCGTTCTCGCGGCAAGCCGCCGAGGAAAGCCGCGAGTTGGAGGCAAGGGCGTTCCGCAATGCCGACGCGGTGCTCGCGCGCCTCAGGGGAGAGGGCGAAATCTAAGCGGACGGCGGGTCCTATCCGCCGATTCGGACGACGACTTTGCCCAACGGGCCTTCCGCCAACCGAGCGAATGCCTGTTTCACTTCCTCGAAAGGGAATACGCGATCGATGACGGGGCGCTTGCCCATCGTTTGCAAGCGGGCGACGATCTGGTGCCATGCGTCTTGCGCGGCTTCCCGGCTGTAATCGCTCACGGCGACGCCGCCGATGCGATTCCTTCGAAAGAACAGCGACGCTGTGTTGAATTCGGGTACTGGGCCCGCGCTGCGGCCGACGCAACTGATCCTCCCGCAGTAGCCAAGCATCGCGATTAATTCGTTAAAGAGCGCGCCTCCGATGTTGTCTATGGCGAGATCGACCTTCTTGGGCGCGGCGGAGGTTACGGACTTCCGCAGATCGGGACTGGCCGGATCGAACACGAAGTCCGCGCCCAGTTCCTTCAACTTTGCGCCTTTTTCGCCGCTGCGCGAGAGCGCGATGACGGTGAGATTCATCGACTTGGCGAGCAGGATCGACGCGATGCCGACGCCGCCCGATGCACCGGTGACGAGCAGCACGGAGCCGGCGGCTGGAGGCGCGGGGGGATCGCTCCACTGCGTCAGTGCCTGCCAGGCCGTCAGGAACGCAAGCGGCGCCGCGGCCATTTCTTCCAGCGCCCAGCCTTGCGGCACCGGAGCCACGCTGTTCGCCGGAACGGCGGTCTGCTCCGCCAGCGTGCCCCAGCTCTCGACACCGACGTCGCACCGCAGCACGCCCACGGTGTCTCCTACTTTCAGGTTCTGGACGCCGGAGCCGAGCGCGAGCACTTCGCCGACACCGTCGCGTCCCAACACATGCGGCAGCGCCGGTTTGGCGGGATACATGGCACGGGCCAGGAAGGAATCCGCCGGGTTCAGGGCGGCGAACTTGACCTTAATGACGACTTCGCCCGGCCCCGGTTTTGGATCGGGCACATCGCTTAACTCGAGCTTCTGAACGCCTTCATACGACTTCATGAGCCATGCGCGCATGGTGACATTCTCGCATGAGCTCTCGAGGGTTCCGGCTGCGGCTAGTGCGCTTGTAGCGCCGGCGGTCACAGCCGCCGGTCCCGCTCGAGCGAACCGGCGACACGATCGCCGGCGCTACGGGCGGGGCTGAATTGAAGCGTTTTGATGCGCCTGCTATTGCCGCACGTTCAGCGAGTAGGTTCGATCCCAGAACGGCAGGGTGCCGATGGGATCGCCGGAAATAACGATCTCGACGCGGCGGTTCTCGATACGGCCCGCCTCGGTAGCGTTGGAGGTGAGCGGCCGCGAGTTGCCCAGACCCTGGCTCGAGATCGCCGCAGCGGGCAAGCCGGCATTGGCGAGCACCGCGCGAACGGCGTCGGCCCGTTGCTGGGACAAACCGCTGGAGTCGCTGCTATCGGAATAGCCTTCGACCGCAACACGAAGTCCAGGTTGAGCCGCAATGACGGTAGCGAGGCGCCTCAGTGCCTCGGGACTGCCGCTCCGCAGAGTCGATCCGGAGAACGCCGAATCCGGTACCGTGACGACGAGGCCGCGCGGCGTGTCGCGAGTTTGCATGACGCCATTGAAGCGTTCGAGCAGCCGCATCCGCGCTTCCGTCTTGGCGGTCTGCTGGTTTTGGGGCTGCGGCGAAGCCGGTACTGTCGTGGGTTGCAGACGGTCGGCTTGCACCTGATTGGCGCGATCCTGCACGATGCGGGCGTTGGCTTCGGCCTGCTCGCGCGCGGCGCGCTCGGCCTGCGCTGTGGCGCGGGCGGCATCTGCTTCGGCGCGCAGACGCTGTGCTTCGGCCTCTGCATTCGTTTTTGCCTGCTGCGCCTGGAGCGCGTCGGCCTGAGCCTTGGCGAGTTGCTCATCCTGCATACGGCGCCGCGCAATCACACGCGCATCTTCGGCGGTCTGGGCGGCCTCCCGCGCGTTCTGCACCACCAGACTTGTGTTCCCCTTGAGCGCTGAGAGCCGCTGGGCTTCCTGAAGCGCCTGTTGCGCCTTGGCAAACGTGTTCGGCGCATACTGTTCGGCATTCGCCGCCCGGGCGATCGCGATCGCATTCTGCGCCTGGTATAACTCCAGGGTCGCCTCATATTCCTGCATGGAGACTTTAGGCGCGCTGGCTACACCCGACGCAAGACTGTCCTGCACCTGGTACGTATACTGGCCGCGCGGCATCAGTTCATACTTTGCCTGGATCGGCTGTACCTTGCCTACGGTGTCGGGCCGGACGCGGTTCTCCAGAACCACAACGTCGCTCGGTTGGCGCACGGCCGAGAACGGCTCAGCCGTCACGATCAGACCGAAGACTTGGAGGTCACTAGTCACGCGGATTTTCGCGTGATCTCCGCCGTCCGGGATTACTTCACCCAGATTGTGCGGAGCGCCCTCGGGACTGATGGCCCATAGCACGTAAGTTAGATATTCCCTTCCGAAACGCGTCGGGGGAGCCAGGTTATCGAATTTGGCGTCAATCTCCGTTCGGCCCTGGCGTGATTCGACGACGGCATCTCCCTTCGCCTTGGGAAGAAGCACGGTGCCTTGAAAATCGATCTTCGTCGGCTCGGAACGATATTGATAATTAATGGCATCGACGCTGCGCTCGACAACCGTGACGCGATAAAGCGGTACCGATCCGCTTGCCGCCGGATTCTGCTGGCACAAACCGGGAAGCGCGCAGCAGAGCGCAAGAACAGCGATTGCTGTAAATATTGGTTTCATGGGCCCTCCCTGGGGTTTATTCCGGCAACACGGGTGCCGTTGGATAAGAAACCACGTACGGCTGCGCCGCCGAACCCGTGTTACAGCGCACTTCGGCCGCATTCGAATGTAGCCACAATAACGATTGATATCTTCGGGTTATCCTCCAACGCGAGTCTTGCTGCGCTCGACCCGGGGCCGTAAAGTGACGCTGTACACATGCGCTCACTTGCTGGAACGGCCTGGACGGCAATCGTTTGCACCGCAATTCTCAGCGCGCAACCGGCGTTGCGCAAGGAACCCGCCGTTTACGCAGGCACGGAGCAGGCCTCGCGCGATGCCGCCCGGCCAGCGGGTCTTCGGTTTTCGTTGGGCAAGGCTCGCGAACTGCGTCTGGATCCGCTCAGCGCGTCGGAGATAGCACGGCTGGCCGAGCCGGGAGACCGGAGAAAGATCGGCCTGCACCGCACGCTGCCGGCTTCCGCGATTGCGACGGGGACATGGGAGACCACACCCGCGGGAACGCCGCTTTGGCGGATGGGGATCCGATCGCCCGGATCGGAAGGAATGCGGGTCGAGTTCCGCAATTTCTCGGTGGGGAACGGCAAAGTATGGGTCCATGACGGCAGCCAGGTGGCGGGACCGTATTCCGGGAATGGCATTTTCGGAGACGGGCACTTCTGGAGCGCCACGATCTTTTCCGAATTGGTAACGATCGAATATGAGCCAGAAGCGGGCGCGGCGAGCGGCGGCGCCCCGCCGTTCGAGATCCGGACGATCGCACATCGCGCGACGACAGTTCTCCAGGACCGGCTGGTAGCATCGCCGGACGCCGGCAAGTCCGACCCAGCCGCGTATTGCCACCTGGACCCCAACTGTTATCCGGACTGGCGCCCGGCCATGAGCACGGTGGCGCAACTGGCGTTCGAAGATGAAGGGGTTTCCTATTTCTGCTCCGGCTCACTGGTCGCAACGCGGGACAACAGCTTCAAACCGTATTTGCTCACGGCCGGCCACTGCATTCACAGCGAAGCAGCCGCGCGGACTCTGGAGTCTTTCTGGACTTACCAGACCGCATCCTGCGGGGCCGCGCCTCCCGTCAGTCGCCAATCGAGCGCGAAATCGTCCGTCGGCGGTCACCTCATCGGCAGCGGGAGCCTGGAGGAGGGCGATTACAGCCTGGTGCTGTTGCAGGATGTTCCGGCGGGAGTCACCTTCGCCGGCTGGGACATGTCGGACCCACCGGTCGGCAGTTCCCTGGTCGGTATTCATCATCCGCAAGGCTCCTGGAAGCGGATTTCGTTCGGAGAACGAGTCGGAGATTCAGGCGCCATTATTTCAAGCGATGTCCTGCTTCCGAATTTATATTTGCAGGTGATGTGGGACCAGGGCCGCACCGAGCCCGGCTCTTCCGGATCGCCGCTGTTCTCGAGCCCTGGCGTGATCGTCGGAACGCTGACGTATGGTCCCTCGTCGCCGACTCAGAACGCCTGCCAGATCTCACCGTCGGTCGACGGCTACGGCCGCTTCTCGAATACGTATCAACGGCTGCGCGATTACTTTGAAGATCTGCCGGCGGCCACAGTGGTGCCCGCGCAACCGGGCGTTCAGTTCACGGTCGCGAATCGCACCGCTCCCGCGCCGCAAATGGTCCAGTTGACGACGCAGTCGGCGGCGGCTCAATTCAAGCTTCGCGCGGACGCCTCCTGGATTCTCCTTTCGGCCGATAGCGGAGATCTTTCGCAGACCTCGCCAGCGCAGGTGAGCATCTCGGTGGACCCGTCGAAGTTCGATCAGCCTGATCGATACGCGGGAACGGTCACGATTTTTTCCGGCGCGGCGCCGCCCCAGTTCATCAATGTCGTCGCCGACGTGCGGAACGACCGCTCGAATGTGACGATCTCGGTCAACCCCAATCCCGTCCACCAATCCGGCGGGGGATGGAACTTTACCGTCGCGGTGTCGGAATCGGCGGGAGTGAACACGCATTTGGTAGGAGCGAAGCTCAACGGGATCGACTACTCGTCGTTGCTTCTGAACTGGTTCGGTAACACGCATCTGGCGGGCGGCGGGACGCTCTCGGCGCCTCTCCAGACTTCGGGCGTGTTCGCTCACGGTGACCAGTACCTGGAAATCTGGGGCGTCGACGATGCGACAGGGCGGCCCTGGTACCAGGTCACCACTGTGAATTTCCAGTAAGAAATCATTCAATATTTGCGTTCCTCTCGCACCGTATACGAAAATACTAGTGCTCACTGCGAGGGGGGGGCGACCTGTGCCCGACTCAAATCCTACGGAAACCGCTTTACCGAAAGACAAGACTTCTCTGCTTCAAAAAAACGAAAAGATGGTGGTTGCGCTGTTAGAGTCGGCGTCGCAGGCCATCATCAGCGTCGACCGCACGGGACGGATCGCGCTCGCAAACCGGCGGGCCGAGGAGATGTTCAACTACACGCGGGACGAACTGATCGGCGCCAGGATCGAAGTGCTGTTGCCGGAGTCGAAACGCGCCGGGCACACCCGCCAGCGCGATGAGTACTTCGCGCGTCCGCGCACACGGCCGATGGGAATCGGCATGGACCTCTCCGGCCGGCGGCGCGACGGATCCGAGTTCCCCGTGGAAGTCAGCCTCAGCAATATCGAAACCGAGGAGGGGGTGTTCGCGATCGCCTTCATCAGCGACATCAGCCAGCGGAAACAGCTCGAGGAGCAGTTGACTCACGCCCAGAAAATGGAAGCGGTGGGTCGCCTCGCAGGAGGCGTGGCCCACGATTTCAACAACATGCTGACGGTGATCTCCGGGTACAACCGCATGATCCTGGAGGAGCTTTCGCCTCTCGATCCGCTGCATGGGTATTCCGAAGAGATCGGCAAGGCAGCGGATCGGGCCGGGGCCATCACCAATCAGCTACTCGCGTTCAGCCGCCGGCAGGTGATCCAGCCGCGCGTGGTAAATGTGAATTCGATCCTCACGCAGATCGAAAAGATGCTGCGGCGCCTGCTGGGCGAAGACATCGAACTGGCGCTCAATCTCGATAGCCGTACGGCGAACGTCAGGGTGGATCCAAATCAGATCGAGCAGGCGATCGTCAACCTCGCCGTGAATGCGCGGGACGCGATGCCTACCGGCGGGCGCATCATGATCGAAACCGGCAATGTTGAATTGGATGAGAATTACGCCAAGAGCCATGTCGGCGTGACCCCAGGTGAGTTCGTCATGATCGCGATGACCGACACCGGACACGGGATGGACGCCGCCACGCGTCAGCGGATTTTCGAGCCGTTTTTCACGACGAAAGAGCGCGGCAGAGGGACGGGGCTAGGCCTTGCCACCGTTTACGGCATGATCAAGCAGAGTAATGGAGATATTTGGGTGTATAGCGAACCGGGCAAGGGGACGACGTTCAAACTCTACTTCCCGAAGGTGATGGCCAGCGCGGCGGAGGCCAACGGGTCGTACGAGCAGTCAGGCCCTTCGGGGACGGAAACGGTGCTGGTCGTGGAAGATGAAAAGCCTGTCCGTGAGCTTACGGTGAAGATGCTGCAGCGGCTCGGCTACAGCGTGCTATCCGCCGGTTCGGGAGCCGAGGCGATTGAAATCAGCAAATCCTACCCGAACGAGATCGCTCTCCTCGTCACGGATGTGGTGATGCCGAACATGAGCGGCCGCCAGGTCGCGGACGAATTGCTCGCTTCGCGGCCCGATTTGCGAGTTCTGTACCTGTCCGGTTATACGGAAAACACGGTAATCCATCATGGAGTAGGATCGGGCGTGGACTTCCTGGCGAAGCCGTTCAGCCGCGAAGCCCTGGCGCGAAAACTGGCCGAGATGTTGGGGAATAGCAACGGCGCTTCGCGGCAGAGCGGGAACTAGGCTCCGCCTGCGCGGCGGAGCCTCCCCAAAATCATCAGGCTTCCTTTTGTTCGCCTTGCCACTCCTGCGCGACCAGGCCCGAGAGCATCTTCTGTTGCTCGAGTTCGTTTAACTGATCGGCAGCCTTTTTTCCGGCAATGAACGCGTGATCGGAGTTGTAATATTCCCACTCGCTGTAGCGCCCGGCGAGCAGAATATCGCGCTCTTTGAGCCATTCACGGATGCGCCTCACTGCTTCGGCGCGACCATGATCGTAAACCACATACGCGTACGGCAAATCGCATTGCGTGGCCGCCCAAATCGGATCTTCGGGTTTGAAGAGGCCGACCTTATGACAATCTTCAATGCATCGCTGGACGAGAGCATCGCCGTCGCACGGCAGCGGTTTGTGCTCCGAGTAAGTGATCTCGCAGGTGAGCCCGAAGCCTCCGGGCGGGTTGCAATGCGGGCTGGCGTTCCCCTGGACGAAGATGCGGTGGAAGACCGTGTCCTCGGGGTAGTAGATCCAATGCTTCTCGGTCAGATTTTCGCGGCCGACACCGATGTGCACGCAGCGGACTGAAACATGCCGCAGGGTATTGACGGCGTTCCGGATATCCTGCGGGGCTTCGTCTCTCATTTGGCGGATGAGCACCGGCAACGGCATCGTGCTCACCAGGTAATCGTAACGGACCTCTCGTCCGTCCTGCAGAAGAACCGCGTGTTTTTTCGGAGAGACCTGGACCACACGGCTGTTCAGGCGGAGTTCGCCTTTGAGGAACGGCAGCCAGCCATTGATGAGAGCCTGGAAGCCGCCGCGCAAAGGATATCCGAAGCGCGCGTTCGGGCCCATGGGTTTGGGTGAGGGCGAGAGGGCGCCCTCGATCATCTCCTCCAGATCGGGAAGCGGAACGCGGCCGCCCAACCAGGAGGTCTCCATCTCGCTCAGAGGCACGGCCCACAACTTCCGGTTATATGGAATTGCGAAATGCTTGGCGATGCCGGCTCCCCACACTTTGTAGATGAACTCCTCGAAATTGCGCGGCTCACCACCGGCCTGGAGAGGCTGTGCCTTTCCGTCCGCGAGGGGGGCAGAGGCTTCCAGAACTCCGTCCGCGCAGCAGTCTTTCACCGAGCCTGTTGCGCACACCGCTCCATTGCCATTGGTTTTGCCGTTCGCTTTGCCATTCACCTGGCCATTGGAGCTGCCGTTGGCGCGGCCATTTGAGGCGCCATTCGCGTGACCATTGGCCGAGCCGGCATTGGCCGGCTTCACAGAGCCGAAGCGCGATTCGATCGCGCCCACAATGCACTCCTTGATTACCTTTGGCGGCAGTCCATAGAGCGAACCCTGGAACGGGTAACGCGTATACACATTCTTGCTGTAGATCCAGGCCTCGCGGTCCTGCCAGTGAACGTTGTC
>CAYMHP010000019.1:0-33225 GCA_964390225.1 uncultured Solibacteraceae bacterium
GCTTCGTCGGCATCGTTCGCTTCCACCAGGTAGTACCCGCCAAGTTGTTCTTTCGTCTCGGCAAATGGCCCATCGGTGACCTGCGGTTTGCCGTTGCGAACCCGGACAGTTTTCGCGGTGACGGTCGGTTGAAGAGCGTTGCCGCCCCGGATCGCTTTAGCGAACTCGTTGCCGAAAGCTCCGAATTCCTGTGTCTCCAAATTCTGCTGGGCATTGTTGAGCTTGGTCCAGCGCTTCTCCTGATCGTAAATTAACAACAGAAACTGCATAGTGTGTTCTCCTTGTCCGTTCGACGGATGACCGCCCTGAAATCGACAGCTATCTGTGAAGATGGCAAACGCCTCGCGGGCGGCGCAACGACTCCGACAGCTCAAAAGTCGAGTAATCTTGAAAAATGCGGCGGCGGTCGAGAGCCAAAGCCCGGAGGTTCCTGTACATGAGACGACGAACATTGAAGGGGATGCGACTCTTTTTCACGGCCGTGGTCGTAGCGATGGTCGCAAACCAGTTCGCCCACGCCGAGTTGCTGGAGAAGGCGAAGAAGGTGGGCGCGACCACCGTCCACTACAAGGTGGTTCTTCCCAACGGATACGATGCGGCGAAGGCCTATCCGGCGATCCTGGCGTTCGGCGGAGGTCCGGAGACGATGAACACCGTGGACAGTGTGCTCAACCGCAATTTCCGTGCGGAGGCCGAAAAACGCGGCTACATCGTGGTCGCTCCAGCCGCGCCGGATGGTGAGTTGTTCTTCGAGGGCGGAGCGCGCATCTTCCCCGAATTCCTGAAGATGATCCTGGCGGATTACAAGGTGCAAGACAATAAGTTCCATATCGCGGGACCCTCCAATGGCGGAATCGCCGCCTTCCACGTGGCGGCCCTGAATCCTCAGTACTTTTTGTCTGTGACAGCCTTTCCGGGATATATGTGGGAGCCGAGCATGGCCAAGCTTCAGGCGATTTCGAAGATGTGCGTCTTCATGTATGTCGGCGAGAATGACGAGTACATGTGGCACCCGGAGATGAAGAAGGAAGCAGAAATTCTGCGTGCGCATGGAACCGTCGCCCGCTATACCGTAGAAGCGGGGCAGCCTCACCGCATGGAAACGCTGGCGGGCGCGAATGCCGGGCGCTTATTCGACGGATTCGAGGAAACCAAGAAAGGTTGCAGTAAGTAAGACCGCGTTAGCGGAAGCGGCGTTCCGCGATCTCGGTAGCGCCTTCAGCCGCGCCGGCCAGTCGTGCCGCCGGCGGGGACGCTCTTATCCCACGCCAGCGCCGCCGCGTCCGTCCCGGCAACGGAGTAGAGAGCGCCTGGCGCATTGCGGGTCTTCTGAAATTCTTCGAGCGTCTGGCCGCGCATCGCGGCATAGATGTGGAGATTGGAAACCCCTACAACGGCGCCCAACTTCTCCAGCATGAAGAAGATCACCCCATAGTGAATCATCGCCCGCCAGTCGCGCCGCGTAATCATGTCGCGCTCTTCGGCGATGAGTTCGTCTGCTTCAAATGCCGCTTCGGGACTCGTCAGGAAGCGCTGGCGGTGCGCGGGATCGGTCAGCCGGTGGAGAAATCGATTCAGCCGGTACGCTCTGAGGCTGGTCTTCAAATCGAACGGATAGGTCCCCTCGAGTTTCTCGATTCCCGCGAGCTGATGGCCGACATGGTTCAGATAAGCCTGCGACTCATCGGCCATGGGCGCCATCGCCTGGTTTTCGTAAATCGCCGTGGCCAGGCCGGTCATGGTCGGCAGGTAATAGGTCTGATGGATCTTCTTCACGTTGGCGGATAACGCTCCCCGCATGATCAGCCAGGTAATTACCTCGGCGCCTTCCAGTCCTCCGAGCCTCGCGTAATCCGCATGCGTGAGCCCGGTAAGTTTCATCGGGTCGTTTTCGATCAGATCCAGAAACTGCCGGTCCCACTCGGGATTGTTGAAGCCCGCCCGCTCTCCGTGCACCTGGTGCGACATTCCGCCCGTGGCGACAATCACTACCGACAAATCCTCCGGGTAGCTCTCAATCGCTTTGCGCAGCGACAACCCCAGTTTGTAGCATCGCAGCGCGGAGGGAATCGGAAACAGCAGCACGCCGACTTGCAAGGGCACAATCGCTCCTGGCCAGTCCGGCTCATGCGGCCACAGCATGGAGAGCGGCGAGAAGCAACCGTGATCCAGGGCCTTGTCCTGGAAGTACGCCATGTCGAACTCATCCGCGACCAGCCCCGCCGCGATGTGTTGCGCCAGGCCGGCGTGGCCTTTCACTGGAGGAAGCGCGCGCGGCCCTCCGCCCTCATCCGCCACACTATACCGATCTCCAATCCCCAGCGTGAACTGCGAGTAATGATCGAAGAAGAACGAGGTCACGTGGTCGTTATAGATTACGAACAAAACGTCGGGGTTCTTCTCCGCCAACCATCGCCGTACCGGAACGTAAGCCTCGAAGATCGGCGCCCAAACCGGGTCATCCTGCTTGTGTTTATCCAGTGCGAACCCGATGGTGGGCGAGTGTGAGGTTGCGACTGCGCCTAGAATCCTTGCCATAGCTTTGCCTCGCTCGGCCTCGGCGGTTACCGGGGGCGCGCCCCGCTCTGCTCCGGAACCAGGTGTTCGGCCGAACGAAACGTGTTGTTTGAAGTGTGATCGCCCGCGAGCCAACGCTCGAGGTCCGCATGCGCCGTAGCGCGCCGGCGGCTGGAACCCTCGGCCGCAGCCGGATTATCCACCGCCAGTTCCAGGATCATCCCATTGGGATCGACCGCGTAAAGCGACTTGCAATACCCGTGCTCGAGCACATACAGGTTCGGCTCTTTGTATCCCGCCGACTCCAGCCGCTTCCTGACTGCGTCCTGGGTTCGAGCGTCCGCGTTCAGCGCGATGTGATGGAACGGCGACGGCGCTATCTTCGGCCCGAAGAGCTTCTGATCGTCTGGATTGGCAAATTGGAAAAAGGCGAGCGCGCTGTCGTCCGCCAGGCCGAAAAAACAATGACAGTACACCCGTTCCTTCCCAAACAGCTCATCGGCCTCGCACCAGGTTGCCACCAGCGGAAGTCCGATCAGATCTTCGTAGAAATGGCGTGTCGCCTCCATATCCGCGGTCACGTACGCGTTATGATGCAGCCGCGTCGGTAAGTTCATAGACTTTTCTCCTCCTGAAATCGCTGCTGCTAGACGAGTCCGCTCAGCTTCCCCGCACTGTCCCCGATGGTCTCCTGGTGGATTCCATACAGGTCGAGGATGCTCAACAACAGGCTGCCCGTCGTGACCGTCTTGGTTGGGTACGCCAGGTGTCGCCCACCCTCGAGGCGCCCCGACGCCCGCCCGAGCAGGACGTGAGGAACGTCGTAGTGCAGGTGCTGGTTGGAATCGCCCATGTTGCTGCCGTAAAGAATCAGCGAATGGTCGAGCAGCGTCCCATCCCCTTCCTTGATGCCCTTGAGCTTCGCGGCAAGGTACGCGAGGCACTTGATGTGGTACGCGTTGATCTTTGAGTAATCCTTGATCCGCTCCGGGTTCTCCGCGTGGTGCGAGGCGGCATGAAAGCCTGTTGTGGTGCCGCTCTCCGGGTAGACTCGCGCCGTCAGATCGCGTGCATATAGCAGCGTGGTCACACGCGTGATGTCGGCTTGAAATGCCAGCGCCTGTAAATCGAACTGCAGCTTGATGTGCTCGTCGAATGAGGTAGGCACGCCGTACGGAACGGCGGTGTCCGGAGTCGCCTTGGAAGCCTTCTTCGCGATCTCCAGCCGGCGCTCGATTTCCCGAACGTCCTCCATGTACGCGTCCAGCCGGGCCCGGTCGCTGGGACCGATGTCGCGCTTGAAGTGCGCTGCATCCTGCAGCACCGCATCCAGAACGCTGCGGTCCAGTTCGCGACGTTCCGCCCGCTCGCGCGGCGTGGCTCCGTCGCCGAACAGGCGTTCGAAAACCACCTGCGGGTTGATCTCCATCGGCAACGGCTTGGTAGGAGTCATCCACGAAATGGAATTGGTGTAAGCGCAGCTATAGCCCTCTCCGCAGTTGCTCGAGTTCGCGCCTGGATCTTCCACGCCCAACTGCAGCGAAGGGAGCAGGTTTTCCTGGCCAATTCTCTGCGCGATCAGTTGATCGATCGTTGTACCGTCGCGGATGTCCGCGCCAGCCGTTTTCTTGGGTTTCTCCGCGCAAAGGTACGCCGCGGCTACCCAGTGGTCCGCCCCGGTGACGCCGGGAGGCGGCTCCGCCGATTTCGACCAGAGGCCGCTCAGAATAATCGTTTCGTCGCGAAACGGCTCCAGGGCTTTGAAGATCGGCGGAAACTCGAACCCGGTCCCCGTTTTGGCGGGAACCCAGTAGCCTGGAGCCATTCCATGCGGCACGAAAATTCCGCTGAAGCGTGTGGGCGGCACTGCCGCCGTTTTGGCCGGCGGCGTCTGCGCCGGAATCATCGAATCGAGCAGCGGTAGCGCTATAACGGCTCCGGCGCCGCGCAGCACCGCACGCCGCGAAACATGCTTCTTGGTGAGGAACATGGTTACTGCCCTCCGCTGACGGCATCCCCGTAGGTCAGTCCTTTGGTGTTGAATTGGAAAGGCTCGCTCTTGACAACCCCCAGCAGCAGGGAGGAAAAACGGTACTGGTTCCGCTCGGCCTCGTGCGCGATCGCGCGCACCAGCGGCATATCGTAGGATTCGACCCCGCGTCCCAGCGCATACGTCAGCAGCCGCTCGGTCAGCACCCGCACAAACTGCGGCTTGTAGCGAAGCAGCGCTTCGCGCAATCCCGCCACGCCGTTCAGCTTGCTTCCATCCACCAGCAGCCCCGACGCATCGATCGGGTTTCCGCCATCGCTGGTCCGCCACGCGCCCACCGCGTCGAAGTTTTCCAGCGTGAATCCAATCGGGTCCATGATCGCGTGGCAGCTTTTGCACGGTTCGTTGGCGCGGTGCATCTCCATCTGCTGGCGCATCGAGGGCTTGGTGGCGCCGTGGACATCGCCTTCCGTCGAGTTAATCTTGATCACCACGTTCGGCGGCGGATTGGGCGGACTCACGCCCAGGAATACCTGCATCACTGTCTTGCCGCGCTGCACCGGCGAGGTGCGGTTGGCCTGCGACGAAACCTCCAGCAGAAATCCCTTGCCCAGCAGCCCGCGCCGCGCGTCGAGTCCCTCTCCCAGAGTGACGCGCCGGAAATAACTTCCGTAGACGTTGGGGATTCCGTAGTGTTGCGCCAGCCGTTCATTGACGAATGTGTAGTCGGCATCCAGAAGATCGATCACACTGCGGTCTTCCTGCGCGATACTGCCGAAGAACAGTTCCGCCTCTTTCTGGAACGCCTGCCGCAGGTTCTCGTCGAAATCCGGAAACGCCTGCGTGACGGGCGATTGCGTGGCGACGCCGCGCACGTTCAGCCATTGCCCGGCGAAGTTGACAATGAACTGATCGAAGCGGCGGTCCGCCAGCATTCGGCGCACCTGCTGTTCGAGTATGGGCGGTTCGTGCAGCTTATTCTGGGTGGCTAGTTGGATCAGGTCGTCGTCGGGAATCGTGCTCCACAGGAAAAACGAAAGCCGGGAAGCCAATTCCAGATCGCTGATGCGGTACTTCTGCCCGGCCGCAACGCTTTCGGGTTCGGCTTCCTTGCGGAAAATGAAGTCCGGATCCATCAGGATCCTCTGGACTGCCGTGCCGATTCCCTGCTCGAAGCTGCCGCTGTTCCGCCCCTTCTGGTAGAAGTTCATGACCTTTTCGATATCAGCGGGCGTCGCCGGACGACGAAACGCTCGGCTCTCCAGAGCGGCCACGATTTTTTGCGCGCAAGCCGTCTCCTGCTCCGGCTCAGTTGGCTGGCATACGAAGATCTTGTGCCGGCTCGGCGATTCGGTCGCGCCCTTCGCGTTATATGGCCCGTCAATTCGGATATAGCCAACGTGCGGATAGAACGAATATCCCGGCAGCCCGCCTGTCTCGATCGTGCTGCGCAGAAAGTGCTGGTTCAAATCGTTGCCCGGCGCGCTATTGGTGGCCAGGAACGTGGCACCTACCGTGTGTGGACCTGCCTTCACGGAAAAGCGAAAGTCCTGGCTGCCTTCATGCACCGGCGCGCCTCGTCCGATCTCGCTGTCCCAATCGAACACTTTGAGCCGCTGCGAGTCCACGAGAAGTTCGAGTTTCTCCCCGCGGATTTCGCCGAAGGCGTTATTGTTGTCCATGTTGCCCTTGTTCACGGGCCAGATCTTGATGGCGTACTCTGCGTCAGCCGGAAAATGATGTTTCACGACGAGGCCGCCGCGCGTCGCGAACGGCAATCCCGGGATGTGATAATCCTGCGAGGTGTCTTCGGGCACCCGGTAGACCGCTTGGGTTGGCGCCTTGACATCGCCAATCGCCATCCGGGCAATCTTCCCCGCCGCCGACCGGTATGCCTCAATCAGCGCCGGCGACCCGGTAAGCGTGCCTGCCTGGTTGTCAAAGCCGTGGGTCGAGTCGTCCGACGGCAGAAACTTGCTCGCATCCACCTCGAGTCCGAGCAGGTCCCGGATCACATTCGTGTATTCCGCCCGGTTGAGCCGGTGCAGGCCCGGGGCCGGCAATTTCGCGGGGGCCGCCCGGTCCAGTTCGCCTTCCAGCTTTTGGATCAGCTCTTCATAGTCCCGCGGCTCCGGCCGCGCATACCCCGCTGGGGGCATCATCCCCGCCCGTAATTTACGGACGACCTTTTCCCAGGTTTCGGCCCGCTCGGGGATTCGCGCCGTATCCAATGTATCGAGGGCGAGCCCGCCGGAGCGCGTGGAGTTGTTGTGACAGTCGAAGCAATACTGGTCCAGAGTGTTGTGAATTTCAACAGCCGGTGTGCTCGGACTCTGAGCGCTCGCACTAACAAGGACTGCGGTCGCCGTCAGAAGCCAACCGGCAATGCGCTTGTTCATGAACAAGTACCCTCCTGATACGCAGCCCCAGTGAAATCGTCGCGCTGCGCGCTGCAACTGAAGGGCCGTGCCCGGGCTATTTGGATCGAATCAGTCTGCAGCGCTTGGAGCGCTCGGTTCGGGTATATTCGCCCAACCACTGCGTGAAAGCTCGCAGCCACTTCATGCAGCGCTCACTAATTGTTGTGGATTCCATCTGGGCTGTTTTGGATTGCCGCGTGCGCAGTGCCCGACAGCTCAACTTGGAGGTGGATCGTGCTGCGGAGAGGATTCATGACCGGCACTGTCTTCGCATTTCTCGTGTGCGGCCAAACCGTTGACGAGGCTCTCGCGCCGGTGGACCACCCGGCCATTCGCTATTACCAGGGGCCGTTAAGCGACCGCGTGACGCGCCTGATTCACGAAGTGCAAAACGGCAGGAAAGAGCTGGAGCCGCGAAACGATGGTACCGGTTACCTGCCGAGCCTGCTCGAGGCCCTCGGTGTGAACGCCGATTCGCAAGTGCTGGTGTTTTCAAAGACGAGCTTCCAGGCTTCCCGCATCTCGCCACGGAATCCGCGCGCCATCTACTTCAGTGACGATGTTGCGATCGGATACGTCCGCGGCAGCAATCTTCTGGAAGTAGCGGCCCTCGATCCCAAGCAAGGGGTTATCTTCTATAGCTTCGATCAGGAAGCCAGCCCGCCGCGCTTCGACCGCCGTGACGTTTGCCTGCAATGTCACGAAAGCAGAGGCACCCTGGGCGTGCCCGGGTTAATGGTCGCCTCCGTATATCCCGACGCCGACGGAATGCCGGCATTCATGGGAGCGCAGATGTTGACCGACCATCGGAGCCGCTTTGAAGAGCGGTGGGGTGGCTGGTATGTGACCGGCACCCACGGGGAGATGCGCCATCTCGGCAATGCCGTAGGCCATGAACGCGATCACCCAGAAATCCTCGATACTCGCGGCGCCCTGAATCTCACCAGCCTTTCAAAGAAATTCGATCGTGCTGGTTATCTGAGTCAAACGAGCGATATCGTCGCGCTGATGACTCTCGAGCACCAGACGCGCATGACCGATCTGATGATTCGCCTTGGATGGGAAGCCCGCGTTATCGAGCACGATGAAAAAATCAACGATTCCGCGCGTGCCCGCTTCGAATCCGATCTGGAATCGTTGATCGCTTACATGGTATTCGCCGATGAAACTCCATTGGACGCCAAAGTAGAAGGGGTGTCGACGTTTTCTGAGACCTTTCCCGCGCGCGGGCCGCGGGACAGCAAAGGACGGTCCCTACGCGACTTCGATCTGCGGACGCGCTTGTTTCGGTACCCGCTCAGCTACATGCTCTACAGCGATGCCTTTGACGGAATGCCCGAGATGGTTCGCGCACGCGTCTATCAACGTCTCTTCGACATCCTCACGGGACAGGACCGCAATCCGAAGTTCCAGCGGCTCTCCCCAGACGACCGGCGCGCCATCCTCGAAATCGTTCGTGATACCAAGCAGGGCCTGCCGAGTTACTGGAAGACTTCTTCGTAGGTGCGTGAGCCCTCCCTTTCCGCAGCCGCTTGGGTGTAGTTCCCCAGCGAGACTGTGGCAAGGAGACGAGAAGTGTCCTGTTTAGAAGGTGGTGCGCTTTGGATGGCGAATTGCCTAGCCTCGATCCGAATTTATCAATCGGACAATTTCGATCCCACTCGGGATCGGAGCGGCGTGAAGCGGCGTCAGTTCACACGACCGCCCGAGGAAGATCCGGCCAAGAAGTCACACGTTGGCGAGTCACAGGGAGGAAGGGATATGAAAAGCTGGTCGAAGGCATGCATCCCGGCTGTGGTTGGAATCGCGGGGATTGCGTTGGCAGCCGCTCAGAGCCGCCCGGCAGGGCAAGGGCAAAGCGCCGGGAAAGAGCCGACCTCGGGAGAGTTCTTTAAGAACGTCACAACCAGCACACTGAAGGGGCTCACCCCGAGCGATTTTCTGGGCGCCATGGGTGTGATGACTGCCGCCTTAGGCTATGACTGCTCCAACTGCCATCCTGGCGCCGGCACCGACCAGCAGGACTGGGTAACCGACAGCAACCCGAAGAAAAAGACGGCCCGCAAGATGGTGGAGATGGTCGCGGCGATCAACCGCCAGAACTTCGCCGGAGCGCAGGCGGTGACGTGCTGGACGTGCCACCATGGTCTCGACCTGCCCACCACCTCGATCGCTCTCGATAAGCTCTACGGCGATCCGAATGATGAGAAGCGGGACATCGTTCAAGCGATCGAGGGCGAGCCGCCCGCCGCGCAGATTCTCGACCAATACATAGAAGCGCTGGGCGGAACCCAAAAGCTAGCGGGCATCAGGAGCTTCATCGCAACCGGGCACAGCACTGGGTATGGCGGCTTGGGCGGAAACGCGGCCTTCCAGATCGTTGCCGAGGCGCCCGATCGCCGCGGGATGTGGATCCAGTTTCCGGAGCATCCGGACCGCGGAATCAGCGCCTGGACATTCGACGGAAAGACCGGCTGGATCAGCTCGCCGCGCGGGTACCTGGGCGAATACCAACTGACCGGGAATGACCTGGCCGGCGCCAGGCTCGATTCCGTGCTCGCCTTCCCGGGCCAGATCAAGAGCGCGTTTCCGAAATGGCGCGTTGGCCCGGAAGACACGATTCAGGGCCACGACGTCTACGTCGTGCAAGGGAGCGGTGGCGGTGGCTTGCTTGGCACGTTCTACTTCGATAAGACGACTCACTACCTGGTCCGATACGTTCGGCAAACACCGTCACCGGTCGGCCGCATTTCGATTCAGCAGGATTTCGACGACTACCGGGATGTGAACGGAATCCGGTTCCCGTTCAAGTACTCCTTCCTGTGGCTGGATGGGCGGTTCACTGCCAGCATCGCCGACGTAAAGGTGAATGTTCCAATCGATCCGGCAAAACTCACCAAGCCGTAGACCGGGCGCCGGTGCCTGAAACCGTTATGGCGCGGGTTACTTACGAGGGAAACTTATGAAGCGATTGAAATCGATCGTGTTACTGGCGGGATTCGGAGTGGTGGCGTGGCGGGTTGTCCCTATGGGAGGCATCTCGTTCGCGCAAGATCGTCCGCAGGCCTCGTCGAAATCACAGATGGCCGAGACCGCCTTCAAGAACGTCCGCGTGCTAAAGGGGATTCCCGTGGACGAATTCATGGGGACTATGGGCCTGTTTTCCGCCGCGCTGAGCGTTTGCTGCGGCGATTGTCATACGGGCGCCGGCACCTCGAACCCGAAATGGGAAGACGATGCGCCTCCGCAAAAGGTGGTTGCGCGGCGCATGGTGGCGATGGTGAACACGATCAATAAAGAAAACTTCGGCGGGCGTCAGGTGGTGACCTGCTGGACGTGCCATCACGGCGCGCAAAGCCCGTCCGCTACGCCTGCGATCGACGCCATCTACAGCACGCCTGTCTTCACGCCGCCCGACATTCTGCCGGCTGCGCCGGCCACCGCGGGTACGCCCTCCGCCGATCAAATTCTGGACAAATATATACAGGCCCTCGGCGGTGCGGACAGACTCGCGGCGCTCACCAGTTACACCGCCAAAGGTTCCGCGCTTCTGTTCGACGAGGTCCACGGCGATCCTGTGGACATCTACGCGAAAGCGCCAAATCAATTCGCCACTCTGGTTCACCGCCGCGGAGGGGAGATGGCACGGACTTACGACGGCCGGGACGCTTGGGTAGTGCTCCCGCTGACCGTGGTTCAGGAGTACTCCTTGACCGCGGGCGCGCTGGAAGGCGCCAAACTGGTCGCGCAAATGGCTTTCCCGGGCCAGATCAAACAGCTCCTTAAGAATTGGAAGGCCAGTTACCCGGCCACCATCAATGACCATGACGCGTATGTCGTGCAGGGGTCCGGGACGAGCGGCCTGATCGCGACGTTTTACTTTGACAAGCAGACTGGGCTGCTCGCGCGGATGATTCACTACGCCAACTCGGCGGTGGGCCGAGTGCCGACGCAGATCGATTACTCGGATTACCGTCCCGTGGCTGGAGTCATGATGCCGTTCAAGTTTGTGTACGGATGGGTAAGCAATCGCGAGGAGTACACGTTGACGGACGTGTACCCGAACGTCGCGGTTGACGCCGCGAACTTCGGCAGACCGGTGTCGGAAGGGCGCTAAGCACGCTTCCTTTGTTCCGCAATCGCCGGAGGTGAAACATGATATCGATTGACGAAAACACGATTACGAATGCGGTTCTGGAACAGATGTCCACGACCGCGAATCCTCGCCTGAAGCAGATCATGGAGACGGCGGTGCGGCACTTGCACGCCTTCGCGCGTGAAGTGGATCTCACGCCGGAAGAATGGTTGGAGGGGATCCGTTTTCTCACGGCAGTAGGACAGGCGTGCACCCCCATCCGTCAGGAATTCATTCTGCTATCCGACACGCTGGGTCTGAGCGCGCTCGTCAACACCCTGCACGACCGGCGAGTGGCCGATACTTCTACAACCCGGTCCAGCCTGTTGGGGCCATTTTACCGCCAGGATGCGCCTGTGCTCCCCTTAGGTTCCTCGATCGCGACGCAACCGGGGCCGAACGAGATCGGAATCTATGGCAGAGTCACCAGCGCCAATGGAGACGGCATTCCGGACGCTCTCGTGCAGATCTGGCAATGCGACGAACAGGGCTCCTATGATTTGCAACTCCACGACGCGTCCGTGATGGACCTCCGGGGCTGTTTCCGAACGGATTCCGAGGGCCGTTACTACCTGCGGTCCGTCCGTCCGCTCGGGTACCTGATTCCCATGGATGGACCGGTCGGAGACATGATCCGCGCGCAAAAGCGCCATGGCTATCGGCCGGCTCACATTCACTTCCTGGTGGGCGCGCCGGGTTTTCGAGAACTGGTGACGGCGCTCTATCTACGCAATGACGATCATATCGACTCCGACACGGTGTTCGGAGTGAACGATTCACTGA
The DNA here is from genome assembly GCA_964390225.1 of uncultured Solibacteraceae bacterium. Taxonomy (GTDB): domain Bacteria; phylum Acidobacteriota; class Terriglobia; order Bryobacterales; family Bryobacteraceae; genus PSRJ01. The sequence continues at coordinate 11,846 of CAYMHP010000019.1, forward strand.
TTACCGAGCCGCGCGCGCACGATCCCGCTTCTCCGTTCCCGGAGCTTCCGAGCATTCACTTCGATTTCGTCTTGGGAACCGCGGCCGCTGGATCGGGGCGGGTAGGGGCGGACCCGTCCCAGATCACGAAGAGCGCCGCATGAGACAAGGAGGTTGCGATGTATGAGAGCCAAAGCGGATCTTGTGCCGGATTGCGATGTGCATGGCGAGCCGATGTACCGGGCCGATTGTCCGGCGAGCGTGCTCGGTCTGAAGGGGAGCCGCGATGTCACAATCTGGCGTTGCGCGCACGGCGGCTGCTCCCGCTTTTTCGAGGGCGCGATCGGGTATCGTCACATGGCGGCGGAACGCGGCGCTCTCACGCCCCGGTGCACGCGCGAAGGGGCATTCCTTGTCGCGCAGGGGAAACTCGGAAAGTATGTCTGCCCTGTCGCCGGTTGCCGCAGTGAAGAGGCGTGGACTCGTGTGCAGAGCCTCAGCCGGGCGTGCAGCGTGCCCACGGTCGTTCAATCCTAGGGAGGTTTCCGTGCATTATCTGCTGCCGTTTTTTAAATGGTGCGACGCGACCTGGGCTGGAAACGCCATACGGGATTCGCGCTGGGCGTTCCCGATTATCGAATCGATTCACCTGCTCGCATTGACGGTTTTACTCGGGGCGGTCGTCGTCGTCAGCCTCCGTTTGTTTGGTTGGGCGCTGCGTTACCAGACTATACCGGAGGTGACGCGGAACTTCGCGGCGCCAACCTGGATCAGCATCGCGGTCATGCTGGTGACCGGAATCCTGCTGTTCTTATCGGAAGCTCTGAAGTGCTACGGAAGTCCTTCCTTCCAGGCGAAGATGGTCTTTCTGATCTCGGCTCTGGTCTTTCAGGCGACCGTGTTCCCGCTGGCTACCAGGTCCAAAAGGATCGAAGGCATGCCGTTCCGCAGCCGTATGCTCGGGGTACTGCTGTTAGCCTTGTGGTTCGGCGTCGGCCTGGCGGGCAGGGCGATCGGCTTTATCGGCTAGCGAAACATACTCCCGCGAATACCACCAGCCGCGTCATTGATGGCGCGGTTCCAGTACGGAGCGCATCCGCGTTCCTCTCGAGGCGCTGCAACCTGCCCGCCGTTACATTTCAAATCTCGTATAATGGCCCGGGGCCGGGATGCTTGGCGGGCTGCCGCGGTCATAATGATTGCCGCGTGTGATCGGGGCAGGACCGTATCGGATTTCACGATCGATTGAGAGGAAAACCCATGTTTGACCGACATCACAGCCACCGGTTCGTGAGCGCGTCAGCAAGGACGCTGGTCGTCGTGTCGGCTTTCGCGGTCGTCGCCACAGCCGCCGAACTGGGCGAATTGCGGCTGCCGGAGGCTGCCAGGAGGCAGGACCAGAAGGCAATTCGCGCGCTTCTGAACCAAAAAGCTGATGTGAATGCCAGGTCGACCGACGGCGCCACGGCGCTACTTTGGCTGGCGCATTGGAATGATGTGGAATCGGCGAATCTGCTGCTGGCCGCCGGCGCGGATGCCAACGCAGCAAATGACTTCGGCACGACGCCGCTGTCGGAAGCCTGCATCAACGGTAGCGCAGCGCTGGTCCGTTCACTGCTGAAATCGGGCGCCAATCCAAATACGGCGATCGCCACCGGCGAGACGCCGCTGATGACTTGCGCAAAGAGCGGCAGCGCGGACGCAGTCCGAATGCTAGTCGAATTCGGCGCGGTAGTGAACGCAAAGGAGCCATCGCAGAACCAGATGGCGCTGATGTGGGCCGCCGCGGAACGTCACCCGGAAGTCGTCAAGGCCCTGATAGAGGCGCACGCCGATCTCAAGGCGCACACCAAGCAGGGCTTCACCGCGATTCACTTCGCCGCAAGAGTAGGCGACCTGGAGAGCGTAAAGTTGTTGCTGGCGGCAGGGGTGGATATAAACACCCTGACGCAAACCGAGGGCGGACAGAACCGCGTTACCAATCAGTTGGGGATACCGAAAACAGTGGGGACCTTTGGCTACACCCCGCTACTCGTCGCGACGGTCCGCGGACAGGTGGATCTCGCGCTGTACCTGCTCGATCACGGCGCGGATCCGAACATTGGCGCTGCGGGCTACACGCCGCTGCATTGGGCATCCAGCAATTGGGAGAGTTTCACCGCGAATCCGGTGTACGGCTTTGAAGACGCCATGGCCGGCATTCCGGACCGGGAGGCGAAGCTAAGGCTGGTGAAGGCCCTGCTGGCCCACGGCGCAAACGTGAATGCGCGCATGACGATGCCACAGCCGACATTCGCGGGCGGATACCTGGACGCCGCCGGGGCGACGCCGTTCCTGCTCGCCGCTTCGGCCAACGACCTGGAAATGATGCGCATTTTACTCGCGGCGGGCGCCGATCCCAAAATCCTGACTGCCACGAAGGCCTCGGCCATTATGGCAGCGGCCGGTCTGAACCATTCCATCGGAGAGGACGTGGTCACCGAGGCACAGGCGCTCGAGACGGTGAAGTTTCTGCTGGATCTCGGCGTCGACCCGAAGGGCGAGACTACCTTCGGCGAGAACGCATTGTTTGGGCCGGCCTATCGCGGGTGGAACAAGCTGCTGGCGCAACTGATCGATCTGGGCGTGAACGTAAACGCGGTCAGCAAGGCCGGCGTGACGCCGTGGCTTGCGGCCAACGGCAATGGCGACAGGCTCGGCGGCGTCCTATATAACAAGCAAGGCGCGGATCTGTTGCAGAAGCACGGCGCCGATCCGAAACTGGGCCACCCGTGCGAGGCCCAGAACAAGTGCCGTGCGGAGCAGTAAGAATGAGACGCCGTAGCCGTTACCTGATTTGCGCTGCTTGTCTGGCGATTTCGGCAGCCTCCGCATTCGGGCAGACGAACGCGCCGAAGGCCGCACCAGCAGCCACTCCCGCGCGCGAGTTGGTGACCAAGTACTGCGTCTCTTGTCACAACGAAAAGGTGAAGACTGCTGGCCTGCTGTTGGACCGCGCGGATGCAGAGCACGTCGCGAACGCGGCGGAGACGTGGGAAAAGGTTGCTGCGAAGCTGCGCAGCCGGGCGATGCCACCTCCGGGGATGCGCCGGCCCGAGAACGCCGAATACGACCGCGTGGCCGGCTGGCTGGAATCGGAGATCGATCGCGCGGCCGCGGCCCATGTGAACCCGGGACGGTCCGCCAGCTTGCATCGTCTGAATCGTGCTGAGTACGCCAACGCCGTGCGCGACCTGATCGGCGTGGAGGTGGATGGCCAGGCGATGCTGCCGCCGGATGAGCAGGCATTCGGGTTCGAGAATAACGCCGAGGCGCTTTCGATCCAGCCGGCATTGTTGGATCGATACGTCTCCGCGGCGGCGGCGATCGCGCGCCGGGCTGTCGGCGATTCGACGCTCCCACCGGCGTTCGTGCGCTACGGCGCGCTGAAGGGCAACGCCAACGACCAGACTTACCTGCGCCAGACAGACCGCCTGGGCGAAGATTTTCCGCTCGGGTCGAAAGGCGGCGTGGCCGCGCGCCACTATTTCCCGGTGGACGGCGAATACGTTTTCAAACTTCGTCTGCAGCGCGCCTGGGATAGCGTGATCCGCGGGTTGAACGTGCCGACTCAATTCGAAGTCCGTCTCGACGGAAAGCGCGTCGGGCAGTTCACGCTCGGCGGAGAAAAATCACGATCGAAGACCTTCCAATACGACGGGGACGAGGTGCTGCAGGTGCGTGTGCCGGTGAAGGCCGGGCCTCACCAGGTGATGGCGACCATGCTGAAAACCGATGATGCCGAGCCTGAGGGTGTGGGGCCGGACCGTCTTCCGCTCTTCAGCCGGCAATCCGACAATGCAAACTCGCCGATTGCGATTGCGTCGTTACTCATTGGTGGCCCCTACGAAGCCCAAGTGCCGGCCGACTCGCCGAGCCGGCGCCTTCTGTTCGTGTGCCGTCCCGCCAGTGCCGCCGAAGAGATTCCCTGCGCGACGAAAGTGTTGTCCAGGCTGGCGCGGCGCGCCTATCGCCGCGCGGCGACCACCGACGACGTCGAGACGCTGGTCGCGTTCTACAAGCGCGGACGAGCTGCGGGTAACTTCGACAATGGAATTCGGGCGGCGCTCGAGCGTGTTCTGGTCAGCCCCGATTTCCTGTTCCGCATCGAAGCCGATCCAGCGGGCGCGGCACCCGGGTCGGTGTATCGCGTTTCCGATGTCGAGCTGGCTTCGCGGCTGTCGTTCTTTCTCTGGGGCAGTATTCCGGATGACACGCTGCTCGACCTGGCGATCCACGGCAAATTGCACGAGCCGGCGATCCTGGAGCAACAGGTCTCGCGCATGTTCACCAATCCGCGCGCGCGGAGGTCGCTGGTGAACAGTTTTTTCGAAGACTGGCTCCAGACGCGCAACGTGTGGCTACTCAACCCGGATGGCACAAAGTTCCCCTGGTTCGACGACAATCTGCGTTCCGCCTTCGTTACGGAAACGGAGTTGTTTCTGGACGCGCAACTGAAAGAAGACCGCAGTGTCACCGACCTGTTGACGTCGGATGAGACATTTCTGAATGAGCAGTTGGCGCGGCACTACGGAATCGCCGATGTTTACGGGAGCCACTTCCGGCGTGTAAAGCTCACGGATGAGAACCGTTTCGGACTGCTGGGCAAGGCCAGCGTGCTGGCGGTGACCTCCTATACTACGCGTACTTCGCCCACGATTCGGGGTAAGTGGGTGTTGGAGAATATTCTGGCCGCGCCGCCACCGGCGCCTCCGCCCAATGTACCGTCGTTGGAGTCGAGCAACAAAGATGGCAAGCCATTATCGGTCCGGCAAATGCTTGAGATGCATCGCGCGAATCCGGCGTGCGCCAGTTGCCACGCGCGCATGGACCCGCTGGGGCTGAGCCTGGAGAATTTCGACGCCATCGGTCAGTGGCGCACCAAGGATGCGGGCCATGCGATCGACGCCTCGGGTGTATTGCTGGACGGCACGAAGGTCGCGGGGCCGCGTGAGCTGACGGCGGCGCTACTGGCGCAGAAAATGCAATTTATCAAAGCGGTCACGGGAAAACTGCTGACCTACGCTCTGGGGCGTGGACTGGAATACTACGATGCGCCGGCGGTGCGGGGGATCGATCGCGCGGCGGCAGCCAACGACTACCGCTGGTCGTCGCTGATTCAAGGCATTGTGAAGAGCGCGCCGTTTCAGATGAGAAGCGCCGGCGGGCGCCCATCCGGTGAATGAGGAGAATGGGATGAGGTTCGTGACGAAGAAAGCCATTTCGCGACGCACCGTGCTGCGAGGAATGGGTACAGCGGTGGCTCTGCCGTTGCTCGATGCCATGATTCCGGCCTTTGCGCCGGCCGCTGCGAGCAAGCCAGTACGCCGGTTGGGCGTCGTCTATCATCCGAACGGAGTCATCTACGATCAATGGGTGCCGAAGGGCGCCGGTACGGAGTTCGAACTTTCGCCGACCTTGAAAGGGCTCGAGCCTTTCAAGGACAAACTGACCGTCGTTACGGGCCTGTTCTGCGATCCGGCGGAGGCGCTGGGCGACGGCGGTGGCGACCATTCGCGTGCTTGCGGCAGCTATCTGACCGGTGTGCATGTGAAAAAGTCGGACAGCAATGTCGAAAATGCGGTCTCCATGGACCAGATCGCCGCGAAGGCGTTCGAGAGCGAGACGCAGCTCTCGTCGCTGCAAATGACGGCGGACGAGAACAGTCTGCTCGGTTCCTGCGACCTGGGTTACAGTTGCGCATACAGCAGCACGCTTTCGTGGCTCACGCCCACGCTGCCGCTGATGGCTGAAAACAATCCGCGCGTGCTGTTCGAGCGGATGTTCGGTTCGAGCGACAGCACAGACCCTCGCGTGCGCGCGGCGCGCCTCAGCGAGGACCGGAGCCTGCTCGATTCCATCAGCGACCGCGTGAGTCAACTCCGGAAACAACTCGGGACTGCCGACAATCGCAAGATGAACGACTACCTGGCGTCGCTGCGCGATGTGGAGAGGCGCATTCAGAAAGCCGAAGAGCAGAGTTCGAAAGAGTTGCCCGACGTTGCCCAGCCTGCGGGCATACCGGAGAAGTTCGAAGATCACGTGCGGCTGTTGTATGACTTGCAGTTGCTGGCATACCAGTCGGATTTGACGCGTGTGATCACGTTCATGTATGGCCGCGAGCAGACCGGGAGGCCGTATCCGCAGATCGGCGTGCCCGAGCCGCACCATCCACTGACACACCACCAGAACAATCCCGACAAGATGGACAAGTGCTGCAAGATTCAGCGCTATCACATCACCCTGTTCGCCGAGTATCTGGAGAAGTTGCGCAAAACGCCGGACGGCGATGGCTCGCTGCTGGATCATGTGGTCCTTCTTTTCGGTTCAGGCATCAGTAACAGCGACCGGCATACGCACGGCCCGCTGCCCACTTTCCTGGTCGGCGGCGGTAGTGGGACGCTGAAGGGCGGCCGCCACCTCGTATACCCCGAGCACACGCCGCTCACCAACCTTCATCTCACGCTGCTCAACAAGCTGGGTGTGCCCGCCGAAAAGCTGGGCGATAGCAACGGACAGTTCAAAGAATTATCCGAGCTGAGCTGAGTTTCCGGCCTGCGCTGTCTACGTTTCGACCGATGATCCGCCGCTGCGACGTTGAAGACTTCGATTCGATCTGGTCGATCGTCAATGACGGCGCCGAGGCCTACAGAGGCGTCATCCCGGCAGATTGCTGGACCGATCCCTACATGTCCCGAGAGGAACTGGATCATGAGATGCAGGATGGGGTGAAGTTCTGGGCATATGAGGAGAACGGCGCACTCACGGGCGTGATGGGCATCCAATATGTAGACGACGTGACCCTGATCCGGCACGCGTACGTTCGGACTGGCAGCCAGAAGCACGGGATCGGCGGGCGCATGCTCGCGCATTTGCGAGAGCTGGCGCGCGGGCCGGTATTGATCGGGACCTGGGCGGACGCGGTATGGGCCATCCGCTTTTACGAGAAGCACGGCTTTCACGTTGTCGATCCGCAGCAAAAGGAGCGGCTTCTCAGTCGCTATTGGAAGATATCCGACCGGCAAGTGGAGACGTCCGTAGTGCTGGCGGACGCGGCGTGGCGGGATTGAAGAGGAACAAGCCCGGAACGTTCACCGCCAGCCGATTCACCGGCGACAACATCGCCGGCGTTACGGCACAAACCGGGTGCGCTTGACGTAATCCATTTTGGGGAAGCGCGGCACCAGGTATTCGTTGGCCTCCTCCTCCACACGTCCGGGGTCGATGTCCTTACCAATGGGGCGCATCTCGCCATACCCGGAATAGAGCCTGTCGACAACGTCCATCCCCTGCACCACCTTTGCGAACGGAACGAAGCGGTCTTCGTCGAGCTTCTGGTTATCGGCCAGGTTGATAAAGATCTCCGTGGCCCTGGTGTTGGGGCCTGAATTCGCGAAGGAGAGAGTGCCGCGCAGGTTTTTCTCCTTGGGCGGATCGTCCGGAATGAATAGCGTGCGCCAGGTGGCATGCACGTCGAATTTGCGATGGACGCCGAACTGGGCGATGAAGTCGGGGATTACGCGGAAAAAGCGACCTTCGTCGAAGTAGCGCTTGCGGACCAGTTCGTGAAAACGGTCCACTCCAAACGGCGCCCAGGCCCGGATCGCTTCCACCGTAAAATTACCTTGCGACGTCTGGAACTCGACGCGAAACTGTTCGGGAACGACGACTTTCGGTGTGCCGCAGGAGGCGAGAAGGAACAGGACGGGAACGGCGCAGATCGCAGGGCGGGGCCACGCACCATATTCGCGCATTATGCCCATTTTGCACCACAGGCGGAGGCGGAAACGTTTTTCGCCGCAACGGCTGCCCCTACCGTTGCCGCTCGACAGGAACGGAACGGTAGAGGCAGCCTGCGGCGATGCGATCAAGCCGCTCAGAAGGTGTACTTCATCGCGAATTGCATGATGCGCGGGCTGACGTCTGCCTGGATCTTGCCGAAGTTGCTGCTGTTCAGGGCCGAGCCGGAAGTGCCGCCTACCAGACCGACGGCGGCCGGGTTCAGGAAATTCACGCGGTTCTCGATGTTGAACGCTTCGGCGCGGATCTCGACGGATTGTTTTTCGGTGACCCGGAAGCGTCTCGAAAGCGAGAGGTCCACATTGAAATAGTTCGGACCTCCCAGGTTGTTGATGCCCAGGTTCCCGAGCGTTCCGGGCGCCGGCGAACCAAACGCGTTGCGGTCCAGCCAACAATTATTGTTCCGGTTGGCGCAGTACGGGCTCGCCCGCAGCAGGTTCGGGCGCTGCGCGGCGCTGATTCCGGTCAGCGCATTATCGAGACCGGTGGTCACGGTAAAGTAGGCGCCCGTGTGCGCCCCGACGATCGGCGCGAGTTGCCAGTCTCCCGCGATCCATTGCAGCGCCTTCGACGTGTAATGCGGCGATCGCAGTACCGCCGAAAGATTGAAGTTGTGCCGGACGTCCACGGACGTGCAGTTCCCCCGGTCGTACCGCCGGTTAGACGGGTCGTTATAAATAGGACCGGAGAGTTCGGTCGTCTGTAAGTCGGAGATGCAATGCGCCAGCGTATAGTTGGCCAGCATCGAGAAGTTTTTCGCGAAGCGGTGTTCCGCGGAAACAATCAGGGCATTGTAGCTGGCGGTCCCGCCGTCATCCAGGAATTCGACCGTTCCATAGTATGGTCCTTGTGCCGGATTCAACTGCGTGAAAAGACGCCGTGCCTGTGTGGTGGCCGTGGTAGAGCACGGTCCCGCGGCTGCCAGTCCATATTGCCCCGCAGCGCAATTTCCCGGCACGTAAACGGCCGGGTTGAGTTCCCGGTCGGTCCACAGATGAACCGTGTTATTGCCCAGGTAACTCGCCTTTACCAGCCAACTCGATCCCAACTGCTTCTGCAGCGTGAGATTCCATTGTTCTACATACGTGTTCTTCACATTCAACGGAACGCTCTCGTAATATCCGGCGGTGGGGTAAGGGGTGTTTCTGTTCTGAGTGGTCGGGAATGGATTCCCTCCTGGATAGCCGAGCCACGGATTGGCAAAGCCGCCCTGCGGATTCACCAGGGTGATCGACGATCCCCACAGCGGCTCCGTCGCATAGTTGTAGTAGAACAGCGTGTGCGGCATGTCATAGAAGATGCCCCACGACGCGCGGATCAGCGTCTTTCCATCGCCTTTCGGATCCCAGGCCACACCGAATCGCGGCGCGAAATTCAGCCAGCTTGTTTTGTTGGGCCGGCCGCCGGTGTCAAACCCGGGGTCGCCAGTGTACAGCGTGCCGGCCGGCGCATTCGGGTACACGGTGGAATGAACGTTGTTCAGGAAATCAGCCATCTCGAAATGCGAGACCTGGCCGTTAAGCAGGCGGCCATTGAGATAGGGCTCCCATCGCAGCCCGTAACTCAGCGTTACGCGCGAATTCACCTTCCAGTTGTCCTGCGCGTAAAGGCCGATATAATTCCACTTCTCGTTGTCGTGCGACACGTTGATTTGCGTAAACGAATCCAGCCGGCCCGAGATGAAGTCGGCCATGGAGTTGCCGGTATTGTTGCCGTTAAACGTAAACAGCCCGTTGCAGTAAACACAAAATGTCGTCGCCTGCATGGGCCGGATATAGTTCACGCCAAATTTCATCTCATGCGAACCCTTGATCAGGCTGAAGTCGTCGCTGAACTGGTACGTGGTCGTGGCGACCAGCCCGGGAGTCGCGAACCCGCCCGCGCTCGAGAAATCACCCGTGATGTTGATGTTCGAGTAGTTGGGCAGCGGCTCGTAGATGTTTTGGACCCCGATGCCGGAAGGCGTGATGATCGGCACTTGAAATTTCGTGATGCCGACGCGATCGAGCGTGGCGCGGAACGTATTCAAGGCGCCCGGCCCGACGATGTACGTGTGGCCCAAAACCAGCGAGTTCACCATGTCATCCGTTCCTGCGTTCTGAACCGACAATTCCGTCCCAGTGAAGCTCGAGGGCGTCAGGCTGTGCGTCACAAAATACCGGCCGAAGAACGATTGCTTGGCACTGATCTGGTAGTCGATCTTCCCCAGACCCATGTGCTCGTTCTGGTTGGCGATCATCGTGTACGTTGTGTTTCCACAAGGCTCCGGACCAACCGGAAAGGCCTTCGCCATGTTGATCGCTTGCGGGCTGATCAGCGAGGTGGGAAGCACGTTATTGACAAACGGCGCTTTCAACGTCTGCGGCGTGCCGAAGCATTGCGATTCGTATGCCCGGAAATCGCCGGCGAGCATCGATGGCGTCGGAATCACCGCCGGCGTGGCCGCCGGCGCCGAACGGATCAGCGTCCCCTGGTAACCCAAAAAGAAGAAGAGCTTGTTTTTCTTGATCGGTGCACCCACTGTGCCGCCGAACTGGTTGCGTCTCAGATTGTCGTTGACGGGCGCAAAGAAGTCGCGCGCGTTGAAATAGCCGTTGCGCACGAACTCGAACGCGTCGCCGTGAATCTCGTTGGTGCCCGATTTCGTCACCACGTTCACCGCGCCCGCCGAGTGCTGTCCGTACTCCGCCGGCAGCGCGCTGGTCTCTACCTTGAACTCTTGCACCGCATCCGGGAAGGGCAACGGCAAGTTCAGATTGTTGAACACGTCGTTGTGCGTCCCGCCGTCCATCAGGTACGTGGTTCCATTGAGCATTCCGCCGGCGACGCTCACCAGCGCTTCATTGGGGTAGTTTTTGCTCGACATCAGATTGCCGGTCGTCGGCGCCTGGCCAAAGCCCGACGCGACGCTGTTGGCGCCACCCGCGAGTGTGATGAGCTGCGTCACCTGCCGCCCGTTCAGCGGTAACTCGACCACCTGCTGCTGGTTCACTACCTGGCCGACGCCGCTGCTGTGGCTTTCTACCATCGCCGCCGCTGCCTCAACCTCCACCGACTGAGAAACGGCGCCCACTGTCAGCACCGGGTCAATCGTCGGAGCGGTATCCACCTGCAACACGATTCCGGTTTGGACGAAAGTGGTAAAGCCCTCCTTCTTGACTTCCATGCGATAAGGGCCGATCGGCAGGCTCGGCAGCGAGTAAGCGCCGCTGGTGCCGGAGACTGTGGTGCGGGTCACTCCGGTATCGGTTTGCGTGACGGTGATCTGGGCTGCCGGGACGCCCAGTCCACTGGCGTCTTTAACGGTGCCCGAGATTTGCGAGACTGACTGCGCGAAAGCGCCGAAACAGAACGCGATCGAGAGAAATAGCCGAACGAACAACGTAGTCGAAATCCGTTTCATAAACCGCCGATCCTAATCGTTGAATTCAGGCTTTACTGCTGTTGACCGAGTCGAACGAGTCCCTGCGCGTGAGCGCAAAAGCCAAACCCCTATGCAAAGAAGCAAGCGCTTTTTGCATGCATTTTGAACTTTGGGAATTATATCCCGCCGGCATTCGGTGGTCAAGGAAACGAGTTGCATGCATTTACAGGTGTTTCGACGGGCGCGGAGAGATTTTTCAGGGGCGTTCTGTCTGGGTGGGCTACCCGCATTTATACTTCCGCGCAATTAAAAGCGCAGGTCGCGATACGACGGACCGCCGGCTGCCGCATCCTATCTAAATATTACTTATATAGGACCTTTTTATCTCTTGACAACGGCTGCACGAGGTGAGATGGTGAACTCGGTTCACTCGTTCCGGGGCTTACTGAACGCCCCCGGCCAAGGTAGCGCAGCCTGCCGTTTTGCCGTTGAATTCGGTGCCTGGAGAGGGCATTCGGGTTCCTATTCCGGCAAACCCTTCTTGTGTTTGAAGAGGAGGCTAAGAATGTCTGGACTAAATGGTGTCCGGGGGCCAAACCCTTCGGTTGCCAGCTCAATCGCCGGTCGTGGCCGTCGCACCACCTCCGTCCAACCCTGTCGCCGAGTACTGAAGTGGATGCGGGCTACGGTTCTTGTTTTGTCCCTGCCCGCCATTTCCAGTGCCCAGGCGATGCAGATCGAAACGGTCGCAGGCCAGGACGCCGCGGCGCGTGAAGTTCTGATCAAGGCACATTCGTGGGCCTCCGGGTTATTGCCACTCCTGGCGCAAACCTTGGATGCTGATCTCGTCCAGCCGATCGGTCAGACGGGACTCCTGCGCGTGAGATCGCGCTCTCAGAATATCCCCAATCTCTTGAACGCCGTTAGGCAGAGCCCGTGGGTCGACTGGGCCGAACCGAATTATGTTATTCGCGCCCAGAACATGGTGCCGAACGACCCCGATTTCCACAATCTGTGGGCGCTTCAAAACAGCGGCCAGCTCATCAATGGCCAGTCGGGACTTCCGTTCGCCGATATCGGAGCCGCCAGAGCGTGGGACATTTCTGTCGGGTCGCCCAACATCGCTGTGGGGGTGCTTGATACCGGTGTGGACTATACCCATTCCGATCTGGCCGCGAACATCTGGACCGCTCAGGCGGCGTACCTGGTCAGTTTCAATGGCTTGATCATTACCTGCCCCGCTGGCAGCCATGGCTTCAACGCGCTGAGCCTCTCTTGCGATCCGCGCGACGACAACACGCATGGCACGCACGTGGCCGGAATCATCGGCGCACAGGGCAATAATTCCCTCGGGGTTACGGGCGTAAACTGGACGACTTCCATCGCCGCGTTCAAATTCCTGAATCAGTACGGCACCGGCCAAGTCTCGGACCTGGTGAACGCGATCGACGCAGCCGTCCAGATGAAAGCTCAGGGAGTCAATATACGGATTCTGAATGCCAGCTTTGCCAGCGCATCCATGTCGACCGCCTTGTTCGAGGCAATCACCAATGCGAATACCAACGACATCCTGTTCGTTGCCGCGGCCGCGAACAGTTCATCGAACAACGACGTGAACCCGGTCTATCCGGCAAATTACAGTATTCCGAATGTCATGGCCGTGGCGGCTACCGACAATGGCGACAACCTCGCGCCGTTTTCCAACTACGGACCACAGAGGGTGCACCTTGGCGCGCCGGGAGTCGACATCGAATCGACCGTTCTCAACAACGGCTACGCCTTTCTGAGCGGCACCTCGATGGCGGCTCCCCATGTTGCCGGCGCGGCGGCTCTGGTCCTTTCGAAGTGTCCGCTGAACACGGCCGCTCTCAAGACGGTGCTTCTCGAAAGCGTCGATCCCGTTCCATCGTTAACTGGGAAAACGGTAACCGGCGGCCGCCTGAATGTGGAACGCGCACTGGCGTACTGTGGCGCACCCGCGATAGCGGACTTTCTGTTGTCGGCATGGCCGGTGGCTGCGGGTGTGCAGGCGGGCGGCTCCGTGTCCTTTCAAATCTCGCTCGTGAATTTGAGCGGGTTCAGCGGCACGGCCTTGTTGACTGCCAGCGGGTTGCCTGCCGGAGTCACCGCGCGCTTTTCTCCCGGTTCGGTGGTTTCTTCCGCCGCTTCCACGCTCACGCTGTCGACCGCGGCATTCACTGCCTCCGGCACCTATCCCATCACGGTCACGGGTACGAGCGGCAGCTTGGTTCGCTCGCTCACCCTGTACTTAACGGTGAATCCTGGGGATTTCGGGGTCTCCGTTTCGCCGGCAGTGCTCAACGTGCCGGTGGGCGGGTCTGCGCCCTTTGCTGTTACGATCACCGGCGTCAACGGTTTTTCGAGCTCCGTAAATCTCGAGGCCCTTGGGGTCCCTGCCGGTGTCAGCGCGGTTTTTGATCCGCCGTCCGTCGCAGGCTCCGGGAACTCGAATCTCACCTTCCTGGTTGCTCCAACCGCGGCGTGGGGCGACTACTCCGTCACGGTTCAGGCGACGAGCGGCAAGCTGTTGCACACAGCTATGCTGAACTTAAAGATTGTTCCGGCAGCCGATTTCATCCTGTCTGCATCTCCTCCTTCGGTTTCGGCCCGGGCTGGTGGTTCGGGGACTTCTCAGATCACGATGACGGCGAAGAATGGCTTTTCCGCATCCGTAAGTCTCACCGCGGTAGCGTTACCCGCCGGTATTACGGCGTCCTTCTCGCCAACGTCGATCACCATCTCGACTCCATCCACCGTCACACTCGCGGTGTCCGCCTCCGTTGCGCCGGGCTCGTATTCGATCGCGGTGCAGGGCGCCAGCGCGGCCCTGGTGCACAGCGTCACGGTGAATCTGGTCGTGCAGGCCGCAACGGCGATCATGCTTCCGCCCGCGCTGACGCTCGATCGCGGAACTCCGGCAGCGCTCCCGGTGACTCTGTCTGCGCCGGCTCCCGACGGTGGAGTTTCCGTAACTCTAACCGTCAGCGATCCCGCTACGGTTTCCCTCAACCTGGGGTATCTCTGGATTCCGGCAGGCCAGTCAACGTCCACGCGGGCACAAATGACTGGATTGAAACCCGGCTCGGCATCCGTGACCGCGTCGGCAGTCGGCATGCTGCCTGGAGTCGTGCAGGTGCGCGTGGCCGGCTCGGCACCCCTATCCATCACCACGACTTCACTTGCGAATGGACAGGTGAAGGTGCCCTATTCACAAGCGCTTACTGCGATGGGCGGCGTCCCTCCGTATAGCTGGAGCGTCTCGGCCGGCACGTTGCCGGCTGGCCTCTCCCTGAACCCGGTCACGGGCCTGATCGACGGAACTCCCTTGGCGCCGGCGGCTGCCGTTCCGCTGTCGTTCAAAGTGACCGATTCCAGCGTCCCAACGCAGTCGGCATCCGCGAATTTCACGCTCACGATCGTGCAGCCTGCGTTGCCGGGTTCCATCTCTGCCATTAGCGGAACGCCGCAGACCACGGTTCTCGGGACCTCCTTCTCCAGTCCACTGGCAGCCCTCGTTCGCGATGCGGCCGGGAACCCGGTATCTCAGGCTATCGTGACGTTCGCTGCTCCCGTCGGCGGCCCCACCGCCACGTTTGCGGGGGGTGCGAACACCGCCACGGCGCTGACGAACAACTCGGGGGTGGCCACCTCTCCACCCCTGACGGCAAACTCTGTTGCCGGCGCGTTCACGGTCAGCGCGTCTGTGGCCGGCCTCTCGGCCACCGCCGCTTTCGCCCTTACGAACGTGGCTGGCCAAGGAATCGGTCTGCCTTCGGGCCTAGTCGTAAATCCTGGAGGACAAATCTCCTTCCCGGTCTCACTACCTTCGCCGGCGGCGCCCGGAGGTGTTCTCGTGACGCTGGGCAGCAGTGATCCGTCGATCGCAACGGTGTCGGCGGTGTTTATTCTTATCCCCCCGGGCCAGACCATGTCCACCGCGCCGAAAATCGCGGGGCTCAAACCCGGAACGGTGACGATCAGCGCATCTGCGGACAGGTATGTCGGGGCTGCGTCTACGGTGGTCGTCGCCCCGGCCGGTCCTTGAAATGGACGGGCCGCGAGCTATGTTTCGCCGCTCTTCAGTTGATTGAGCGATTCGCTCTCCGACAAACGAGTGCAGCCAATCAGCAGCAGCTCTAAGGCGGGCGTCCAGCACGTCCCTTTGGACGCACGCAACGACGAAAGTCACTCTCAGAGTTCTTGGGTCACCCCGGACTCGTGATTGCTCCACCGCTCCAGTACGGCAACCAGATGTTCCAGGCGAACAGGCTTGCCGAGGTAATCGTCCATCCCGGCCTCCAGGCAGATTTCGCGGTCTCCCTTCAACGCATGCGCCGTAAGCGCGATGATCGGGACGTGTTTGCTGGTGCCCCGTTCCTTGCTGCGAATTGCCCTAGTGGTTTCATAACCGTTCATCTCCGGCATCTGCACGTCCATCAGAATCAGATCGAATGATTCACGCGCAAATGCATTCAGGGCTTCCTGTCCATTTGGGGAGACCACGACCGAGTGCCCCTGCTTCTCCAAGAAACGGGCCACCAACTTCTGGTTTATGGCGTTGTCTTCCGCCAGCAAAACGTGCAGTGCACGTCCGGCTTTCGCCAGGTGCGGGCCGGGCGACGCTCCCGGTGGTTTTGGAACGTCCTTCAGCGCCGTCAAGATCGTCTTGAGGAGAGTTGGCCGCGTTACCGGTTTCATCACGAAATGGCCGTTTAAGCGAAGTTCCGGGTTTAACGACCTGACGTTCAGCGAACTGAGCATCACGATGCGGGGACCCGCCAGCGCTGGGTCTTGCTGAACGTGTCGGGCCAGGGTGAAACCGTCCATCCCGGGCATGTGAATATCGACCAGCAGCAGAGCGAAGCGGTTCCCAGCGGCAGCACGTTGACGCATGATTTCCACCGCATGATCTCCCGAGTCGGCCAGAACAGGCCGCATGTGCCAGTGCAGCAGGGTGTCGCGCAGAATTCGACGATTCGTCGCATCATCGTCAACGACCAAAACAGGGAGATCGCACAGACTTTCCGTTTCCGGTATTCGTGGCCGCAAACACGGGGGATTTGCAACGCCGAAATTGACCGTGAAATGAAACGTGCTGCCGCGGCCGACTTCGCTATCCACCCACATGCGCCCCCCCATGAAACCGACCAGCCGCGATGAAATCGACAATCCGAGACCGGTGCCGCCGTATCGCCTCGTATGGGATCCGTCCGCCTGAACAAAAGCGGCAAAGATACGCTCCTGCCATTCCTGCGAAATCCCAATCCCCGTATCGGAAACCAAGAGGTGCACGGCTATACCGTGCTCGTTGGGTTGTACCTCAACGACCGCAAGACATACCTCACCCGCTTCGGTGAACTTGATGGCATTTCCAAGAAGGTTCACTACAACCTGGCGCAACCTTCCCGGATCACCAATCACGATTTCGGGCAGATCCAATGGATTGTCATAAAGCAACTCCAGCCCTTTCTCGTGCGCCGCGACCGCCATCATTCGAATGACTTCCTCTAGGATCTCGTCAGCGTTGAACTCGCGGCTCTCCAACGTGAACTTGCCCGCCTCAATTTTCGAGAAGTCCAGGACGTCGTTAATGATGTTTAATAACGACTCTCCCGAGGTCCGGACGGTGTTCAAGTAATCGCGCTGCTCCTCGGAGACGGCGAAATCCAGGGCGAGTTCCGTCATGCCAATAATGCCGTTCATAGGGGTCCGGATCTCGTGGCTCATGTTTGCCAGGAATTCGCTCTTGGCGCGGCTCGCGGCCTCGGCCTTGTCGCGAGCCTCCACAAGCTCGGCAGTGCGGTTCGCGACCTCGTGTTCGAGGCGGCCCTGGTGCTCGAGCAATTTGGCGTCGCGACTTTCTATTTCTGCAAGCATTCCGTTGAATGTGTCTGTGAGCTCGCCGAGATCATCGTCCACGAGCTTGGACGCTCGTGCCGTGTAGTCCTTGTGAATAGAAACGAGTTTGGCTGTCTCGGATAGTCGGCGGATCGGCTCCGAGATGACGGTCTGCAGCTTCGACGCCAATGCCAAGGACAACAGAGAAGCAGCTATCAGAATTGCGAAACTGGTTTCGGCGGATCGCTTCAACTGTTGATACACTTCATCCATATCCGACTCGATATAGATAGCACCGATGGGTTGACCCGCCATGATGGGCTTGAATACCTTAAGCCGGTTCCCCTCGCTCCAAATCGCACCAGACTTGAAGCGGGGAGGCGGGTAATCACGTTTGTTCTTCGTGCGCGTGTAGGATGCAAAAACTCTGCCGTCGGATGAATAAATGATTGCGCATTCTATCGACGGCTTGGCCTTGAGTGCGGAGAGAATTTCTTGAGCTGCTTTGGAATCGTCAAATGTGATCGCGGCCGTAGTGTAGGACGCGAAAATCTCCGCCACCACGGCCAGATCGTTCTCCATGGAACGGTAAAGGATAAGATGGTCGTAAATGAGAACCGCGCCACATGCAAGCATCAAGGCAATGCAGACGGTCACCATGATCATCAGATGAAGTTTCTGTCTGATTGGCAGGTTCCGGATTTTGGTTGCGGCCTTCACCGTGTTTTCCCTTATTTCTTCACGATACGGGCCAGGCTCAAGAGCTTGGAACTGATATGGAGCTGCTCCTGGCCGGCGGCGTCTAGGTTGATCTCGAAACGAACCTTGCCTTCTTCCACCTTGAAGTTGATCACTCCGCCGTCGCTGGCGAATCCTTCGCTTTCCCCGACCGTCAACACGCCAGAACCCCGGATCAGGGCGGATGACGATCGGAACCGCTTGCGCTCGGACGCGCCGACAAAGAGAATGTGGCAATCGCATTGTGGATGAAGATCGGATATTTGGTGGACCACTACCGTTCTGCCCTCCACTGCCTTCCCATGGACCGCCTGCTCGAGCCCTCCGCCGAATGGGTTCTGCCCAAGGATGCAGATCACGAGCGGATCCGCGGCGGAGTTGAATCTGTGGGAGGGCCAGTCCACATACTTCGCGAAGTTATATAAGAAAAATGCTTTCACCTGGTACTCGTCGATCTGCCCCAACAGAATCGGGGAGACGATCAGCCGGAGAACAACGAGTAATCGGAAACAATCTCGGATGTGAAGCCCGCCGAAAAACGAGGCGAGACGGCGGTCGGAACCTGTTCTCTCGAGATCCGGCTGCGCATCGCTCGGTTTCAGAATCTCCACGTGATCTTCCCGTAAACACTCCGCACTGCCTGGGTTCCGATAATACCCCACGAATCACCGTACTCCGCGGCTCGCGGCCGAAGGAGGTTTTGACCGACCACGCTGATTTCCGTCGACTCGCCCAACCGGCGCGCCATGCGGAGATCCAGACGCGCATGACCCGGAATGCTGCTACCGGGCAGCCGGGCTGTGTAGTACAGCGATTGATCGAACTCCGTGTTCCGCGACAGGTTCACCATAGACCGGATCTGAGAGATGTGTTCCGGGAAGCCGGTTGCAACGCTATACGAAGCGAATCCTTGAGATGAGGGATCCTGCCGTATGGCGGCATGCAAGTAGGAGTACCCCGGGCTGATCCGCCAGCGCGAGGTCATCTCCAGGTTCAGGGATACCTCTCCACCCCAATCCACTGCATGTGACTTGCTGTCGAACAGCATCGGGATTTCGAATCGGACGGGTAGGCCTGGAATGACTGCCAACGGCCTCGGTTCGACGGTTTCCAAATGCCGATAGAAGCTCAAGAAGGTGGTGACGTCCAGCGAAACTCTCTTGGAGAATTCGGACCGATAACCTAACTCGTAATCGCGTAGCTCCTCGTCTTTAATGTGCGGATTGCCGAAAAGCCGGAGCATTTGGACCGAATCAGCGCTAATCGCGATTTCCTGAAGATCCACGGCAATGTTCGTATCCAGCCGGGCCGGTTGGCGGATCGCTTTCGAGGCGGCAGCCCAAACCGTATGCCGGTTCCCGGGTGCATTCCAAACCAGGCGCACACTGGGCTCGGTTTCGATTCCGGTGTATGCGTTGTGCTCCAGTTTGCATCCGAGCGTAAACCAGAAGGCATCCGAGAGACGGATCTCGTCCTGTAAGAACGCGCTGAACAGGTGATCGGTCCGGGAAGGAGGCGTGAAGCCGATGGAGTAGCCAGGCGAAAGAGCGGAGTTGCTCACCCGATAGGCGAGACCCCAGACAAGCTCGTGCCGATCCCCTTCGGTAATATGATGCTGAAAGTCAAGGTCAAATGTCCTGAGCACTTCGGGAACTCCCAAGTCCGTGCGCCGGTACGTATCGTAATAGCTCTGGAAGGAGGTCTGCGATCCACCGGCAAACGTGTGGTTCCAACGCGCCAGGACGTCGCCGCCCGCGGTATCCAGGCTCTGGTGGAAGGTGCGATCGTACGCTGTCGGCAGGAAGCTGCTGCGACGCGTCTGGCTGGCTTGATTCGCAAACAGATCGCCCTGCACCATCAGGGAATCGCGGCTGGAGAGGTCCCAATCGGAACGGAACCCCGCGTGGCTCCTCGACCAATGGTCGTCCGCCGCCGATCCATCGGACCTGGCCGAGTTGCCAATATGGAACGCGTTGCCGAATATTCGGTATGTTCCTTTCGTTCCTGCCGATCCGCCGTATTGCACTGTGCCCAGGCCGTGCAGTAGCGATCCGCCGGCGGCGCTCACCAGTCCTCCTTTGGTGTCTTCCGAGGATTTCGTGAAGATGCTGATCACCCCATTCACCGCGTTGGCACCCCAAACCGTCGCTCCGGGGCCGCGGATCACCTCGATTCGGTCAATGTTTTCCAATGGCATATCTATCTGTTCCCAGAACACGCCGGAGAAGGAGGGTGTATACACTGTGCGGCCGTCGATGAGCACCAGCACTTTGTTCGAGTAACGCGAGTTGAATCCGCGGATGCTGATGGCCCATGCATTGGCGTCAATTTGTTGAACGTCAACGCCGGGAACGATGCGTAGGAGGTCAGGTATGGACGTGGCGCCGGACCTCCGGATTTCCTCCTGGCTGATGACGAATACTGCCGCCGGCGTTCGGGACAGGCTCTGTTCGCGTTTGGAAACCGAAGTGACCTTCACGTTCATCAGGTCTTCCAGATCCATCCGGCTCAAATCGGTCTGGACCGGGTCCTGTGCCCAGAGCGCGGCGGTGGCTGACAAACCGGCAGCCAAAACCGATTCGAGGAGTCGGGCGCGGCCTTGTAGAAAGTGACCGCGCGGAAATTGGGCGGCCCTTTCTCCCTGCCCACGTGATCGTTTCATAGAGTCAATCCTTATCTGGCATATTGGTCGTGAGCCAGTTTCTGAGGAGCCTTTCCACTAGAGCACTCATTTCGAGCCCTTCCTGAAAAAGGCGCATCTTCACCGAGTTCCGAACCGTCTTTGGAACGTAAACAGTCATCTGCACGTAGTCAGGGCTACTGTGCTTGGCGGGAGGGCGCCCTGCCCCGCGATGGCTGATATCCAAGGGGGCCGGGGGAATCGCAGTAGTATCGCTCACAATCTCCATATCGACAAAATGAGACCTGTTTATCTAAGAAATTTTGCAGGGGCGCAGATAGGCAAAATACCCGAAATACCCGCGGTCGCACCCCGTTTTGCTGGGGTTTGATTTATTCCTGAATGGGATTAGAATGGACCCCATCCCTTTTGGGGGTGGGTTTTCTTTGGATTATTTTGTTGAACTGGCGGATCACCCGGATATTGAGGAGGTGTTAGACCGCCTTCCTACGCCAAACGGAGTTTCGCTCGATGAAGAGCCTGGGATGGCGCGGCGGGCCGGCATCATTCGAGCGTTCTACGCGCATCCTGTATTTGCTGCTGACGTCTGGTGGGAGTTGCGATATTGCCGCGAATACCGGCTCCGCCTGATCGAGGAAATCTGCCGGGCCTTCGAGGATTCGGCTATCGATTGGTTGGGCCAATATCGTTATAACCCGTTAGACTCGAGATTCGGTCGATTCCTAAGTTACAAAAGAAGGGATATCAAACCGACCGGCGATGCCGCAGGTTTTTGGGGGGCATTTGAGGCAAACACCCCGGAGGTGATGGAATCTGCGAAGGCTTTTCTAACGCAGACAGTGAAGAATCGCGGGCCGTTCGTTGAGAAGGTGCAGGAGGCCATGACTCCGCGGGCGATTCGAGGTGCCGATCTCGATGCGGCGCGCGCGCTGGTCGACGGGCTAATGGAGCAGGCCGAAG
>CAYMHP010000020.1:0-32943 GCA_964390225.1 uncultured Solibacteraceae bacterium
GAATTGTCCAGCTCCTGGTGGAGGCTCTGAAACCTGCGGGCGTACTCGAGTACGGTGCGGCCGGCATCAGTGAGGATCAACTCCTTGCCGGAGCGGTCGATCAGCTTTTCGCCCATTTCCTGCTCGAGGCGCTGCAGGGCGAGCGAAACAGCCGGCTGCGTGCGCAGCAGCTTTTCGGCGGCGCGGGAAAAACTCTTTTCCGTAGCCACGGTGAGGAAGACTTGCAGGGAATATAGCTCCATCGGACGCTCGGGCCATCATAACACCCGCTAATGCATACTGCTAATATTATAAATTTGCCAAATCGGAGCCAGCCCGGGATAATGCTCCTATTGGTGAATTCCATGAGCGATCGCGTATATATCTTCGATACGACGCTGCGCGACGGGGAACAGTCTCCGGGCTGCAGCATGACCGTTTCCGAGAAGCTTCGCATGGCGCGTAAGCTCGTGGAGCTCGGCGTAGACATTCTCGAAGCGGGCTTCCCGATCGCCTCCGAAGGCGATTTCGAGGCCGTAGAATCGGTCAGCCGCGAGTTTCCGTGGGCGCACGTAGCCGCGCTGGCGCGATCGTGCACCATGGATGTCGAGCGCGCCGCCGCTTCCTTGAAGCATGCACGCCGGCCGCGCATTCACACGTTTATCGCGACCAGCGACATTCACCTGAAATATAAGCTGAAGAAATCGCGCCAGCAGGTTCTCGAAGAAGCCGTAGCGGCGGTGGAGCTGGCGCGCCGTCACGTGGACGACGTCGAGTTCTCGGCCGAGGATGGCTCGCGGACCGATCCCGATTTCCTCGAGCAGATCAGCCGCGCCGTAGTAGCGGCGGGCGCGCGCACGGTGAATATTCCCGATACGGTGGGCTTCTCCGTACCGGCGGAGTATGGCGCGCTCATCAGCCGTCTCGTAAAGGCTCTGGGCGATTGCGCGGTGGTGAGCGTCCATTGCCATGACGACATGGGGCTCGCCGTTCCGAACTCCATCGCCGCGGTGGAAGCGGGCGCGCGGCAGATCGAATGCACCATCAATGGCATCGGCGAGCGCGCCGGCAACGCATCGCTGGAGGAGATCGTGATGATTCTCAAGACCCGGCCCGACTACTACCCGTATCACACTGGAATCCACACCGAGCAGCTATTCTCCGCCAGTGAGATGCTGAGCTCGATCATCACCTTCGGGCCGCAGCCCAATAAAGCCATCGTGGGACGCAACGCGTTCGCCCACGAAGCCGGCATCCACCAGGATGGCTATCTGAAAGAAAAATCCACCTACGAGATCATCGACCCGCGGTCGGTGGGCGTTCCCGAAGGCAAGCTGGTGCTGGGCAAGCATAGCGGCCGCCACGCACTGCTCAAGCGCTGCCAGGATCTGGGCTTCGAGCTCAACCGCGAGGAGCTCGACAACCTCTACCACCGGTTCACCTCGGTGGCCGACCACCGCAAAAAGGGCCTCATGGACGAAGAAATCGTCGCGCTGATCCACCAGGGTCAGAAGGCCCAGGTGGCGGTGGACTAACGAATGCACCTGAACATACTCGTTCTCCCCGGCGACGGTATCGGCACCGAAGTCACACGCGAAGCCGTGCGCGTGCTCCGCCACGTCGCCAGCAAGTGGAATCACACGGTGAAGATCACCGAAGGGCTGCTCGGTGGCATTGCCATTCACAAAACGGGTACGCCGCTGCCTGCCGACACCGAGCGGCTGGCATTAGAGGCCGATGCCACGCTAATGGGCGCCGTGGGGCTGCCGGAATTCGATAATGTGCCGCCGGACAAACGCCCCGAAAAAGGCCTGCTCGGAATTCGCAAGATCCTGGGCGTCTACGCCAACCTGCGCCCGGTGCGCGCGTACCAATCGCAGCTCAATTCCTCTCCGCTGAAGAATCACCTGGTGGAGGGCACCGATATGATCATCGTGCGCGAGCTGACCGGCGGAATCTATTACGGCACGCCGCGCGGCATCACCGGCACCGGCGCGGAGACACGCGCGGTAAATACCATGACCTACACGCGTCCCGAGATCGAGCGTGTGGCCCGCATGGCGTTTTCGCTCGCACGCAACCGGCGGAAGAAAGTGACTTCCGTGGATAAATCGAACGTGCTCGAAAACTCGCAGCTCTGGCGCCGCGTGGTGACGGAGGTCGCGCCGGAATTTCCGGATGTCACGCTCGATCACCTGCTGGTGGATAACTGCGCCATGCAACTCGTGCTCAATCCCCGGCAGTTCGACGTTCTCCTGACAGAGAATATGTTCGGCGATATTTTGAGCGACGAGGGGGCAGTACTGGCGGGCTCCATCGGCATGCTGCCTTCAGCCTCGATTGGCGATCAGAAAGCATCCGGCGCCTGGGTGGGCCTCTACGAGCCGGTACACGGTTCGGCCCCCGATATCGCCGGGCAGAACAAGGCGAACCCGCTCGGCGCCGTCGGCTCCGTAGCGGCTATGCTGGAATATAGTTTTGGTCTGAAGAAAGAAGCCTCCGCCGTAGATGCAGCTATCGAAGCCGTGCTGCGCAGCGGAAAAGTAACCGCGGACCTGCGTCCGCCCGGCGCACCCGCCACCACCGAACAGGTCGGCGAAGCCGTCTGCGCCGCCATCTAGTGGCGTAAGGCTCCGCCTTGCGCACGAAAAAGGGATTTATGCCACGCACGATCATCGAAAAGCTTTGGGATTCGCACGTTGTTCACGAGCAGCCGGGCGCGCCCGCGCTGATCTATATCGACCTCCATCTGACGCACGAGGTCACCTCCGCGCAGGCGTTTCAAGGCCTGCGCGAGCGCGGCCTGAAGGTGCGCCGTCCCGATCTGACGCTGGCCACGGTCGATCACAGCATTCCTTCGACCGACCGCTCTCTGCCCATCGTGGATGAACTGGGGCGCAAGCAGCTCGAGCAGCTCGAGAAAAATTGCAAGGAATTCGGCATTCCCTTCTACGGAATCCACAGCGACCGCCAGGGCATCGTGCACGTCATTGGCCCCGAGCTTGGCCTGACGCAGCCGGGTATGACCGTGGTGTGCGGCGACAGCCACACCGCCACGCACGGGGCCTTCGGGGCGCTGGCGTTCGGGATTGGCACCAGCCAGGTGGAGCACGTGCTCGCCACGCAATGCCTGCTGCAACTCAAGTCGCAGACCTACCAGGTGCAGGTGAACGGAACGCTGAAGCCGGGCGTGGCGGCCAAGGACATCATCCTCGCGCTGATCGCCAGGATTGGCATCGGCGGCGGCACCGGCTGCGTGTTTGAATATACCGGACCCGCCATCCGCGCGCTCTCCATGGAAGAGCGGATGACCGTGTGCAATATGTCGATCGAGGCCGGTTCGCGCGCCGGCCTGGTCGCGCCCGACGATACCACGTTCGAATATCTCCACGGCCGCCCGCACGCGCCGAAAGGCGCCGCGTGGGACGCTGCCGTCGCCCGCTGGAAACAACTCCCCACCGACAGCGGCGCGACTTACGATCGCTCGGTCACGATCGAGGGCGATCAGCTCGAGCCCATGATCACGTTCGGCACCAACCCGGGGATGGGTATGGCGATCAACTCGGCGGTGCCCACGCCGTCGCAGATCTCCGATCCGGTGCAGCGCGCGACGCTCGAAAAAGCGCTCCAGTACATGAACCTGGAACCGGGCAAGCCGTTGGTAGGCCACCCGGTGAACGTCGTCTTCATCGGCAGTTGCACCAATTCGCGGATCTCCGATCTGCGCACGGCCGCCGGCATTCTGAAGGGCCGCAAAGTGAATCCCAAGGTCCGCGTACTGGTTGTCCCCGGCTCCCAGGAGGTGAAGCGCCAGGCCGTGGCCGAAGGGCTGCCGGAGATCTTCCGGGCGGCCGGCGCCGAATGGCGCGAACCGGGCTGCTCCATGTGCCTGGCCATGAATGGCGATATGGTCGACCCTGGTCAGTACAGCGTGTCCACCAGCAACCGCAATTTCGAAGGACGCCAGGGGCCTGGGGCGCGCACTTTTCTCGCCAGCCCCCTGACCGCCGCAGCCAGCGCGATTACCGGCGTAGTGACGGATGTGAGGACTCTGTTATGAAATTCGAGAACCTGGAAAGCCGCATGGTGCCGATCCCGATGAATAACATCGACACCGACCAGATCATTCCGGCGCGATTTCTGAAGACGACTTCGAAAGAAGGCCTCGGCGACAACCTGTTTTGCGACTGGCGCTACGACCGCCAGGGGAATCCGAATCCCGATTTCATTCTCAATCAGCCCGGCGTGAAGGGCGCGCAGGTGCTGCTCGCAGGCGATAACTTCGGCTGCGGCAGTTCGCGCGAGCATGCTCCCTGGGCCCTCACGCAATACGGTTTTCGCGCTGTAATCAGCACTTCGTTCGCCGATATCTTCCGCGGCAATTCGCTGAAGAACGGGTTGCTGCCGGTAATCGTGCCGGCCGACGTGCACGCGGAGCTGTTCGCCGCCGTAGACAAGGACCCGAACGCAGTGGTGAAGATCGACCTGCCGAACCAGACCCTGACCACGCCCGGCGGGCGGCAGGTGAAATTTCCGGTCGACGAATTTTCCAAACACTGCCTGCTGACCGGCGTCGATGAACTGGGCTACCTGCTGCAACACGAGGCGGAGATCGCGGCATTTGAAGCCGCGCACCCGGCGCCCATCAATACGCGCGCCTAACGGCTGGGCGCGGTGCAAAGAGCTCGCCTAACAAATCGCCACGGGCCGCCTGAAAGTCGGCCGCAGGCTGAAGCCTGCCCCACGTTTGCATCGCACAAAGCTCAGGAAATGTGAGGCGAGCCTGCGTCTGACCCCAGAGACGCTTAGCGCCTCGCCATGACCCCGTTCCCCGCCGCCGCGAGCCAGGCCCGCCGATATCTCACGCCGAGCTGGATGAGCCGGATGTCGGCCTCCGTAAACCGAAGCGGGCTCCGCGACATCAGCGCGTAGTCCTGGTCGCCCCACCGCGCCTTCATCACACCGGCGGCGGAGTGCCGGTCCGTTCCCTCCAGCATGTGCCCGATTTCATGGGCCAGCACGTGAGCCAGCAAAATCTCGAAGTTGCCGGACGGCAGCATGCGGCGCACCCGGTCATAATAAATCCGAATGTGATGGCCTTCAAACGGCTGCGAATAGGCGAGAGCGCCGGGGTGGTCGTTGTCCCGAGTCTGCAATGAGAAGCTGACGAGGATCGCTTGCTCCATCACCGGCGCACAGGATCGCGCATTGCGCCAGTCGAATTGCACACCCGTGTCTGCGAACATCCTGCTGACGATTCCTTGGGCTAATGTCACGGAGATGATGGTAGAGCTGATGCTTTCGATGCAGACGGGAACCTGCTCCCCCGCCGGGGCCCCGTTTCCCTCCGCATGCGTGAGGCTGCCCGCCAAAATTGCGATTGCCCAAAGCGTGTTCACGTTTTGGCCCCCCGTCCTGGTTAGCGCAGCAATCGAGGAAAACCCGCCAATTCACTGGTTCGGGTATAGACGGACGGGCGCGCGCAATTTGTGGAGTGGTTCGGCGCCCAAGTTGCGCTAAAGCGCACCCGGCGCAGGAACACACGCTCAAAGCAGCAGCGGGTGGAGGGATCGCGGATCCGGTGTTCCGCCAGACACTGAGTCGTGAGTCAGTCGAATCTGTAGAGTTGGGTGGGGATCCCCGGCGTAACAGGCCGGGGGCAAAGCAATCGCCTGTTCAGACCGCAACGGCTGCGACTACTTCGCGCACTTCGCCAGGGAATGGTCGTTATCTTTGTAGCAGGTGCCGGTCTGGTTGAGATTCTTAACCATCTCCGCCTTGTCGCCCACAACTTTGGCGTGGCACGTGGTGCAGGACTTCTTTTCTTTCTTGGCGTAATCGGGCGTGCCGTACACCGATGAAGTGCAGATCACGAAGCCGCCCACCAAAATGATCGATGGAAGCGCTAGTTTGAACATCGCAGCCTTCCCTCCTCAACCGAGATTCTAACCCGGCGCATGTCCGAAATTGCGCTCATTCCCGTTAAACAACATTCATCTTTCAAGCAGCTCCGGAGCTCCTTATCGAAAAAAGGCCTCGGGCTTCGGCTCTAGATAAGCCGGCCCAAGGCCCCTCATGCAACGCGTTAGGAAAGGCTAGCGGTCGTCCTTGTCGGCGGCCCCGTTTACCATCCGCACGGCATCTTGATAAATCTTCTGCTGTTTCTTGCGATAAGCGCGGGTCCGGAGTTGGTGTTTGGCGTCCGCCTCGCGATGCAGCGAGTCCGCTTCCATCGAGAGCCGGGTCAGCAGGCCCAGCCGCTCGCTGTCCTGGTCAGGCGACGAGGTGTCCAGATTGCTCACCAGCGCCCAAACCTTCTGCCCCTCGACAGTGGAGACGTAGTTCGGTTTCGTTACCGTGATACTCGAGGCCGTGATTCCGTTGTAAGTTGGCTGGAACAGATCGCGCAAGTCGGTGGCGAACAGGTCGCCCAGGTTGTTGGGCGGAAGGCCCAACAGAAGTTCCTCCGTCTTCACGACGGATGCGGTCGAATAATGCTTCAGGCCGGTATACGCCGGTTTGGCGAACGGGCTTACTACGACCAGCGGCGTCCGATGCGGGTGAATGTGATCGAGTGAAGACTGCGCATCGTCCTGCGTCATGAATATGGCGCTACCTGTATCCGTTGCGGGGTCGTAGTAGAGCGGACTGTTCATGATGTGATTCACTACCATTCCCAGTCCCACGTCGCCGTCCGCGATCTGCTGGATTCCAGTGGTGGTTGTGATCGCCTTCGCATTCGGCGCCTGCACGCCGCCCGTGTGGTTATTCGGCAAATAGATATAGAGGAACTGCGGCACGGTGCCCTGCGCGATCATGCCATCCAGATCGGCGGCGAATTCCTGGGCGCGGCGCTGGTCCGAAATATTGAAGTTGTACCCGGGATAGTAGTGATCGAGCCGCGGCTCCCCATTGGGATTGTTGCTGCCCAAAACCGCCAAAATCGGCAGGTTCATGAAATACGACTGTCCCAGCCCCTGGGTTTCACTGACCACATCGCCGGCGTTCTTAAGCGGCTGGGTCACGGTGAAGTTGTCGCTCTGCAGCACGGGGTACCCTGCCAGGCCGCTGGTAAGGTCATTCAACCAGGTCGGCGCACTCGTCCCAGTGTCGGTGCCTTGGATGCGGATCATGGCGCCGTAATCTTTGAAAGTGAGGCCATGACGCGCGGCATTGTTAAAGATATATCCGGCTTCCGGATAGTCTTCCGGTTCAAAATTCTTGTTGACCAGAAGGCCGCGGCCGCTCTTTACTAACAGCGTCTTTTCGGTGTAGTCGGTGGCCGTCCCGGAAGCGCTGAACTGATGTCCGGCGTCGCTCTCTTCCGAGTCCGAATAATAGTTCGCTGCCGCGGCAAATTTGGTGGCCAGCGTCTGAAGATTGAGCGCCACGCCCGTATACTGCCCGTTCGTGTATGCCGCGCCGGTCTTGTCGTTGAAGGTCGTGCTGGCGTACGCTCCAAACCGGCTCTTCAGGTTACCGAGCATGGAATCGAAGGTCTTGTTCTCCTGCAAAATGAAGAATACATGTTTGATCTTCGGCGAGGGCCCGCCGCCCGCCGGCACGATGCTGACGTCGGTGGGAGTATTTGTCGCATAGTTATAACTCAGCACTGTGGTGTTGTCGATCGTTTGAGTGAGATCGACCTTCTGCACGGTACCGAAGATGTAATTACTATCGACGCCGCTATACGAGGCAACGCCCGTGGGCGCGGCATCGCTCATCGTGCTGGTGCCGGGATTGATATCTTCGCCGATTCCCTTCGCATTGCTTACGTAAAGGGATTTGCCATCCGGGCTCACTGCCAGTGCCGTCGGATACCAGCCGGTCGGAATCCGGCCGACCAGCTTGGGGGACATGGGAGAGCTCACATCGATCACTGCCACCGAGTTAAGTCCGGCCTCTGCGACGTAGAGCACGGTGTTGTCGGGCGAGACGGCCAGCGCATTTGGGTATGAGCCGCGCAAGGGCGGTTTGACCGAAATGCTCACCGGCGCAAGGCTGAAATCCGGCAATTTGCGGTTGCTGTTCAGCACGACCATGCCGAGGCTGTCGTCATTGGACTTGGCCACGAATAGCACTTCCAGAGAGCCCTTTTTGACAATGGCCATCGCGCTTGGGTGCGTGTCGCCGACCGAACTCAGGCTATCTAGAGGGTTGCCGTGGTAAACGGCTCCCAGGGAGGTCAGGCCCGTTGCGTCGCCGCCGGATACGGCCATGATCGAAACCGAGGAGGTCTTTGGATTAGAGCCCGTGGTGTTCGTGGGAGGCACGAAATATCCGGTGGGCTCGTTCTGGCCCGTCGTACCAACCGCCTTCAGTTTGCCGGTCGCCTGGTCGTATGTGGGGTTCGCGAACTTGTATTCCGTAATTCCCCAATTCGAAACCGCGATCTTGGCGCCGGTGGGGCTGACTACGACGCCATAGGGAAAATATCCCGCCGGAACCTGTTTCACCACGGTCTGCGCCGTCGTATCGATCACAGCCACGCTGTTATCGCCGTTGCAGGCAACATACAAGTACTTGCCATCGGGGCTGAGGGCCGAGCCGGCCGGAAACGTAGTCTTCGGATTCGTCGTAGCGCTCATCCCGCTTGGAATGGACGGCTTGTTGCCATTCGCGTCGGCCGTGCTTAGAGCAGCGTCCGGTTCGTAGTTCGTGACGTAACCGGCGGTTGCGGGCAAGGTCGGCGGGATTGTGATCTTGGCGGGAGCGCCCACTGAAATCGCACCTGCAGTCGAGATCGTAAACAGCTTCACGTTGTTTTCGGGGCCACCCGAGGCCCACACGGTGTACGGGCCCGTGCCGGTTATCTGCAAACCGATGAAGAACGTCCCGGCCGTGGAGATCTGGGACACGACCGTCATCGACTTGGTGTCCACAACAGACAAGGAGTATCCCCCGACGTTGGTTGTGCTCTGCAGCGAGGTAAAACCGCCTTCGCGCTCGTCATCGTTGGACGTGACCAGATACGCGCCGTCTGGAGTGAGCGCGATCCCTAACGGGTTCATCCCCACTTGAACCGTGGTTCCGGCCGGCTTCACGATCCGGCCATTGGGGAGCACCCCGTTGTAGTACGTGCCAAACTTGTTCGGCCCGGCAAAAAGGTCGGCGCCTGCGTAAGGCGCTTTTTCAGTCATCCCGAATACCGGCGCTGTGAGCGAGCCCCAGTTCGTGGAATCAATCTGGCCCCAGGCGGGGAGTTGCTGTAACGCGCCTGCCAGAAGCAGGCCGAGGATTCGGTAGCGGTGCGAATGTGGCAAGAATTGGCTCCTTAAGTACACATTGCACTGTATTCGCGTGCAGTTAGACGGAGGTGACAGACGGATAACACTTCAGTGACAGAAGAGGGATTAGCGGTAAACAAACCTGATTCGAATGAAAGCGCCAACAGACGAACTGCTCGCTCTCGTTTCGCTCTATGGAGGCGGCCGAGTTTGCGTCGTACTCGCGAACGCCGTCACGGCCCGCCTGCTTCTCCATTGAGCGCGACGGCATACGCCTGGTAGACGTCTTCGAAGACATCGTCCCAGCTCCGCGTGAGCATGCGCGCACGCCCCGCGGCTCCCATTGCGATTCGCTCCGCCGGATTGCGCATCAGCGTCAGCACTTGTTGGCACATTTCCTCGTCGCTGGATGCGATCAGGCCGGTCACACCCTGCTCGACGATGGTCTTCGGTCCGCCGCTGTCCGCGACAATCGCCGGCACACCCGAGGCCAGCGCCTCCTGCACCACATTGCCGAATGTGTCGGTGCGCGACGGGAACACAAAGAGGTCCATGTCTGCGTACGCCTTCCCTAGCGACTCGGGGTCAAGAATTCCCTGGAACTCGGCGTTCCGCAGGTTGCGCCGGAGCCATCGCTCTTCCGAACCCCAGCCCGCCATGAAAATGCGGAAATCCCGCACCCCGGCGTTCTGGAGGTACCGCTCGAGCGTGGCAAAGAAGCGCACTCCTTTCTCAATCATCAGGCGGCCGATGTAGCCAATTACAAATGTCCCGTCGGTTCGCCGCCGGTGTGCCGGAGAGAATGCTGCCGTATCCACGCCGCGTAGCATCAGGACGGCCCGCCTTCCAGTGCGGGATTGCAGCAACTGCACCAATTCGGGACTGGGCGCCAGCAACACCGCTCCCCGCTCGTAAAGACGCAGGATCTGGCCTAGGACGAACTCCTCGATGCGGCCCCGAAACTTCGGACCACCGAACGGGAGGCGGCGGGCTGCATATTCGTGGATGTTGGTGTGCCATCCCACGATCAGCGGAACTCCGAGATGCCAGGCGGCGATCGCTCCGAGGATGCCCAACTCGCCGGGCCCGACCACGTGAATCAGATCCGGCGCGAACTCACGCAAGCGCCGCTCGATCGGCCGCAACAGGCGAAAGAAGGTTAGGTCGAAGCGAAGGTCCGGGTCCACGCCGATGGCGAGTGGGCTGCGTCTCAGTTCCATCGTCCAGAACGGGCCCCGATTTTGGAGGGTCTCACGGCGGGCGAAGCGCACATTGAAGAAGGGATAACCCCGCCGTAGCGCAAAAGCGGTCAATTCCCGGCAGGTACGCGCGGCCCCGTTCACCTCATGGAAGGTGTCGGTTAGGAAAGCTACGCGCGGTACGCGACTCGCCGTTAGTCGGGGCGAATCCGCGGCTTTCATCTGGAGCGAGCCAGCTTCGTGCAAGGTATCACCAGCGTAACAGAGAATAAATGTGTCCCAAGCGGTTCCCGCCGGTCTGCTATTCAGAATAAATTAAGAGAGAGATGCTGCGTTGGGTGGATTTCAGCCGCTCCCTGCGGCGGCGGGCAAGGTCCGTGGGCCGGCGATTGCGCGAGTCGCGCATGTTTGCGCGCGCGATGGCTTCTAAACACCACCCCATTTTGGCGCACATTGTACCCATTCGCCGCTGCAACCTGGCATGCACGTATTGCAATGAATTCGACGCCGTATCCGCGCCGGTTCCGCTTCCGGAAATGCTGCGGCGCGTGGATCGGCTGGCTGAACTCGGCACCACCATCATCACCATTAGCGGCGGCGAGCCGCTGCTGCACCCGGAGTTGGATGAAATCATTCGCCGCATCCGGAACCGCGGTGCCATCGCCACACTCATCACCAACGGCTATCTGCTGACCGTCGAGCGCATTCGCCGGCTGAATCGCGCGGGTCTGGACTACCTGCAGATCAGTATCGACAACGTCAATCCCGACGAGACCTCCAAGAAAAGCCTGAAGGTACTGGACCGCAAGCTCGAATGGCTGGCCGGGAACGCCGAATTCGCGGTTACGGTCAATTCCGTTTTGGGAAGCCCGGTGCGCAATCCGGAGGACGCGCGCACGATTGCTTTGCGCGCCAGGCAGCTCGGTCTCGACGCCACCGTGGGCATCCTTCACGATGGCGGCGGCCAGTTGCAGCCGCTGGCATCGGACCACCTGGCCATCTACCGCGATTTGCTGCAGCCCGACCAAAAGATGTTCTCCTTCGCGCAGTACGATCGTTTTCAGAAAAACATCTCGGAGGGCCGCCCCAATCGTTGGCACTGCCGGGCAGGCGGCCGCTTCCTCTATATCTGTGAGGATGGTCTCGTGCACTATTGCTCGCAGCAGCGCGGCCATCCGGGCATACCGCTGGAACGATAT
Organism: uncultured Solibacteraceae bacterium; assembly: GCA_964390225.1. Classification (GTDB taxonomy): domain Bacteria; phylum Acidobacteriota; class Terriglobia; order Bryobacterales; family Bryobacteraceae; genus PSRJ01. The sequence goes on from CAYMHP010000020.1 coordinate 11,605, forward strand.
ACGGCGCAGGATCTGGAGCGGGAGGCGGCCCGCGAGAAGGCGTGCGCGGCTTACTGCACGGTATCGTGTGTACACCAGGTGGCCATGCTCGATGCGTTTCGCGAGAATCCCCGCCACACGCTGTCGGAAATGATCACGGCCCGGCAGGCGCGTAATCCCGAATACCGGCCCCCGGCCATCCTTCATGCGCTGACCTGGACGTTCCTGGACGGCCCGGTGAGCCGGGTGCTAGGAAAGGTGGCCTTGCTCTTTCTGAGAGCGCGATCCTGATGCACCTGCGCACGGCAGAGTGGATCAACCTTCTGGTGTTCTCCTGGCTGATGGCGCTTGCGTGGCGCCGGCGCAGTCTGAACCGCGTGAGGCGGTCGAAGATCACGGGTCTGGGAATCGCCGGCGTCGGAATTACCCTATTCGTATCGCTGCTTTTGCCTCACCTCGTGGCCCCGCTTGCGGCGCGCGTCAGCAGGGACTGGATTTCGTTTCCACTGCTGCTGCTCTCTTACTGGCAGTTCGGGCAATTCGTCACGAGGGCAGACGTCAAGGTTGAGGAACGGCTCGAGCGATTGGACCTCACGCTGGTCGCTCCCCTGGTGCAATGGTGCGCGCGGAATCCGGTCGGAGTCTGGATTCTTACTTACCTCGAACTAGCTTATTTGTCCTACTATCCTTCCTTACCTCTGGCGCTTGCTGCCCTATACCTGGCTGGTGGGGCGGTTCAAGCCGACCGTTTCTGGACCGTCGTTCTCCTGGCGTCCTATGGATCGTGTAGCACCCTTCCGTTCATCCAGACGCGCCCGCCACGCGTGCTCGGGGAAAAGTGGAGCGCGGCCCTGCCTTCCGGCAAGGTGCGCGCGTTCAATCGCTGGATCCTGGCTCAAGGCAGCATCCATGCGAACACGTGTCCCAGCGCGCATGTGGCCAACGCAACCGCCTGCGCGCTGGTGCTGCTGAAATTCGGGCCGTTATGGCTCGGCCTGCTCTTTCTTTGGATCGCAATCAGCATCGCATTGGGAGCGGTCTCCGGCCGTTACCACTACGCGGCGGACGCCATTCTCGGGGCGCTGGTCGCGATTGCCGCGTTCCTGGCCGGAATGGCGCTGGCGCCGCATCGCATCGCCTGCTGAGTCTCCAGCCTGCAACGCGAATTTGCGAGCCTAACATTTTCGACCAAAAATGTTCTGGCCTTCGCGTGGTTTTCATTACGCCGTAACCCTGCAACCGTCACAGTCGGGCATGAGTCGTTTCGCTGTTGTAGCGCTGCTGCTCGTTTCCGGATCCTGGGCGCGCGGGCAGGCCGTGGACACGCCGCAGCGCCGGGGGTTTTTACAGACGGAATTCACGCCCGCGGCATCGGTAAAGCTGGGGCTCGGCCTGCTCTATAGCCAGGCCACGGTGGCTGTGCCTGAGTGGGGAGCGGGCCGCGGCGGATTCGCGCGGCGCGCGGAATGGATCGCTGCCGGGTGGATGGCGCGCGTGTCAACCGAGTACGCCATCGCATCGTATCGTGGAGTCGATACCGGCTACCGCCCGTGCGCGTGCACAGGCTTCCCGCGGCGAGTCGCGCACGCCCTACGGTCCGGCTTTCTGGAGTACCGCGCCGATGGCGCGCCTGTCTTCGCCGTCGCTCGCTTCAGCGGCCTGGCAGTTGGAGGCCTGTCCACCATCCCCATGCTGCCGCCGGGCTACGGTCTCCGTGATGCGGCGCGGCGCACCGTCATGGCCTTTGGTGTGGAGGAGGGCTTCCGCGTCGTTCAGGAGTTCCGGCGCGACATCGTCCGCGTATTGCCACTGCACCGCCACGAATCCGGCTACTCCAATCCACCGCACTCGTGAAAGGCGACGGCGGTCGAGGTGTTGGCGGAGAGGTGGGCCGAAGAGCGAACCTCGGAATCGCCGTAGCGCGAGATTAGCGCTTTCGCTCTGCGAACTCAGGCGTAGCGGCGGCGTTCGAGCCATACAGTTGGTCGTTAAACGCCGCGAACTCGGCCAGCCCGGCGAGTTGGTGTTGCAGTTCGATCGCCGTGAAGGTCGTCCCGCGCTCGCGCCAACATCCCAACACTTCTCCAACGATGAAAGCGTCATTCGCATCGATGCGAACGCCGGCGCCGGCGGGAATTGAAGCAGACACCCTCGCGATCAGCCGCCGCCCCACGACTTTTTCCGTCTGGCACGTAACGATTTCTTCTGCGCCCAGCGTGCGCATCCGGAATTGGCGCGGAAGATTCAGTGCCGGCGAGGCTTTCTCCATTGCGCCGTTGTCGGCACGCGAGAGTGTTTCGTGAGACATACAAGGATTCTGCGGGCGACTGCCCATTGCGACAAGCTTCCCTCTGGTTAGCATTCGGCGTGTTCTGTTAGCGCTAACCAGCCGCCCATAGCACGGAATGGCGCCCAGGCCTATTGGTTCCGGTACTGTTTCGTTTGATTGGGCCCAATTTTGGATGATAGACTGTTAGCCATCAGACATGCGGTTCGCTCAACCGTTGCGAATAGCACGGAAATTTCGCATTTTTTCGTGTGCGATCGCGCTGTTCGCCGGGCCGGCTGTCTGGGCAGCATCTGCTCCGCTGGATCGGAGTATTGTGATGAGCGCTTCGAGCCCGGAATCGAAACCCACCGTGATTACGCGCGGTGTCGTGCCTCCTGATTCATTCCACGAGGAGCATCCCGCGAGCATTCCGGCCCCTGGCCAACTCCCGCCCGCTCGGACCGATTCGCGGTTCGGAACTGCTCTGAAAGAGTTGCCTGTTTTTCTGGGCGCGCTTTTTGGGGCGCTATGGTTGATCCGCCGTTCTCAGTGGTACGCAAATTTTTACGACCGCACCTTCGGCCCCTTTGACGAGTATTAGGACCTCGCCTCCTCGAATCCTGCAGCACATCCATTTACAGCAAATGACGAGTTGGCAAATTGATGCCCGCTGCGTCTGCCTTCCGGCCCAGCCCAACCAGCCGTGAATTGTCCGCTGATTAGTACTAAAGAACTATAGTACGAGCAGCAGATTTGAACTCACCTTCTAATCGCGAAGCACGCATCGGCCGATAAGTATTTTGCAGGCAATGCGGGCCCGTGTCTGTCTTGTAAGTACTTGAATCTTATACCAATTAATGAAAGGAGCATTACGTGCCGACGGTCGTGACCTAACTTTCGTCTCTGCAAAGCTGCTATGTCTCGGCTAATTGTCAAGCATCCCGACTACTAGTACTTTAGTTCCAAGGCCACATTTTTTGCTAGTACGCTGCACGGCCCGGGTTCGCTAAACCGTTTTGGGAGTTTGCCACGTGCACAAGAGCGCTACTTCGATCTTTTCTCATGTTCAGAGTCGCGGGCTACTCGCAGCCGTTATACTGCTACTGGGCAGCGGTCCGCTGTTCGGTCAGAGTTCCCTCAGCTTGTCCTCGGGTTCGGGGGTGGCCGGTGGCACTATAAACCTGAGTTTGTCGCTGACCTCCACCGGGACCCAGCCTTCCGCAATCCAGTGGACCTTCACATTCAATTCAGCCGCGATTTCAAGCTTGACGGCTTCGGCGGGAACGGCGGCCATAGCCGCCGGTAAGACTCTCAATTGCAGCGCCGGCAATGGCACCTATACATGTTTGCTCTCGGGCATGAATGCCCTGGCGATCGGCGACGGCGCCCTCGCCAACGTGGCGGTCACAATGAGCGCGACCGCCGCGGGCAGCGTTGCCGTAAACATCTCGAATGTCGTCGGATCCGATGGGAGCGGCACTGCGTTAAGCCTGACGGGTACTGGTGGAACGATTACGGCGATCGCAGGTTTGCCTTCGGTGACCGGCTTGTCCTGCAACGCCACGAGTCTCTCGTCGAACGCCAGCTCGACCTGCACGATTACGATCAGCCAAGCCGCCCCTGCGGGTGGAACGGCCGTTTCGCTTTCGAGCACTTCGGGAGCCGTGAGTATTCCATCCTCGGTGAACATCACGTCCGGTTCGACGACCGGAACATTTTCGGCAGGAACGAGCGCGATTACGGTCAATCAAACGGCCACGCTCACGGCATCGCTGAACGGCACTTCACGGACGACGAACCTTACTCTAACGATGCCTCTGACCGTCAGCTCAATCGGATGTTCGCCGGCGTCTCTCTCCACGGGTCGCACTTCGACTTGCACGGTACTGCTCTCTCAGACCGCCGCGGCCGGCGGAGCAACCGTTTCTCTTTCCAGCAACAACGGCTTGTTGACGGTTCCGGCGTCGGTGACGGTCGCGGCAGGGGCGACGAGCAATACGTTCACCGCCACGGCAGGCACCATCGCGAGCACTCAGACCGCGACGTTGACCGCCTCGCTCAACGGCAGTTCGCAGACGGCAAGCGTGTCGCTCACTGCGCAGGTGCAGCCTCCGCCGACCCTTTCATCGTTGTATTGCGCGCCGACCAGCTTGAATTCGGGCACAGCGGCGACTTGTACAGTGAACCTCTCCGCAGCCGCGCCGGCCGGCGGCGCAGCCGTCTCGCTTTCGAGCAATAACGGGCTGCTCACGGTGGCGGCATCGGTCACGGTGTCCTCAGGCGCGACCTCGGCCGTCTTTTCCGTAACCGCAGCCACGGTCGCGACAAATCAGAACGCGGTCGTTACGGCGTCCCTTAACGGCAGTTCCCAGATCGCTACGTTCGCTTTGACGGCTCCCGCAGTTTCAGGTGGTGGAACCGGCGGTGGCGGCACGGGTTCCGGCGGTTCGGGTTCGGGCGGTGGCGGCAGCGGCTCGGGCGGCGGCACCAGCGGAAGCGGTGGCGGCGGTACCAGCGGAAGCGGTGGCGGCGGAAGCGGAAGCGGTGGCGGCGGGACCGGCGGCGGCGGCGCGACCGCGACGTCGATCACAGCTCTCAGCTGCACTCCGACAACCGTGAACGTGGGCGACGCCACCACCTGTACCGTCACGATCTCCGTGCCGGCCGGCAGCGCGGGTACGCTGGTGCAAGTCGCCAGCAGCAGTACGTACCTTGCGGTGCCCGGGTCGATTACCGTCGCCCCCGGAGCAACCACCGGGACATTCTCCGCGACCGCCTCACGCGGCCCCGATACCAGTGCAGTCATCACCGCCACGCTGAATGGCGCGCCACAGAGCCTCACCATCAAGCTCAACCCGGCGGTCGGAATCACCGGACTTTCGTGCTCACCGGCGACGATCTTGCCCGGGGCGACGGCGACCTGCAGCGTCGGCGTGTCCTCCGCGTCCACCAGCGACGTGATCGTGTCCGTCAGCAGCAGCAATGCGGCGGTGACGGTCCCCGCAACGGTAACGGTTGCCGCCGGAACGAATGCGGCTTCTTTCCAGGCTAGTGGGGCAAGCAAAATTACGGCCGATCAGACGGCCACCATTACGGCATCGGCCAGCGGCACCTCGCAAACCGCGACCGTCACCGTGTCGTCGCAACAGAGCGCCATCTCGACTCTCTCGTGCACACCGGACCCGAATTCGGCGGGCACCCTCAACTGCAGAGTGCAATTGGCCGCAGCCGCGCCCGCGGGCGGCACGACGGTATCGCTGCAGGCAGCCACGACGCGCATGTCGGCCCCGAGCCAGGTCCAGGTGCCGGCGGGAGCGCAATCGGCCCAGTTCCCGGTAAAGATTGCCGCGTCCGATCAGGACGCGCAACTCGGTCTGACTGCCTCGGTGGGCGCAGCGCTCCGAACGGTAGCAGTCCCGGTCACGGGCATACGGCCGGTCTCCCTGCTATGTCCCGACGCCATCCAGGCGGGAGATACATTCACGTGCTCCATCCACCTGACCTCCAGCAATATTCCGCTGGTGGCCCGCCTGGCGGTTTCCACCAACTCGCCGGGCGTCAAATTACCGGCCTCGATTACCACGCGTCCCGGACAGTCCGGCCTCTCCTTCGTGGCCACCTCGGATCCGCTGATGAAACAGCAGACGATCAACGTCGATGTCGAGTTCGGGAGCACGCAGGTGACGGGCACCATCACGGTGAAACCGCTCTCCGCACCATTAATCACGGTACCGGGGCCGCAAGTGGGGACGACCGGCAAGCAACTATCATTCACCGTTTCCGCCAGCGATCCGGGCGGACTGACGATCGTGCTCTCGGCGGACAATCTGCCCAACGGCGCGACGTTTGACGCAAACAGCGGAAATTTCGCGTGGACGCCCGACGATTCGCAGCAGGGCACCTATGATGTGACATTCACGGCCACCAACTCCGCATCGACCGCCACCAGCGCACATGTCTCGATCCTGGTGGATTCGGGCAAACCCATCATCACCAGCATTCGCAACGGCGCCACTCAGGGGCAGCCGGCTTGCGCTCCCGGCGCGGTAGCGAGCCTCGCCGGACGCTGGCTGAGTTCGTCTGTTCAGCCGGCATCGGATTCCTCCGGCGGATCGATGCAATTGGCCGGAACGCGCGTGAAGGTCAACGATGCTTACGTCCCGGTCCTCTCCGCAGCGTGGCAGCGCGTAGACTTTGTGTGTCCCAAGCTACCGCCCGGAACGACTTTGAGCGTTTCTGTGGAAACCGATTCCGGCTCCGCCGATCCGGTGCAGACGGTGATGCAGAGTGCAGCGCCGGGCGTGTTCGCCACCGACGGCTCCGGGCGCGGTCAGGGTAACGTCGTGCTCGCGGGAACCACTTTGCTGGCCACCAGCCGCACATATCAGAACCTCGGACAACCGGCCGAACCGGGCGACTCGCTCACCATCCAGGTCACAGGGTGGGACCCCACAGCCACCGATCTCCCGCTCGTGCAAATCGGCGATCTCTTCGCGAGGGCCGATTCCGTTACGGCAGTGCCGTCCATGGCAGGCGTATTCAACGTGGCTGTGACCATTCCGTACGGTGTACCCGAAAACAGCGCAATCCCAGTCACCGTCTTCGTCGGCGCGCCGGAGGGGCCCTCCTCCTGTCCGGCGAATTCGTTAGTCCCCGGCGCGTGGCCGAGTGGCACCTGCTCACAGGGAGCGCGAAACGCCGGCAGTTCGCTGCATACCAATACCGTTACCATCGCGGTCGAAACCGGCCGCCAGTAATCGCAGATGGGGCGAGCAGGCCGCTAGAGTTTGCGGCCTCTCTGCCCCGCCCTTCCCACACGCCGCGCGGCCATCATGCCAGAAGCGCGACCCAGCAATGGTCGCGATTTCGACAGCGATAGAAATTTGAGAATCATGCTACTAACATTTGTCAAGTGCCTCAACCTGCCATTGGTCTAATGGAACGTGGAAAAACTTACCAATAAGCACTTCTACACTGTAAAACTGCGGTGAATTGGATGTTCTGTACCATTTAGCAGCATTGTTTTCAGCATCGCCAAATTGGCTCTGGATTTGCTATCCCCAACGCTCAACACAAGGCTGAAAAGCCGATGAGAATTTTGTCCCAGTGCGGTTCCACGCTACTGTTCTAAACGGCTGCTCCTCCGGAACCAACGCGGATGTCAGCAAAATGCAATTCAGTTCGCCGAACGCGCGGCAGGCTTTTGCGCGAAAGATCGACGACGTTCACAGCGGCGGCCTTTCGCCGTAGACATCGCAGCATTCGCAATTTCAAGTAACGCGTAGCACTCATGCAGTGTGCCGGGACGCGAAAGGTGTCCCCGCCTTCAAGGCAGCACATTTCTGTATTGCCGAGCGCCGGCGATCAGCGTCGGCGGTCCCCGGAGGAGTTTTTTTTTGACTATGCGCAATTATCGACTGGTTCGTCTTTCTTTGCCGTTGCTGTTGCTGCAGTGTAACTTCGCGGCAGTGCTTTCGGTCGGAACCGGTTCCGTCTCGCCGAGCGGAACCGTCAGCCTTCCGCTGTCGCTAACAACATCGGGAGCGCAGGTATCTGCGGTGCAATGGAAACTCGGATACTCGACCGCCGACTTCTCCAATGTGGCAATCGCGGTGGGGGCGGCGGGCAGCGCTGCACAAAAGACCGTACTCTGCTCGCCCGCATCCTCTGGCCAATACACCTGCATGTTATCCGGCTTGAATCAGACAGCCATCGCAGATGGCGTGATTGCGACCGCGACACTCACAGCCGCGGCTAACCTGACGCCACACACTTCCGCCATATCGCTCAGCTCGCCTTCCGCTACCAGCGGAACCGGAAGCGATGTCAGCATAACTGGCAGCGGCGGGGCTGTAAACATTGAGCAGAGTCCGCCCGTGCTGTCCTCGCTGACTTGTTCCCCAGCGAATATCCTGGTGGGCGCCTCGTCTTCGTGTACCGTTTCGTTGAGCGGCGCTGCGCCCGCTGGAGGCACCAGCGTGACACTCGGGTGGGCAGCCAGTGGTGCGGCCATATCGGTGCCGCCTTCGGTTACGGTTGCCGCCGGGTCCACCCAGGCGACCTTCAACGCTCAGGGGACCAGCGGCGCCCTCACTACGCCGGTGAATATCGTTGCCACCCTGAACGGCGCGAATCAGAGCTTCTCCCTGACGGTTTCGCCAAGTGCAAAATCGACCGGCACGGCCACGTTCCTGAAAACCGATACCGTCAGCCAAGGGACATGGAAAGGGGTCTACGGAGCCGACGGATACAACGTAATCGGCGACACTACGGCGTACCCGAGTTATGTGACTGTGACACCGTCGGGCAATTTGTCCTGGACATGGACGGCTTTCACCAACGACGTTCGTGCGCTGCAGAAAGCGGCGTCGACCACCGGCCGCATCGCCGGCTGCTGGTACACTTCCGGAGCCATGTCCGTCGACCTGAATTTCACCGACAGCGCGTCCCACCAGGTGGCCCTCTATACCGCGGATTGGGACAACTACACCGGCGGGCGGACCGAGCAGGTGGATGTTCTCGACGCGAACGGAACGGTCTTGGACACTCGGACGGTGGCGAACTTTGTCAGCGGCGAATACCTCGTTTGGAACCTCAGCGGGCACGTCGCGATTCGCGTCACCAACACCAAACCATCTGCCAATGCGGTGCTGCTCGGACTATTCTTCGGCGGTGCGAGTTCCTCGGCACCGGCCGGCCCGGGTACATTTCTAAGAGCCGACACGACCACATCGGGGAGTTGGAAAGGGGTTTATGGGGCCGACGGCTATAACGTAATCGGGAACGTATTCGGCACCAGCACGGCTTACCCGAGTTACGCGATTGTGACGCCGTCCGGCTATTCGTTCTGGACGTGGGCGGCTTCGACCGGCGACGTGCGTGCGTTGCAGAAAGCGGCATCGACCGGCGACCGTATCGCCGGCTGCTGGTACACGCCGTCCTCGATGACAATCGACATCAACCTGACCGACGGCAACACACACCAGGTGGCGCTGTACTTCCTGGATTGGGACGGTATGTCGGGAGGGCGTGCCGAGACAGTGGACATCCTGGATGCCACTGGCCACGTGATCGATACGCGCACGGTCTCGAATTTCTATAACGGGGTGTACCTCGTGTGGAATTTGAGCGGGCACGTAACGGCACGCATCACGAATACCAACGGTGGCGCCAACGCAGTCCTATCGGGCTTATTCTTCCGCTGATCGAACCCCAAAGCGGCAGAGCGGGGAGGAAACATCAAACCGCCCGGCTCTGCTGCTCGCTTCGTTACTGTGCCGCCGGGTTGCTGGATGTTACGGGATGACCTATGCTGGGAATCCCGCTCACGGCTCCCGAGAGCGGGTCGCGCCGCACTCCCGCGATCGCCAGGCGGTTAATATCCGCTTCGATCGAAACCATGCCGGCCGTATTGGCAAGGTCCGGATACGTATTCGGCAGATTCAGCGTTGCCTGCGTTCCTGGGTTCAAGGTGACCATGTCGAGAAGAATCGTCCGCCCCTGCTGGTCGATGTAGGTCAAACGGACGTGGGCCGCCAGGCCGGAGGGGTTGACCAGGGTCATCTCGGTTTGCAGTCCCTGCCGGTTGTCGAAGGGAAGATACGAGGAGAAGTCCTGCATGTCGCTCAGAGGAATAGTCGTCTCGAAACGGAAGGTTCCGCTGCTCGCGTGATGGCGCACGATGGCATAGCCATTGATGGCGCCCTGCGTCGGGTCGTAGCTCAGCAACGACCAGCCCTCCTGAACGTTCGGTCCATTGTCCGGCAGGACGACGGTCAGGGTCGCATTGGATCCGATGGTTCCCTGGATCGCTGACGCGGTCAAGCTCGAATTGGCGGATTGCTGCTGCAGCGTCACGACGGCGGGAGTGCCATCGGCGGCCAGCAGGAACTCGCGAAACGCAACGGCTTTGGCGCCGGTGTTCAGCAGAATGATCGTGGTCTCCCATCCGGCGCCGCACAGAAAGCGCGGAATGACCTTGCCCGTCTGGAGACTGGCCGGGGCGTCGGAAGCCGGAGTGATGTCCCTGATGGCCGGAGCAGCGGCGCCCGGGGTCCCGGCACTCACCAGAACTGCTGAAAGTAGAAAAACGTGTGAGAGTACCGCCCGCACCTTGGTCATCGGCTGTCTCCTGGTTAAGAGTCTGTACATTGCTGTTCCTGAATCGAGCTTAGGGCAGCGCAGCCGACGCTAAAAGTACTGAAGGTTCCCGGCAAGGTCCTTCGAGTTCCGTACTGCCCTGGTCCAGTACTAGCGAGCGAGTACTATTTCCGGCACCCCAAAACAGGGCTATTCAGGCGATCGCCACAGCGCTAAACCAGTAGAAATTAAAGGCTTGCAGTTCTTCCCGCGGAACCGGGCCGTGGCGGGGTTTAATCGGCTCCGCTGCCTTGCGCGTGCGCGACTGCGAGGTACCGCTCCGCGATCTCCTCGATGATGGTGCGGACGCTATACTCCTGCTTCCAGGACGGAAAATGCGACCGGAGCTTATCGAGGCTGGAAATGTAGCAGATGTGGTCGCCAATGCGATTCTGGTCCACGTAGCTGTACTTCAACCGGAAGCCTATGTCCGCGAGAATGTCGATGGTCTCGAGAATGGACAGGCTGTTCTGGCGGCCGCCCCCCAGGTTATAGACCTCGCCCATGCGCGGATGTTTGTAGAACTCGAGGAACAGGCGGGCCACATCGCGGCAGTGAATCTGATCGCGCACCTGTTTCGCTTTGTAGCCGTATACCGTGTATGGCCGGCCCTGAATGGCGGAAGCGACGATGTAGGCGAGGTAGCCGTGCAGTTCGACGGCGGCATGCTGCGGGCCGGTGAGGCAGCCTCCCCGAAAGATGCCCACGGGCATCTGGAAGTAGCGTCCGAACTCCTGGCACATCAGGTCGGCGGCCGCCTTGGAGGCGCCAAACAGGGAATGCAGGCAGGCGTCGATCGACATGCTCTCGTCAATGCCGTCCATTCCGTTGGCGTAGTCGTAGCGCTTCTCGAGTTCCATCAGGGGCAGTTGGTTGGGCCGGTCGCCATACACCTTGTTCGTGCTGGTGAAGCAGAAGGGTGCATCGCGACAGAAATCGCGCGCGGCCACCAGCAGATTCATGGTGCCGCCGGCATTGGTGTCGAAGTCTTCGTACGGAATGGATGCCGCCTTATCGTGAGACGGCTGAGCCGCGGTATGGATAACGAACTGCGGCCGCTCCCTTTCGAACAGATCGCGAACGCCCTGCCGGTCGCGGATGTCGAGGGCGATGTGGCGGTAACCCGGTACGCTGTCTTCGAGCCGCGCGACGGTGGCCCGCGTGGAGCCCTGCTCGCCGAAGAACCATGCGCGGAGATCGTTGTCGACACCGACGATCTCCCATCCCTCCTCGGCCAGCAGCCCGACGCAAGCGGAGCCGATCAACCCTCCCGATCCCGTCACAATCGCTTTCATGGTTTACCTTGCCGGCATCCATGCCGCCGCGCTGCCGCGCAATCGATGCTCAGGCTACTGTCGCGCGGACATTCTGAAAGAAGTCGACGGTACTTCGGAGCCCCTCCTCTAAAGAGACCCGCGGCTCCCAGCCCAGAATCGACTGCGCCTTCGAAATATCGGGCCGGCGCTGCTTGGGGTCGTCCTCCGGCAGGGCATTGAACACGATCTCCGAAGCGCTCCCGGTCATGCGCTTGATGTGCTCGGCAAATTCCAGAATGGTCATCTCGCGCGGATTCCCCAGGTTCACGGGATAACGTTCGTCCGACTGCATCAGCCGGTACAGGCCATCCACCAGATCGCTGACATAGCAGAAACTGCGGGTTTGGGAGCCGTTGCCGAATACCGTCATGGGAGCGCCGCGGAGAGCCTGGTCGAGAAACGCGGGCACCACGCGGCCGTCATCCAGTTTCATGCGTGGGCCATACGTATTGAAGATGCGCGCGATATTGGTCCGCAGGCCGTGTTTGCGGTGATAGGCCATGGTGAGCGCCTCCGCAAATCGCTTGCTCTCGTCGTAGCACGACCGCGGCCCGACCGGGTTCACGTTGCCCCAGTATGTCTCCACCTGCGGATGCACCACCGGATCGCCATAACACTCCGACGTCGAGGTTAGCAGATAACGCGCGCCTTTCTCGAGGGCCAGCTCCAGCATGTGCAGGGTACCCAAAGAGCCGACCTTCAGCGTCTCGATGGGGTGTTCCAGATAATCCTTCGGACTCGCCGGGGAGGCCATGTTCAGAACCTGATCTACCGGTCCGTCCATGGAAAATGGTTCGGAGATATCTTGTTCGAGAAGACGAAAGCGACCGTTACCACTCAGATGCTTTACGTTTTCCGGGCTGCCAGTGAGGAAATTATCCAGACCTACAACCGTGTGGCCCTCGGCCAGCAGGCGGTCGCACATGTGTGACCCGATAAAGCCCGCGGCTCCGGAGATGACTATGCGCAATGACCCTCCAAAACGGCTATTCTAACGGATCTGGCATTCTGGTAACTGGTCACAATCCCGGAGGCCGGTGTAAATCGCACGAAAACGCTGCATGTCTGTGCACGATATCTACAAAACGTCGGGCGCTCAAACGCTGCATGCTCTAGAGGCCGCCAAGAACTTCAACCGGTGGATGGCCGATACCATCCGTCCTTATATCGGCGACCGCATATTAGAGGTCGGCGCCGGGATCGGAAACCTGACGCAGGCGCTACTGCCCGGCAAGACGTTTTACATCGCCAGCGACGTCGACCAGGAGCATTTGGCACGGCTGAAGGCACGTTTTCGGGACACGGCAAATCTGCACGTGTGCAGTTGCGATCTCACCGACTCCGAGCATTTCACGGGATTCGGAAGCGAGGTCGACACCGTCGTTTGCCTGAATGTAATCGAGCACATTGAGGACGACCTCTGCGCGCTCCAGAATTTGCATTCGGTGCTGAGCGCTGGCGGGCGGGCGCTTGTCCTGGTGCCCCATGGCCAGGAGATCTTCGGAACGCTCGATGAGGCCCTGGGGCATCACCGGCGCTACTCGCGCGAGGAGTTGCGAAACAGGCTGGAGACTGCGGGATTCCAAGTGGCCGAGATTCTGGAGTTCAACCGCGTGTCGCGCCCCGGCTGGTATATTCATGGCCGCATTTTGAAGGGCACGGTCCTGAATCCCTGGATGCTGGCGCTCTTCGACCGGTTCGTCTGGCTGTGGCGGCGCATCGACCGCTTCCTGCCCTGGCCGTCCACGTCGCTCATCGCGGTCGCCGTGAAGCGATAAATCTCAGCGCTAACTCTGCGCAGGGACGGCGCCGGACCGCGGGAACAATTTCCTCACCAGCTCGAGACCTTCTTCGCGGCTGGCGATGCGTCCTTCCAGTTGAGCGTCTTCCACCGCGGACAGCATCTCGGAGAACAACGGCCCCGGAACATAGCCTTCGACGATGAGATCCCTTCCGGTAACCAGCGGCTTGGGCTTGAGTTGCTCCTCGGAGAATTCCTGCAGCTTCCGCTTGACCAGTTCGTAGTTTTCCAAATGCCGATGGCTCGCCAGGCAATCGAGCCGGTGCAGTTCCAGGTGCTCCTCAAAACAGGGCAGTCGAAGAAAGCGCTTGAGCGTGCTCTCTTTCATGCGCGGCACGTCCTTGAAGCGCATATGATTGGCGATGAGCGCCTCCACTTGCTCGGTGTCTTTGTGCGAGAACCGGAGGCGGCTCAGAATACCGTGGCCGAGCCGGACTCCTTCCTCGACGTGGCCGTCGAAGCGGATGCGCTCGGCGACCCGGAACGTGGGAGGCTTCCCCACATCGTGTAGCAGCGCGCCGACGGCTAGAGACGGCGAAGCGCGATCGAGCTTCTCCAACAGCATCAGCGTATGCACCCAGACATCGCCTTCCGGATGAAATTCCGGCGGTTGCTCGACCCCCTTCATCGCCGCGACTTCGGGTAACAGGTCCTCGAGCATATGAGTCGCGTCCAGAAGCTCGAAGCCGCGGCGCGCGCCGCCTTCCGTTAAAATGCGCACCAGCTCGTCACGCACCCGCTCCGCGGAAACGGTTCGGATGAGCGCATGATGGCGGCGGATGGCAGCGAAAGTAGCGTCTTCGATTACGAAGCCGAGGCGAGCGGCAAAGCGGACGGCGCGCAGCAAGCGTAAGTGGTCCTCGCGAAAGCGGGCATCGGGGTCGCCGATCGCTCGGATGACGCGGTCGCGCAGGTCGCCCTGGCCGCCAACATAGTCCAGCACCTGGTTGGTTTCTGGATCGAGCAGCAACCCGTTGATGGTGAAATCGCGGCGCAGCACGTCTTCGCGCGGATCCGTTTCGAATTGCACCCGCGCGGGGCGTCGCCCGTCGCTGTAATCGTGATCGCTGCGGAACGTGGCCACTTCCACCTGCGCTCCGCCGTCGCGCACCAGCACCACGCCGAAATGCGCGCCCACCAGCCCGGAGTTCGGGAACAGTTCCAACAGGCGCGCCGGCTGGGCGTCGGTGGCCACGTCGAAGTCCTTGGGGTTGTGGCCAAGAAGCAGGTCGCGCACGCAGCCGCCCACCAGGTACGCCTGATAGCCGGCGTCGCGGAGCTTTCGAAGGATCGTGCGCGCCAGCGCCTCCGATTGCATAAGGACCTTATTTTGCCTTCACTTCCTATGCTAATATGTGGAAGCCGAACTCCACCTGGAGGCGGGGGAACCGATTCGTGGGGCGTAGTCCGACCAGGACGGAGTACTTTCAAGCTCTAGCCCGTCAGCTAACCTCGCAGGCCGATTTGAAAGTCACCCGTATGGTGCACAAGGAGTTATATCCGTGACAATGGAAAACCGGCCCGGCGCCGTCAAAGTCGTGGTCGCCACGACCGTCATGCTGTCGTTCATTTCCTTCTGGCGGGCGGCGGCTATCGTACTGAGCGATCTCGCTTCCTCGGCTTACTACGTGGGAGGGATCGCGGAAACGGCCATTGGCAAGGCGGCGCCCTGGTTCATCCTTGCCATCATGCTGTTCTCATACGCGGTGCGCGCCATTTATATCGAAAGCTGTTCGATGTTTGTGCGGGGCGGCGTCTATCGCGTGGTGCATGAGGCCATGGGCGGAACCCTGGCCAAGTTTTCCGTCTCCGCGCTGATGTTCGACTACGTGCTGACCGGACCCATCAGCGGCGTCAGCGCCGGCCTGTATCTCGGCGGACTGATCAACGAGGCGGGCGACAAGTTACACCTGGCCGGAGTGCATGTAAACCCGCCGTACTTCGCCGCTCTCTTTGCCGCTGCGGCCACTCTGTATTTCTGGCGCAAGAACATTATCGGTCTGCATGAATCGAGTGAGAAGGCGCTGCGCATCATGCAGGTCACCACGGTAATGGTGGTGATCCTGATTTTATGGTGTATTGCCACCATCCTGAAGAACGGTTACAACCCGGTGCCGGCGCCGATTCCCTCGAACCTGCATTTCAGCGACGATGCCCTGGGCTGGCTGAAAGGCACCATCGCGCCTTCGATCTCAGTGATCGCGATCATGATCGGGCTTGGACACTCGCTGTTGGCGATGAGCGGATTCGAGACTATGGCCCAGGTCTACCGCGAAGTCGCGCACCCCAAGCTCAAGAACCTGGAACGCGCGGGAACGGTGATCTTCCTCTACAGCATGCTGTTCACGTCGCTGGTCTCGTTCTTCGCCGTCATGATCATTCCCGACGCGGACCGCAAGAACTTTCTCGATAACCTGATCGGTGGAATCGCGATGTACCTGATCGGGCCCGTGTCCGTGCGGTTGCTGTTCCACGGCTTCGTCGTGCTGGTGGGCACGCTGATCCTGGCGGGCGCCGTGAACACGGCCATCATCGGATCGAACGGCGTGCTGAACCGCGTGGCGGAGGACGGCGTTTTGCCCGAATGGTTCCGCCATCCGCACAAGAAGTTCGGCACTACTTCGCGGCTCATCAATCTCGTGGTTGGGTTGCAATTGCTCACGATTATTATCAGCCGGGGTGATATCTACATTCTGGGAGAGGCGTACGCGTTCGGTGTCGTCTGGAGTTTCTCCATGAAGGCGCTCTCGGTCTTGGTGCTGCGGTACAAGCAACCGGAAAACCGCGAGTGGAAAGTGCCCTTCAACTTCCATATCCGCGGCGTTGAAATCCCGGTCGGCCTCGCTCTCATCACGCTGGCGCTGTTCGGGATGGCTACCATCAACGTGCTCACGAAGAAGGTCGCCACGATTTCCGGCCTTACTTTCACCATCGCGTTCTTTATCGTGTTCGAGCTTTCCGAAGCCTACAACCGCAGGCGCCGGCGGGGGCACGAAGAGGAAACGGAAAAGTTCCGGGTGGATGCACGCGCGGACCTGTCGGTCGACACCGTCCGTGTGCGCCCGGGCAACGTTCTGGTGGCAGTGCGCAACCCCAATCGTTTGCAGCACCTCGACCGCATTCTTCGCAAGACCGACACGCGCCGGCTGGACATCGTGGTTCTATCCGTCCGGCAGGTGTCGCCCGCGGGCTCCGGCGAGCACCCGCTCAGCACCGACCAGATCTTTTCCGACGACGAAACGACGGTCTTCACGAAGGTTGTGACGCTGGCGGAGAAAGCCGGCAAGCATGTGGAGCTGATGGTGGTGCCGGGAACCGATCCGTACGAGGCGGTGGTCCAAACCGCGGCGCGTTTGCAATCGTCGCGAATCGTTATGGGTCTTTCTCCGAAGCTCACCCCCGCCGAACAGGGCGAACTGGTGGGCCGCTATTGGGAGCAACTGCCGGAGCCGCGGCCCTCGCTGTCGCTCGAGATC
This sequence comes from uncultured Solibacteraceae bacterium, assembly GCA_964390225.1. Classification (GTDB taxonomy): domain Bacteria; phylum Acidobacteriota; class Terriglobia; order Bryobacterales; family Bryobacteraceae; genus PSRJ01. Next base: position 28,585 of record CAYMHP010000020.1, read on the forward strand.
GTACTGGAAAATCAAAAGGACACGATCTTCTTCAACCTCGGACCGCACCCGCCGCGCCTCTGGCCGGAAGATATCGACCTGGTACACCGCCTGTGGCTCGACCTGAGCGGTCGCGGGCCCGGCGCCAAGTTGCACCACAGAGACATCGTCGGAGTCGCCCTGCGGCGTATGAACGAAGAACTGCATTCCGAGCGGGCGCCCGAAGTGATTAAGGATGTCATGCGAGAGATCTCCGGTACAGAGAACGGCGCGCGGGATGGCCAGCCGGAAGGATCGCTCCGGCGCTAGTGTCTTGCGTCCGAAGTTTCTTGGCTTAAACGATCAGCTTCGGCTCGTTCTTCGCGATTTTCGATTGGGCGGCTGGGGCGGTGACCATCCCCTCCGGATGGCGGCTCGGCTGCGATCCGTAGCGGTCGGCGAAGATCTTCGTAAACTCCGCGCCCAGAAAGAAGATCTGCCCCGAGTAATACACCCAGACGATCAGCACGACAATCGAAGCCGCCGCGCCGTAAGTGGAAGCAAAAGTCGCCTTCCCGAGGTATAGCCCGATCAGGAGCTTACCGATCGTAAACAACACCGCGGTCACCGCTGCGCCTAACAAGACATCACGCCATTCGATGCGCGGCTCCGGCAGCACCTTGTAAATAGCGGCGAATAGTCCCGTGATCACCAGCAGCGATACGACCGCGTTGGCGGCTTGCAACAGGAACTCGGGGATGGGCAACACACCCGCCGCGTAACTTCCCAATGCGGCGATCCAGGCGCTGACAACAAGCGAAACCAGCAGCAGGAACCCGATCGCCAGGACCAGGGCGAAAGAGAACAAGCGCTCTTTGATCAGCTGGAGAATGCTCCGTAAGCCGCTCGCCTCGGAGGGCGGAACCTCCCAGATCGTATTCAAGGCATCTCGCAGTTCTACCAACACCCCGGAGGCGCCAAACAGAAGAGTCAGCAGACCGGCAAGGGTTGCGATCACGCCGTGGGTTGTGTTGTGAGTACCGTGCAACAAAGACTGAATGGCCGCGGCCCCCTGCGCGCCAACCAGCTCGCGGATTTGCCAGACCACCTGACCCTCCGCCGCTTTTTCACCGAAGAGCAGCCCGCCAATGGACACGACCACGAGCAAAAGGGGAGTCAGGGAAAGCAGGGTATAAAATGCCAGCGAGGCGCCCAGCCGCGACCCTTTGTGGCGGCTCCATTGCTCGAAGCTCTGGCCGAATAGCACCTTGATGTCGCACCAGCGAAATGCCTTGAGCGGTTTGCGATAGCGCCGCGCGCCACCGGCGGCGGTGGGCACCTCCGTGCCACCCGGCTCCAGAATTTGTGGCAGAGTCTCAGCCATGCGTATCATAAGGGGCACGCCGGTTGCCTAACCAGCCTCGTCGCGGATCTCAGAAGCGGCGCCGCGTGCTTCTATGCACATCCAGCAAGGACAAAGCTATTCGTTTTGCGTAATCCCATTGCGCAACGCGTAGCGCACCAGTTCACTTACCGAGTGCAGCTCCAGCTTGTGCATGATGTTCGCACGGTGGGTTTCCGCGGTCTTTACGCTGATACCCAGGATCCGCGCGACATCTTTGTTGCTCTTGCCCTCCGCCAGTAATTGCACGATCTGCCGCTCCCTGGGGGTCAGCTCCACGATCACTGAACTCTGAACGCTCGCAGGATGCAGGAAACGGTCCAATACCAACGACGCGATGCGGCCGGTGAAATAAGGCGTGTGGCGGCTGACTGCCTCGATGCCGGCGACCAGATCGCGCGCCGCATCGCTCTTGAGAATGAAGCCGAGAGCGCCGGCCTTGAGCACTTCTTCGGCGAGTTTCTCGGAGTTGTGCAGAGTCAGCACAAGCACCTCGGTCCCGGGCACCTCGCGCAAAATCTGTCGCGTCGCATCCAGTCCATTCAGTTCCGGCATGCTGATATCCAGCACCACGACATCCGGCTGGAGTTGGCGCGCAAGCTCGGTAGCTTGGCGTCCGTTGGCCGCCTCGCCGACCACTTGCCAGCCCGGTTGCTCCTCGAGGACGCCCTTCAACCCCCGGCGGAGCAGCTCGTGGTCGTCCGCGATAAGTATGCGCACGCTGGACATCGGATTAGCGCCTGAGTACTGGGAACGCGGCTTTGATCGCACAGCCATCCGAACCGGATTCGACCGAGAGTTCGCCTCCCAATTGCCGCGCCCTCTCCTGCATCCCCGCCAAGCCGACACCGGGAACGGCGCCTCGTTTCTTCAGCGCAGCCGCTGTCTCGGCAGGCAAGCCCTTGCCGTAATCCCGGATTTCCAACAATATACGGTCGTCTTCCAAGCCGAGGCAGACCCGGCATTCTGTCGCTCCCGAATGCCGATGGACATTCGACAATGCCTCTTGAACGATCCGGAAGATGGTTGTCTCGAGTTCGGGCGCCAACCGTATCATCTCCGACGTGGAAACAAAGCGGACGTCAATCCCTGAACGCATGCTGAATCCGTCTATATAGGTTTCCACGGCCGACGTCAACCCCAACTCGTCGAGCAGAGGCGGATGCAGCAGGTGAGACAGCGTCCGGATCTCCGCGATCATGCGGTCGACCAGATTCAGCGTTTCGGGCAGAATGGGCTCCAACTCCGCGGGCAGTGTCGCGCGGCTCAGGCGGGAAAGATTTAGCCGAACCGCGGCAAGATCTTGACCCGTGCTGTCGTGCAGTTCCCGGGCGATCTTACGGCGGTTTTCATCCTGAAGACTGAGTAACCGGCCGGTGAGAGCGCGGAGCTTTTCCTCGGCGTGTTTGTGGGCCGTAATATCGACGATCATCGCCAAGCCGTATAGAGGCAGCCCGGCAGAATCCCGAATGAAAGTCGCGAATACGTCGGCCCAGATCACTTCACCCTGCGCGCTTAGATATCTCTTTTCGGTCCGGAAATTGGCGATGTGCCCGGCTCGCAGCCGCCCGACTAGTTCTCGACACGCCGGCAAGTCGTCGGGGTGAGTCACCTTCCCGTAATCGAGTGTCAGCAGTTCCGCCTCTTCATACCCGAGCATTCTGCAGAAGGCCTGATTGGCTTTCTTGATGAGGCTATCGCAGCCGATCAACACGATTGGGATCGGGCCCTCTTCAAAGATCTTGCGGAAGGGTGTTTCGTGTTCTAAATGCTCTTCGTCGAGGCGCGAAGTTTTCGACGAGGAATCAGACGCGGAGGGAACACGCTCCCCGCTTAGTTCAGACGGCATGCGGACCAGACCCTCCCTATTGTTCCCAAGCATTACCACCCTCGAACACCGAAGCATATAGGGTAAATACCAGTAAAGAAGTGTAGGCGACTCCGCGCCTGGTGCGGGTTACTGTCCGGGTAGGTGCAACCGAACGCTATTGATCGAACCGCGGCTTCGAGTTACTCCCGAAGGCCGATGTTTTCGAGCTTTGACCGACCATTCATCAGATCGTTGGCCGCGACGACATCCCAGCCGGCGTGACCTACGAAGACCGCATGCGCCAGCCGCGTTATTGACGCGAATAAGCTAAACTGAGAATCGAGATGGCAAACCGGACCGACAACGCGGAAAAGGGCGGGGACCAGGTACGGCTCCCGGCGGGCGTGGTCCTGAAACCACCGGTCACCCTTGACGAGCTCAAGGCCGACACCGAGTACGATCCGGAAGGTGCCGAAGAGTTTGTGGCCCTAATCCGCGCGCTGCGCAAGGAAGGCTCTCGGCCCGTCGCTCTCTGATGGACGCCACAACACCCGTAGTTGTGGATACCGACGTCGTCTCATTCCTGTTCAAGTCGCATTCTCTGGCCCCAGCGTATCGAGCCATTCTCGCCGGGAGACCATTGGCAGTTTCGCTCTTCACTCTTGCTGAAATCGAGTACGGCATGGAAGCGAGGAATTGGGGAGCCAATAGGCGCGATCTGATGCGCCGGTTTCTCGCGCGCTTTACGACGCTCCTGCCGGATGCGGACACAGCACGTGTGTGGGCGCAGATCAAGAACAGCTGCGAAAAGAAGGGCCGGCCCATGACATTCGCAGACGCTTGGATTGCAGCGGCCGCGGTGCAGATAAACGTTCCTTTAGCTACGCATAACGCCACTGATTTCGAAGCCGTGGATGGGCTGGTGATGTTGACGGCCCGGTTGGAGAGCGAGAAGAGACAAGAATGAGGCCCTTCTGATTGAGTCTCAAGCTTCTTCCGGTCTCAGACTCCAGGGTGGGGCAGTTCGTCGCCGAGAATATGAACTGATCATGCCGCTTCGGTGACGAGTTTCAAGGGCAATACATGTTGTGGCTCCGGACCTCTGCGGGATGTTTTTCGATAGCACCGAGGATTTCGCCAACTTTGCCAGCTAGCGCGACTCCGCCAATTTGAAACACTCGTTCCAATT
>CAYMHP010000021.1:0-32676 GCA_964390225.1 uncultured Solibacteraceae bacterium
CCGCACGGGCCGGTTTCGCCCATCTGCCAGAAATTGTCCTTTTCATCGAGGCGGAAGATGCGGCTTCTGGGGACGCCGGCGACCTTTTGCCACAACTGCTCGGCCTCGTCGTCCTCGCGAAATACGGTAATGTACAGCTTGTCCTTGGGGAGACCGTAATCCTTGGTGATCAGGTCCCAGGCGAATTCGATCGCTTCGGCCTTGAAATAATCGCCGAACGAAAAATTACCCAGCATCTCGAAAAACGTGTGATGCCGGCGGGTGTATCCGACATTTTCCAAATCGTTGTGCTTGCCGCCCGCCCGGACGCACTTCTGCGAGCTCGCGGCGCGCGTATAGTCGCGCTTTTCCAACCCGAGGAAGACATCTTTAAACTGATTCATTCCCGCGTTGGTGAACAGGAGCGTAGGGTCATTCGCCGGAAGCAGCGAAGAGCTCCGCACCACACGGTGTCCGCGGTTGGCAAAAAAGTCAAGAAACCGCTGTCTGATCTCGTGACCGGTCACTGATTATCCTTCTGAAAGTAGGCGCTATTTCTCAATTGTAGCGTGGGGGTGGACGAAGCCTGAAATGGAGCTCGCTCGCGGCTACGCGGGGCTTACCGCAGACAAGGTCACCGGTGACAAAGATCGCCGGCGCTCCTCTACGCGGCTGCCAGGGCCTGCTCGAAATCGGCCAAAAGGTCGCGCCAGTCTTCGATTCCGACGGAGATTCGCACCAGGCCGTCGGTGACTCCGGATTCGGCCAGTTCCTCGGCGCTCATTCCCGAATGGGTGGTGGTTTTGGGATGGCACGTCAGCGTCTCGACGCCGCCTAGTGACACGGCATTGCGGGCGATGCGGACGTGGCGCAGGAAACGGAACGCAGCCTCCTTTCCTCCCTTGAAGTCGATGGAGAAAATGGCGCCCGGGTATGCGCATTGCTTGCGGAAGATGCGCACCTGTTCGGGGTTCTGAAACAGAGTCGGGTAGATGACTCTTGTGAGATGCTTGTTGCCGTGCAGCGCCTCCGCGATCCTCTGCGCGTTTTTGCTCTGCCGGTTCATGCGCAGCGCGACGGTTGGCAGGCGGCTATCGAGCATCCAGCATTCGTCAGGCTGGAGGATGTTGCCGAACATGGCGCGACGGCTGCGCAGCGCCTCTACCATCCCGGCAGTTTTGGTGATCGCCACGCCGGCGACCATGTCGCTGAAACCCGAGAGGTACTTAGTCGCCGAATATAGCACCATGTCGGCGCCCAATTGCAACGGATGTTGAAACGTCGGCCCGAGGAAGGTATTGTCCACCATGACGACGGGGCGATCCGGATGCTTGGCCGCACGGTCGGCGGCGCGCTCGATATCGACCATTGTCAAAGTGGGATTCGCCGGGGTTTCGATGTAGACGATGCAGCAGTTGTGCGCGGAAGCGATGGCCTGGTCCAGGGCCATCAAATCGCCCGCCGGCACCGGAATTCCCTTCACACCGAACGGTTGCAGGAACTGATGGATGAGCCCGATGGTGCCGCCGTAGAGCGGTGTCGTGTAAACGAGGGTGGCATGCGGCCGGGCAAACGTAAAGAATGCGGTCATGATCGCTGCCATTCCCGAGTTGAAAACGGCCGAATGACTCGCGCCGGCTTCGAGCGGAACAATTTGATCTTCCAGAATCTCGGCATTTGGATGAGAGATCCGGGAGTAGATCAGGTCAGCGCGCTCCCCATCCTGCGGTTTGATTTTTCCGGTGGTGATGGCAAACGCCCGTTCGGCAGCTTCGGGCGTCGGGAACACATAAGTCGAACTGCGAAAGACGGCGGGCCGCGCCGAACCAACCGAGAGACTCGGGTCAAACCCCCGTGTCAACACCGCCGTGCGAGGCCGCACCCCGGCGTGACCATCGTCATGCTCTGCCATTACACTCTCCTGGTTCGAGTGTAGCGCCCGGCGGCGTGAGATGCCGTCAGTGCTTCACGAAGATGGAGAACCCGTGGTCATGCGCGCAAGAGTACAATCGGCTTATGGCCGATGCCACTCAGCTTGCACTGGCCATCAGCGTTCCCACGGTCGCCGTGCTGATCGGAATTCTGGTGAACAACAGCCGGCTCTCGGACCTCCGCGCGCATGTCGATGTGCGGATTGATGAGCTGAAGGACACCTTCCGCGCCGAGTTGCTGCGAGTCGAACAAGTCATGGACGCCCGGCTGCGGCACTTGGAAGAGAATCGCTAACGGGGACCGGACCGCCCAGAATCGAATCCACCGCTCAGCAGATGTGCGCTCCGACCGTATCCACGTACACGGCGTAAAGCGATTCGCTTCCGGCCATGAACAGCCGGTTGCGGCGCGTGCCGCCGAAGCAGATATTGGCGCAGGTCTCCGGCATCCGGATCATCCCGATGCGCTCGCCGCCGGGCGCGATCACCTGGACACCAGGGCGCGCGCCCGCCCAGACATTTCCGTCGACATCGCAGCGTATTCCATCGGCCGCCGAAGGGCCGCCGCCTCCCGGGATGTCGAGTTGCACGAAACGTTTGCCGTTGCGAATCGTCTTGCCTTCCACATCCCACACGGTAATCTCGCGCGGCATGCCGGTGTCGGCGATGTAGAGCTTCTTATAATCCGGCGAGAAGCAGATCCCGTTGGGTTCGCCGGGCTGGTCGGTGACCTTCTCCATCTGGCCGGTCTTGCCGTCCACGCGGTAGACGGCCTCTTTCAGCTCCTGATCGCCTTTGAATCCCTCATAATTGCCGCGAATGCCGTAAATGGGATCGGTGAACCAGATGCCACCGTCAGGGTGAACCACGATGTCGTTGGGCGAGTTCAGCCGCTTCCCTTGAAACTTATCCGCGATCACCGTGACCGCGCCGGAATGTTCGTAGCGGACCACGCGCCGGCCGCCGTGTTCACAGGAAAGCTGCCGCCCCTCGAAATCGAAAGTGTTCCCGTTGCTGTAACCCGACGAGTTCCGAAATACAGTGACGCGGCCGTCCTCTTCGATCCAGCGCATCTGCACATTATTTGGAATATCGCTCCAGACGAGGTATTTTCCTTCCCCGTTCCAGGCCGGTCCCTCGGCCCAGAGCGTCCCAAAATGCAGCCGCCGTATCGGCGAATTCACGATGTACCGGCGGAAACGAGTGTCGAGCGCCACGATATCGGGGTCCGGATATTGCACCGGCTCCTGGCGGGAATAGTCTCGCTGGCTGGGGACGGAGGAAACCTGCTGCGCCGCCGCCGGGGCGGCGATCGCGCTGCCGAGCGCCGCCAAAAAGGACCGGCGCTGCCATTGGGTCTGCGAGCTTTCGTGGAAACGAGGAGTGGCCATGGCTGTTATATATACCCCATCGATGCGCAGAGCGCTAGGTCTCGGGTAATACCCAGAATTCGGGCTAGCCGCCGCGCAAGCCAAAAGCATGCGCCACACTTCTATTTCCGCTTGAACCACTTCCACCAGATACCGTAGGCCACCACCAGCACCGCCAGTGCGATTCCGGCGCCAATCAGGTAATGATCGACGTTCTTCTGCACGGCCTGCCACCGTTCACCGATGAAGTAACCCAAGCCTATGAAGGTGCTCACCCAGAGGACCGACCCGCTGTAGGCGAACAGCGCGAAGTTGTGTGGCTCCAGTCCGCTCGTGCCGGCGGCGTAAGCGGTCAGATGGCGAACGCCCGGAATGAAGTACCCGAACGTCAGTGCCCAGTGCCCGATGCGCTGAAACCAGGCATGCGCCTTTTCGAGGCGCTCCGGCGTTACATGAAGGTATTTGCCGTAGCGGAGAAGCACCGCGTGACCGAAACTCCGGCCAAGCGAATAGCTGATCGTGATTCCGGAAATGCTACCCGCCAATGCCGTGGCAAATGCCAGCGGCAGCGAAAGGTGGCCCGAATAAACCAGGTAACCGGTGAACGTCAGCATGGTCTCGTCGGGAATCGGAAGCCCAATGATTCCGAAAACCAGCAAAAAGAAGATCGCGAGATACCCGTATTGGGTGATCCAGCCGAGAACGATGTGTTCCATAGCGGCGGAGAGAGTGCCGCTAAACTACAAGTTCCGCAACTTCGACGGGAGTCCGGTTGCCTTCCACCACGACGATGCCGCTGTCGGTTACATGGTGATAGCGGCTGTCGCGGCCCAGGTCCAAGCCGATCTCGGCGTCTTCGGGAATCCGCACGTTCTTATCCAGGATCGCGCGGTTAACCCGGGCGCGCCGGCCGATGTCGCAATTGTCGAGAATGACGCTGTCCTCGATGACAGCGCCGGCGTGCACGCGGACGTGGCGGCCGAGGACCGAATTGCGCACAATGCCGCCAGACAGGATCGATCCGCCGGATACGATCGAGTCGATCGCCTGCCCGCGGCGGTTCTCGTCGTCGAAGGTAAATTTGGCGGGAGGGTCGGGATAGCTCGTCGTGCGCACCGGCCACTGGCGGTTGTACAGGTTCAGGGCCGGGCTGACGGAACGCAGGTCCATGTTGGCTTCGTAATAAGCGTCCAATGTCCCGACGTCGCGCCAGTAGGGGATAGCGTCTTCCCGTTCCCCCGGAATGCGGTTCGTCTGGAAATCGTAGGCATACATGCTGGAACTGCCCGCCAGCCGCGGCAGGATATCCTTGCCGAAATCATGGTGGCTGCTCGGATTAGCGGCATCATCGTGCAACAGACGCAACAGTGTCCGCGTCGAGAAGACGTAGTTGCCCATCGAGGCGTGCACCTGGTTCGGGTCACCCGGCATCGTAGGCGCCTCCGGATTTTTTTCGTGAAACGCGACAATCCGTCCGTCTTCGGCCGACTCGATCACCCCAAATTCGACGGCCTGCTTCTTGGGAACCGGGATCGCGGCTACTGTCACCTCGGCGGCTTTTTGAATATGGTATTCAATCATGCTGCCGATGTTCATCCGGTAAATGTGATCGCCGCCAAAGATCGCCACCACGGCGGGATCGGCCTGCTCCACGAGATTCAGATTCTGGTAGATCGCATCGGCCGTTCCGCGGTACCAGGTCTCATCGGGAGAGCGCATCTGAGCCGGTACCGGAATGACGAATTGCGTCTTCAGCAGCCCGCCGAACTGCCAGCCCTCGCTGAGGTGTTGCAACAGGGACTGGCTGCGGAACTGTGTTAACACATAGACCGAGTAAATCCCTGAGTTGATGAAATTACTCAGAACAAAATCGATGATCCGATATTTCCCGCCAAAAGGAACCGCCGGCTTGGCCCTTTCCTTCGTGAGCGGGTATAACCGGGTGCCCTTGCCGCCAGCAAGCACGATGCCGAGTACTCGAATGTGCATACGTTCCGCCCTATTCTTCCAGCCCCAGCGGCAGCACGCAAGAGTCCTTTTTACGTTTCTGTTTACATGTAAGCGGGAATTTGAATACCGAGGATGCCGGCGGTCCGTTCCAACTGGCGCCGGAAAAAGTCGGTCATCCACAGCAGAAACACCTTCTTCTCGCGGTTTTCTTCGTGAATGATCGGATATTGGTGATAAAAGTTGTTGAATGCCTGCGCGAGCTGAAACGCATATTTAGCGACATGCGCCGGCTCACCGGCGGTAACAGCACGCTCGATGGCGGAATCGGCCTTTGACGCAGCCAGAAGCACCTGCCAGAAGTCTTCCGCGGCAAGCTGTCGCGCGAGAGCTTCCTGGGTCAGCTCGGCGCCGAAATCGGGCACAGCCTCGCCGCGCTCTTCGAGTTTACGTAGGATGTTACGGGCGCGGACTGCAGCGTATTGTACATATGGCCCGGTTTCACCCTCGAAGCTCAGCGCCTCCTGCAGGTCGAAGGCGATGACCGAGTTCCGGGTGTACTTCAGCAGGAAATATCGCAGGGCTCCGATGGCAATCTGAGTGGCCACGCACGTTTGTTCTGTTTTTGAGGCCTCCGGATGCCGCGAAGCCACCTCTTCCAGAGCCTTGGCGATCAGCGTGTCCATCAGGTCGTCGGCTTTCACGCCCAGCCCTTTGCGTCCCGAGACCTCCACGTATGTGCGCTTGCGATCTTCCTCGGAAAGGGGGATTCCCAGTTCGGCGCAGCAGCGTGGCGAGAGCGCCACCATCTCGTAGGAAAAATGGATCGATTGGTCCGCCTGCTTGTCATATCCCAAACCGCGCAAACCGGCGACGACCACATCCTGCAGATAAGACTGCCGTGCGTCGATCACGTTGTAGACCCGCGCGGCGCGTCCGAATTGCGCCGGCGATTCCGAAGGCGTGTCGCTCGTAATCCAAAGCACGCGACCGTCGGCGTAAGTTTTGAACGGCCGGTAAAAAAAATCCTTGCCTAGCAGTCCGAATTTCCAGAGCTGGTAGGCGATGTCCTTGCCAACGTACGTCACCGTGCCATCGGAGCGCACGATCACCTTGCCCTCTTCTGACAGACCGGGCATCACCCAGCAGCCCGCATTCTTTCCTTCGGTTTCCAGGTAGATCGCCTTCCGCTCTTTGAGCTGTTCGAAAGCGGAGGCCCAGAAATGAAGGTGCAGGATTTCACTTTCGCGCGGCAGTACGTCGTACTCGACATCCAGGCGCAACATCGTCTTCAGGTGCGCTTCCACGATGGCATCGGCCACCAGGTGCGCCAACTCGGCGAGGTCACCTTCCCCTGCCTCGATAGCGTGCAGCGTATCGGCACGCCACCGCAGCGATTCGGGATTCTCGGCGTAGTACGCCGACGTGCGCGCATAGAGATCCCAGCAATAGTAATCGAAGCGCACCGCGGGGTCGGCGATCAGCGCGTGTACCTCGGCCGGACCCTTGTTTTCGAGGCGGTGAAAACCGACGACGACGTCCGCCACCTGAACGCCGGTGTTGTCGATATAGTTCTGAACTTCGACTCGCTGGCCCAACGCCCGGAGCATGCGTACAAATGTGTCGCCGAGAGTGGCATTTCGCAGATGGCCGATGTGGGCCGCCTTGTTCGGGTTGATATTGGTGTGCTCGACGATAATCTTGTCGGAGGCGGTGGCTGCCGCTGGTTCGGCGCCGGCCAGCAGCGCCGCGCCGTAGACGCCCCGGTCGATGCGGATATTGATGTAGCCGTTCCCCGCGACTTCCATCGCGGCGACACCGGGGATGGGGCCGATGTCTTCAACGAGTTCGCCGGCTATTTTCTTGGGCGCCTGCCGCAGTTGCTTCGAGAGCTGGAAGGCCGCCGGAACCGCGATATCGCCCAATTCGCTCTGTTTCGGCTGCTCCGTTGCGATCTGCAGCTCGATGCCGTACCGCGCCTGTATGTGCGCGCGAAACGCCTGCGCAACTTGCTTTTCAATGGAATGGAACACGGGAAATTCGAGTATATCAGGCGATTCCGGCCCGGCTAGATTTCGTACTCGGGCGGCTTCGTGCGGCCGAAACTGATCTTATCCCAGATCCGCTCATGCAGGAAGTACAGGCCGATTTTGCCGACCATATCCAGCGCGCCGGCTCCCAGCGAGATGGCGGCCTTGTTCGTCAGGATAAACACCACCAGAGCCGTGAATGCCGATCCCGCGATGCGGTAGCTAAAGGCTTTGGCAAGGCTGCGGTAATGGCTTTCCATACCTGCAGGGATTGTACCATAACCCGATCGAGATTACGATGATTGGGGAAAACTCTATTTGGTGGACAGGTTTTCGGCCGGCTCCGCAGGTGCTTGCCGGTCTGCCGAGGCCGTCTTCAGCTTCTCCAAAGCCGCCAGCGTTTGCCGCCATTCTTTCGGTTTGTCCTTGGTGGCGAACGGGGCCGACAGATCGCCGTAGAACCCTAGAATGTTGGCGCGCAGCTTGGGGTTGAGGGTGGCCGGATCCCGGTCCGCCAGTTTGATCACGAGCTTGGCGTAAGTCTCGTCGGCAAGGCGGTATTCGCCCGGCTCGGTGGGCGCGCCCGTATCGAAGTCACGGTTTTGCAGCACTAGAGCCTTCTGCCCTGCCCTGGCGAGCAAGACGCGATAGCCGTCCATCGTCCTGTCGAAGCTGTCCTCGAATAGCTTGGCGGTCTGCTGGGTGGGCGCCTTGAGGGCCAACGCCCGCAGGGGACCGACTTTCGGCAAAATGCGAAAGAAAAAGGCGAGGATTCTGGCGCCGATGCCCGGCTTCTGGTAAGCGTCGTCCCATTCTTTGCGATAGCTGGCTCGCGAGAGATAGTAGATGAACTTCCTGCGATTGACGGTAGGATCGGCCTTGCGGAGCTCGTCCTTTTTCACGTGCCAGGCCACCTTGGTCATTTCTGGGATGAGGCTGCTTACGGTGTAGCGGTAGGTTCCCATCGCCAGGTCGAGGCTGTGGAAGACATCCTTCAACTCGAGCGAGTACGTATCTTGAAATGCCCGGTCCAATACTTCCTTCGAGACTTTGAAACCGATGAAATCGTGATACGACTGAGGTGCGTAACGGCCGCGCGCCACCTGCAGCACGTCGAAGCCGAACTCCACCTTCAAATGGGCCGCGGGATTATCTTCGTAGGTCACTTCGCGTCCATACTCCTGGCGCAGCTTCGGGTATTGTATAGCTACCGAAGGGTTCACGCCGAAGCGGTGGCCCTCATTATCGGCGGCATAGTGCGCGAGAGCTCCGAGGGCGAATGCATACTCGTCCAGGTTCTGGGATTCGGCAATCAGGTTCACGACAAAGTCGCCGCTACGGACGTAATGGACGAGATCGCTGAAGAACTTGCTGCCGAAAGGGTAATAGCCCATGTCCTGGATGATCGCGCCTGCGTACGCATACGCGTGCGCGGCGAGCAGGTCTTCGGGCGAACTCTCAGGAAAGCGCGCGCTCAGCAGGGGTTTGATGTTGGCGTCCCACGCGCTATCGATGATGGCTTCGTGAGTCAGAACGGAGTACGCCTTCGCGCTCGGAAGAGCGAAGAGCGCCAAAGCGCACAATATTGCTCGATACACGTCTCTTTACCGGCAATTCGATAGCCGGTAAGGAGAAAAGTTGTATCCGGCCCCACCGTTGCGGCGAGGCGCGCTTTTGAAAACGAACGTGCAGGTCAGCTCAAAGTTGCCAGTTTAGCGTTGAGGTCCGCGAGCGTGCGATTGAGCAGTTCTCTATAACGCGGATTCTGCGCCGACTTCAGTTCCGTGACAATACGGGTCCGGGAGAGAAGGATACTTTCCTTCTGGCGAATGAGATTCAGGGTTGCGGGATCAGGGATATTTTGCTCCAAGACGCTGTGGCGCACGTCGAACATGCCAGCCAGCGCCTCGGCCGACTTACTTTCCCAACCTTTGGCCATAACTTCATTTTACGCTTCCTCGCCCAAAAGGCCAACTCACGCACAAGTGGGAGGCAGCAGTGTACGTTTCCTGACTTCCGGCAAAACCGCGGGCTGGACAAAAGCGAGAAATCCGGGGTCCGCTTTACTTCAAATCCACGTTCGAAATGGCGACACCTTGCGGCACCTGCACATTGATCTGGTACAGCCCCATCCAGCCGGGGGCTAACCCGCTGAAAAGAACCGGGACGCTGCTGCCGTTCACGGAAACGGTGGGCTGCCACACGGTTTGCCAATACATTCCGGCGGCGCGTACACTCCCCAGACCGGTCGCCCAGATGGAGGAGGTTCCATCAGCGTTCCTGGTGATCGCAAAAACGCCAGGCGTTCGGTCCTGGACCGGGATCGAAGCGGGACCGGAATGCACGCCACCGCTAACGATATCGATCTCGGCGCACATGCCTGCCGTGGAGCAGTTCCCCTGGCCGATGGCGAAGGGCGCGACGGCGTTGATCTGGCCGGGAGACGCGTAGAGAATCGGGACCGGCGCACCATTCATTTCAACGACGGCTCCCGCAAGTTTTGGCGGCGGCTCGGCACCTACCGTGCCGGACACGGATCCAGGGGTGAAGTTTTCGCCGTAAACGGTGAAGATCGTGCCTGGAGAGATGGCACGTGGGGTAAAGCTCGCCGCGTTAGCGATGGCGATTCCCTCCGCGTCCAAAGCGATGCGAGGCTGCGCCGGCAGCCGCGGTTCGGCCGGCGCATCAAGCTGCCCGGTAAGCCAGAGCAGTCCCTTCCGCAGCATTTCCTGGAAACGGGAATCCCGCCAGGTGGAATCGAGGTGGCCAAGTGCTGTGTAAAATACGCGCCCCCTGCTGTAGGGGTGCACCCAAGCCAAAGCGAAGTCTTTATCCGTGCGATTTACGCCGGGAGCGGTCACGTCCACCGAAGTCGTATCGACCGTCATCAACACGCGAAGGTTGCTGCGGGAGAAGTCCCGGAACTGATAAATCTCATCCATGATTTCGAAGCCCGGAGCGAGATGGTTCACGATGGGGTTGTTCGGGTCTTCGACGTCAATGCGAATGCGCTGCACCCACGGGTGGCCATCGAAGGTGGCGCCGATCAGGTTCTTGTACTCGGGCCACGTGTAGAGAGTATCGGTGGCAGAGTGCACGCCGCCGAATCCTTTCCCGGAGCGAACGTAATCGAGCAGCGCGGCCTTCTGGCTATCGGCGAGGGGCAATTCACCGGAAGTGAAAAAGAATACCGCGTCGAACGGAGCCAATCCCTCCGCCGTGACGGCCGAGAGATCTTCGGTGGCGGTTACGTCGAGTTGCCCGGGAGCGAGCCCGCGCAGAACTTCGATCGAGGTAGGGATCGAATCGTGGCGGTATCCGGCGGAAAGGGTGATATAGAGGACGCGCTTCGGTTGAGCTGATAGCAGGGCCGCAAACAGAAACCCGAGGACGGCAATGCGACGTCCCATGACTGCAGTTTATCGTGATAACGTTCCTAATGCCCGCGAGGGGATTCCATGCTTCCTGATCGCAGAAGGTTTCTCCAGAGGATCGGTTGTACAGGAGCGGCCGTAGTTCTTACTCGGCGCGCGGCGCAAGCGCAGACAGCCACGCCGACTCGTTCTATCGAAACGCCGGTGCTGCAGATCGCCTATGAGGAGAGCGGAAACTCGCAAGGCTTTCCGGTGCTGCTGCTACACGGGTTCCCCGACGACGCGCGCGCTTGGGACCAGGTGGCGCCGGCGCTGGCGAAGGCCGGCAATCGGGTGCTGGCGCCTTATCTGCGAGGATACGGCCCGACACGCTTCCGGGATGCCGCCGCTCCGCGGATGGCCGAGCAGGCCGCCATCGGCCAGGACGTGATCGACTTTGCCGACGCGCTTTACCTGGAACGCTTTGCCGTTGCGGGTTTCGATTGGGGCGGCCGGGCTGCCGCCATCGCGGCGGCGCTTCATCCTGAGCGCGTGCGAGGCGTGGTGCTGCTCGGCGGCTACACGATTCAGAACACGATCGCGCCGTCGCCGCCGGGCCCGCCCGCTGCGGAGCGGGCGCTTTGGTATCAGTGGTACTTCAACACCGAACGCGGGCGCGCCGGCCTGGCCGCGAATCGCCGGAGCCTGTGCCGGCTGCTGTGGGAGACGTGGTCGCCTACGTGGCGCTTCAGCGAGGCGGAATACAACCGGACAGCGCCTTCCTTCAACAATCCCGATTTCGTCGACGTGGTGATTCACTCGTACCGGCATCGCATCGGCAACGCGCCCGGCGAACCGCGTTTTGCGGAAATTGAACGCGAACTCGCACAGCGGCCGAAGATCCAGGCTCCTACCGCTCTTCTTTATGGCGCCGACGATGCGCTCGCCCGGCCCGCACCGGAAATCACGCCCGCCGAAACGGCTGTGCTCCCGAATCTGGCTGTGCGCCGGGTGATTCCAGGCGCGGGGCACTTCCTGCCGCGCGAGAAGCCGGAAGCCGTTTCGACGGCGATCCTCGAGGTATTGAAGGCAGCGCGTTAGCGCCGGCGATCCTGCCGCCGCCTTTCAGCTACGCCAGTGATGGCGCAGTTCTGGTTGCGCTGAAGCGCTCGTGTGGAAGGGACCGCGGCATGACTGCCGCGGCTGAGGTGCTCGGAGGCGTGCGCTAACTCGCCGCCACAAACTGCGCTATCCGTTCCACCCCTTCGCCGAACACCGCGGTTTCGGTCAGCAGACTGAGCACGAGAAAAGCTTCCGAGGGGAAGTCGTAAAAGAATCCCGGCTGCACCAGCACGTCATGGCGGTTCAGCAGTTCGAGCGCCCACTCCTCTTCAGTGCGCACCCGCGGTACCTGCAGTGTGGCGTACCAGCCGCCCTCTACGGGCAACACCGTTGCCGGGCTGCCCCTGAAGGTCGCGCGCAGGTGCATCAGGTTCGAACAGGTTCGGTCGCGAATCTGACGCTGTACCGATTCGCCGGCGGCAAGCAGCCGCGCGGCGGCGCACTGGACCGGCGTCCCCACCGAAAGGTATGTATCGGCGATCCACTCCAGCCGTTCCATGATTCGGCTGCGCCGTTCGTCCGGCCCGGCCACTACGATCCAGCCGAGCTTCATCTGCGGCAGCCCCGCGATCTTCGACAGGCCGCTCATGCCAAAAGCGACGCAGTTCTCCCATGACGCCAGGCTGTTGACGCGGCTCTCCTCGGGCCCAAATGCGTAATCGGAAAACACTTCATCGGAGATTAAAGCGAGGCTCCGCTCGCGGCAGAGCAGTGAGAGGGCATCGAGTTCAGAGCGCTTGAGAAACGAACCGGTCGGATTGTTAGGATTGACGAGCACGATGGCGCGAGTCTTCGGCGTCACCCCGGCCTCGAGCGCGTTTAAATCGATGCCCCAGCTTCCGTGATATGCGACCGGGTAGGGCCGCGCTTCGATCCACTCCATGGCCGCCAGGAATTCAAAAAGAGGATAGGAAGGGCGCGGAACCAGCACCTCGTCACCCGGATCGCAGAGCAGTTTGAACAGGTAAGCGTAGGCCTCACTGGTGCTCGCCGTGAGCAGGATGCGGCCTGGATCGACTGCATGACCGCGTGGCGAATAGTAGCGCGCTATGGCTTCGCGCGCCTCCTCCAGTCCCTGCGGCGCCGGGTCGTATCGCAGAATGCGCCGATCGGTAAAGGCGGCGGCGATCTCATCGGGGTAGACAAGTCCGGCTTGTGTCGGATTCGATTGTGTGAGGTCGAGAATCTCCGCGCGTTCCCGCCGCTTCGCTTCGCGCGCGAGCGTGAGGCGGTTGGGCTTCAGGTCCCAGCGGAAGCGGGAGGAGAACATGTCGTTATCTTATGCGGAAGCGTGGCGGGTTTGGCGCTGCGGCCCGCGGATCGTTCAGCCGCGCCGCCCGGCGCGGTGATAGCGCAGCGGTGCTACGGCGGTCTAAGCGCAACCGCGGCATCACTGCCGCGGCTGGTACTCCCACACTGTAGTAAACGTTCCATTGTAATTTGACAACGTCTCGATCCATCTCCTATCGTGGAAACTATGACTGACCAGTCAGTCAGCACCCGCAAGAAAGACGCCATCCTCGACGCCGCGCGTACGGTATTCTCCCGAAAAGGCTATGCCGATACGGCGGTGGATGATGTCGCCGAGGAAGCCGGCATCGCCAAAGGCACGCTCTACCTGTATTTCAAGTCCAAGGAGTGCCTGTACCTTTCCGCGCTGGCCAGCGACATCCGGAAGATGAGCGAGCAGGCGCGCCGGGAAATGGAGCGGGTGGAAGGCCTGCGCGACAAGCTGCGTGCGTTTCTGCGAGTGCGGCTCGAATTCACAAAGTCGCACCAGCACTTCTTGCGGATCTACCTGGCCGAATACGGCAGCATGTTCGTTAAGGCGCCGTTGAGCCGGGAGACGGTCCAACTGCTGCGCGAGAATATGCGCTACATGACCCGCGTGGTGGAGCAGGCCATTGCCAATGGAGAAATCAACGCGGTGCCGGCTGGCGCGGTGGCCGGCGCGATCTTCGACGTTTCGCGGGGACTGATCGAGCGGCGTCTGCTGGGCTGGAAGGAATTTCAGCCGGAGGACGAAATCGAGTTTAGCGTGGGCTTGTTGTGGTCCGGAATCGCGCACCAGTGCGCGGCTGTATCCACAAGACGAGCCAAGCGGGCCTGAAGAGACGGAGGGTTATTGGTGCAGAGAAGAGTTCTTCCGGGAGCTTTGGTTTGGTTGGCGCTGGCGACACCGATGTGGCTGCGCGCGCAGTTCGGGGCGCAGGCACAGGGCGGAGGAACGGCCCGCGCCGCGCAGTTGCCGTTGTCGGGACGCACAGGGGAGCCGGGTAACGTCGCTACCGTCCAGAGCACACTTCCGGGGGGCGCACAAAGCGTCAACACGATTACCAGCACGTTACAGGTACAGGGAGCGTATCAAGGCAGTGTGCTCTCGGCGGAAACTCCGGGCGCCCCGCTGCAACTCTCGCTCGCCGAAGCAATCCGCCGCGGCCTGGAATACAACCTCGGGACGGTCGGCTATCAGAACAGCATCCGGGAGGCGCGCGCCCTGCGCCGGGCCGAACTGGCCAGCTTGCTGCCGAACCTCAATGGCAACGTCTTGGCCAGCGAGCAGCAGACAAACCTGGCCGCGTTCGGATTCAACTTCAGGGCGCCGGGATTCAATTTCCCGACGATTGTGGGTCCGTTTCACTATGTCGACGCTCGAGCGAGTCTTACGCAAGCCATCGTGGACGTGACGCTGCTGCGCAATTACCGGGCGAGCCAGCAAAACGTCAGGGCGACCGAGCTTTCGTCACAGGACGCCCGGGATCTGGTGGTTCTCGCGGTCACCGGCGGGTATCTGCAAGTCATATCGGCTGCCGCGCGGATCGACTCCGCTCGCGCCCAGGTCGCCACCGCCCAGGCCACATACCAGCAGGCGGTGGACCGGCGCAATGCGGGGGTCGCGGCGCGTATCGATGTGACCCGCAGCCAAGTCGAGCTGCAGATTCAGCAGCAGCGGCTCACTTCGCAGGAAACCGATTTCGCCAAGCTGAAGATTCAGCTCGGGCGCGTCATCGGCCTGCCGCCGGGCCAGGATTTCAGCCTGGCCGATTCCCTGCCCTTCACGCCGCTCACCGGTTTGACGCTCGAGCAGGCGCTCATGCGCGCCAGTTCCAACCGCGCCGATTTGAAGGCCGCCGAAGCGCAGGTGCAGGCCGCCGAGCTCACGCGCAAAGCAGCCGTTGCGGAACGCTACCCGGCCGTAGACCTGGTTGCCGACTACGGTGGCATCGGAACGTCGCCACAGAATTCGCATGGGACGTTTAGCGTGACCGGGTCCCTGCGGTTTCCCATCTGGCAGGGCGGGCGCATCCGCGCGGATATCGAAGCAGCCGACGCCGCGCTGCAGCAACGCCGTTCGGAATACCAGGATCTGCGCGGCCGCGTCGATGCGGACGTGCGCGAGGCGTTCCTGGATTTAACGGCCGCCGCCAGCCAGGTGATGGTGGCGCAGAGCAACCGCGATCTGGCGCAGGACACGCTAGGCCAGGCGCGCGACCGGTTTGCTGCGGGAGTCGCGGATACCGTCGAAGTGGTTCAGGCGCAAGAGGCGGTAGCGGTGGCTGAACAGGATTATATCAGCAGCCTCTACGCTCATAACCTGGCAAAGGCGAGCCTGGCTCGCGCGATGGGCCAGGCCGATCAAAGCATTCAACAACTTCTGGGGAAGCCTTAGTAGCAAGTCAAACATCCATTTGACTTAGGAAATCGTGTATGGAGACGGAACAACTAAAAAAAGAGGAGCGGGCCGAAAAGATCGTGCCGCCTCCCGTGGTTCCCGAGCCGCCGCCGGCGCGCACGCGCGGGCGAGGCAGAGCGCTCGTCGTGGTGCTCTTGATCGGGATCGCCCTCGCCGCCGGCGGTTATTTCTACTGGAATTACGCTCAAACTTATGAATCCACCGACGACGCCCAGGTGGACGGGCATCTGAACGGCATCAGCGCCCGCATCGCCGGCACCATCAGCGCGGTATACGTCGATGAAAACCAGTTCGTCAAAGCCGGACAACTTGTAGCCGAGATCGACCCGCGCGACTACGACATCGCGCTGGCGCAGGCGAAAGCGGAGGTGGCGCAGCGGCAGGCGGAAATCCAGGTGCAGAATCCGAACGTGCCGATCACCGAGATGTCCAGCCAGACCAACGTCTCCACGGCTCAAGCCGACGTAGCCACGGCGGAAGCGGCCGTCGCCTGGGCCGAGCGCGATCTGAATGCGGCGGAAGCAAAGCTTCGGGAGGCCGAGGCCAACAGCGCCAAAGCCCAGTCGGATGTTGAGCGCTATAAGGCGCTCGTAGGGAAAGACGAGATTCCGCGCCAGATCTACGACCAGGCAGTGGCGAGCGCCAACGCGCAAGCAGCTGCAGTGGATTCGGCGCGGGCAACGGCCGAGGCTTCCAGGAAACTGGTGGACCAGCGGCGGTCCCAGCTGGCACAGGCGCAGAGCCGGCTGGCGGAAGCCAGCAGCAACGGGCCGCATCAGCTCGCCATCAGCCGGGCCAACATCTTGGCCAAGCAGGCCGATGTCGAAGTCGCCAGGACCAAGGTTGATCGCGCGATGCAGGATCTCGCCTACACGAAGATCCTCTCCCCGGTCGACGGAATCGTCAGCAAGCGCAATGTCGAGGTCGGCAATCATGTGCAGCCGGGGCAGCAGTTGCTGCTCATTGCGCAAGTGCAGGACCTTTGGGTGACGGCGAACTTCAAAGAAACGCAGCTTCGCCGCATGCACGCCGGCCAGCGCGTCACTGTTTCCATTGATGCTTACGATCTGACGCTCAAAGCTCACGTGGAGAGCATGCCGGCGGCGACCGGAACGGTGAACAGCCTGCTGCCTCCGGAAAATGCCAGTGGCAATTACGTGAAGGTGGTGCAACGGCTGCCGGTGCGCATCCGTTTCGATAAGGGCCAGGCCGGTCTCGACCGGCTGCGGCCCGGAATGTCGGTGGTTCCCAAAGTTTGGCTGCAGTAGCACAGAGGGGAGAGCGGGTGCCAGAATCGCAGAGCCTCTGGACCCCCAAGTACAACCCGTGGGCCGTCGCCCTGACCGTGACGCTGGCGACCTTCATGGAGGTGCTGGACACTTCTATCGCGAACGTCTCGCTCCCGCATATCGCCAGCAACCTGGCGGCAAGCCGGGAGGAATCCACCTGGGTTCTTACCAGCTATCTCGTCTCCAACGCAATCATTCTCCCGATGAGCGCCTGGCTGGCGCGGTTGATCGGCCGGAAACGCTTTTACATGACGTGCGTGGCGCTGTTCACCTGCAGCAGCTTTCTTTGTGGGTTGGCGCAGAGCCTCGGGATGCTGGTGTTCTTTCGCGTGCTGCAAGGGATCGGCGGCGGCGGTCTCCAGCCCAGCGAGCAAGCCATACTGGCCGACACGTTCCCTCCGGAAAAACGCGGCGTCGCCTTCTCGGTCTATGGGATGGCGGTGGTGGTGGCTCCGGCACTCGGTCCGACTCTGGGCGGCTGGATTACGGACAACTTCAGTTGGCGGTGGATTTTCTACATCAACGTTCCGATCGGCATCATTTCGCTACTGCTCACCAGCCGCATGGTGGAAGACCCGCCATGGTTAAACAAATTGCGCGCCCTGGGACGCCAGCGGATCGATTACATAGGGCTTGGGCTGATCGTGGTGGCGATCGGCTGCCTGCAGATCGTCCTCGATAAAGGCCAGGAATCCGACTGGTTTCACTCCACCTGGATTACCGTGACGTTGGCCGTCGCGATATACACGCTCTTCGCATGGGTCGTGTGGGAGTGGTTCCATCCCGAACCGATAGTCGACATCCGCCTTTTCCAGAACCGCAATTTCGCCACCGCCATGTTCTTCACGTTCGTGCTGGGCACGGTGCTGTTCGGCACCACGGTGGTGATTCCGCAGTTTTTGCAGCTGCTTCTCGGGTATCCCGCTGTGAAGGCGGGCGAGGCCATGGCGGGCGGCGGCATCGCCATGATGTTCATGATGCCGATTGCCGGACAACTGGTGAGCCGGGTCGACCCGCGCGCCATGATGGCAGCCGGATTCCTGTCGACGGCCGGAGCGCTGTATTACATGCTGAGTCACCTCAGCCTGCAAATGGATTTCGGCACGGCCGCCATGCTGCGTACCCTGCAGGCCGTGGGACTGCCGCTCATCTTCCTTCCCTCCAACACGCTCGCGTACGTCGGAATTCCGCGCGAGAAGGGCGGGCAGGTCGCTTCCATGAACAGCTTCGTCCGCAATATCGGCGGCAGTATTGGAATTGCCGTAATCAGCTCGTCGATCACCAGGCAAGTCGCGAAACACCAGAGCTACATGGTGGCGCACGCTTCTCCCGGAAACGCTCCGTTCGACCGGATGGCGAGCGCGATGAACCAGTTGATGATGAGCCACGGCGTCGAGCGGCCTAGCCAACATGCATATGCGCGAGTGGCCGGCGTGATCGCGGGCCAGGCCACCACGCTGGCTTATATCGACGTGATTTCGGCCCTCACCTTAATGGTGGTGGCACTCGTTCCGTTTGTGCTGATTATGCGGCGCCCGAAATCGGGACAGGCCCGCCGCACCGTCGCGCATTAGCTGCGGCATGGAGAATGTCCGGTTAATCCGCGCCGTCCGCAAGGCCCTGCGCGAAGCCGCCGATCCGGCCAAGGCGCCTTTCATGCAGGCGTATATGAAATCGTCGATGCCTTACCTCGGCGTGCAGACTCCGGAGCTGCGGAAGCTGCTGAAGGCCGCCTTCGCCGCGCACCCGATCGATTCCGCGGAAGATTGGCGGGACACCGTGCTCGCGCTGTGGCGCCGCGCCCGTTACCGCGAGGAGCGATACGCCGCCATCGGATTGGCCGGATACGGCAAGTACCGCGATTACCGCACGCTCGATGCCCTGCCGATGTACGAAGAGATGATTACGTCGGGCGCATGGTGGGACTTCGTCGATAGCATCGCGACGCAACAACTGTCCGATCTGCTCAAGTGCAGCCCCACCGATATGTCGCGGCTACTGCGGCAGTGGGCCGCCGGCGAGGATCTGTGGAAGCGCCGCAGCGCCATCCTTGTGCAGCTCAACTTCAAGGGCAACACCGATCTGACGCTTCTCTATGACTGCATCCGCCCATCCATGAGTTCGCCGGAGTTCTTCCTACGGAAGGGAATCGGCTGGGCATTGCGCCAATACGCGCGAACAGACCCACGCGAAGTCGCTCGCTTCGTCCGGCAACACGAGGCCGTGCTGAGCCCGCTCACCAAGCGCGAGGCGCTGAAGCACGTGACGGAACACGTGTAGGTCGGCCGCGACCACTACAGCTTCATGCGTTCCAGCTTACGGTAGAGCGTCTTCCGCTCGATTCCGAGGATCTGGGCGGCCTTGCTCTTATTGCCGCCGGTCGCCGTGAGCACGCGGCGGATCTGGTCCTCTTCGGCATCGGCCAGGGTCTCCACCGGCTTGTCGCGCGATTCCATGGCGGTCAACGCTTCGCGCACCGTGCCGGCATCTATGCGATCGGTCAGGATGATCAGCCGCTCGACGACGTGCTGCAGCTGCCGCACGTTGCCGGGCCAGGTGTAATCCTGCAGGGCGCGCACGCCGGAATCCATCAGTTTTACATCGCGGTTATAGCGCCCATTGTACTTGTTGACGAAGAACCGGGCGAGCAGGGGAACGTCCGCGCGCCGCTCGCGCAGCGGCGGAATGATGATCCGCACCACGTTCAGGCGAAACCAAAGGTCTTCGCGGAATTTGCCGTCGTCCACCATGCCCTGGAGGTCGCGGTTCGTTGCCGCCAGCACGCGCACATCGACTTCTTTCGATCTGGCGGCGCCCACCGGCCGGATCTCGCGCTCCTGCAGAAATCGCAAAAGCTTCAATTGGAAGTTCAGCTCGACATCGCCGATTTCGTCCAGAAAGACGGTGCCGCGGTGAGCGGCCTCAAACACGCCGGTGCGGTCGCGGTCCGCTCCCGTGAAGGCACCGCGCATTGCGCCGAACAATTCGCTCTCGAGCAGCGAGGGCGCGATCGAAGCGCAATCCACGGGCACGAAGGGGTGGTTGGCGCGCCGGCTGAAGCGGTGGATCATGCGGGCCACCAGTTCTTTCCCGGTTCCCGTCTCGCCCTCGATAACCACCGTGGCATCGGTCGGAGCGACTCGCGAGACCGTTTTGTAAATCTCCACCATGCCGGGCGAGATGCCGATCATCTCCGTTTCCGGCATCTCTTCGTCCGCGGCTTCGTCCTCTCCGCCGATGCGCGCTGCTTCGGCGCGCTGGACCGCGTCGAGCATCACGTCCAGTTCGAACGGCTTGGCGATGTAATCGAATGCGCCTCCGCGCGTCGCAGCCATCACGGTTTCGACGGTGCCGCGGCCGGTCATCAGGATTACCGAACAGAGCGGATCTTTGCGCTTGGCGGCATCGAGCACGTCCAACCCAGTTCGTTCGTCGACGTAAATATCGGTGATGACGATCGGGAAGGCCTCGCCGGAAAGCCGCTCAATGGCCTCGCCGGTGGTCGAGACCGCTTCGACCGCGTACCCTTTCTCCTCCAGCGCCGTCTGGATGGTGAATTGCAGCGCTGGTTCGTCCTCGACTAACAGTATCTTCTGCATCAGTGTCGCTGGGCGGCGCTGGGCAGCGCGGCCGGCGCGTTCGCCGGCAGCACCAGCGTGAAACAGGAGCCCGCGCCGGGTTGGCTGACCACCTGAATGGCGCCGCCGTGCTGCTCCACGATCTGCTTGACAATCGAGAGCCCGATTCCCGTGCCCGCCTCTCCCGATTCCTCGGCCTTCTTCGTGCGGTAGAACTTCTGGAAGATTTTCTTGATTTCCTTCTGATCCATCCCGATTCCCTGATCTTTGATCGCGACCCGGATCTCGTCGTCTCCCCTCCACCCGGACACTGTCACCTCGGTCCTCTGCGGCGAATACTTGATCGCGTTCGTCAGCAGATTGTAGCAGGCGTACTCCATCAATTCCCGGTCCCCCGTGATGAAAAGGTCCTCGGCGACGGGCTCGATTTTGAGCGCGATGTGCTTGCGGTCCGCGAGCGGGCGTGCGCGATCGCCGCAGATGCCGATCATCTGCGCCACGGCGATGCGTTCGCGCTTCAATTCCATCTGGCCGGCCGAGAGGCGCTCCACGTTCAGGAAGATCTCGATCATGCGCGCCAGCCGCTTCGATTCCGAATTGATGAGATCGGCGATCTGCTTTCGTTTGTCCTCGTTCAGCGCGTACCGCGAGATCAGCTCGCTGGATCCTTGAATGGCCGACAGCGGCGTACGCATCTCGTGAGTGACGAAGTGCATGGCCTGCTGATACCGGGTGCGCTCCGCCTCGGCGCGGCCCAAATTGCGCCGGACCACCAGCGTCTGCCATCCGCCTGCCGCAAGCCCCGCCAGCGTCACCGCCGCCGCCGGGGTGGCAAACGAGAAAACGCGCGAATGGGTGAAAAAGACGTACGGCGTCGCATACGCACCGAGCAGAACGGCAAACCCAGCGGCATACGCCTTCCATCCCGGCAGATACGCGAATGCCAGAGCCTCCAACGCAACGAAAGACAACGTCAGCAGCAAGACCCAACTCTCCGGGGCATCCGTCAGAAACAAGCCTTCCGCGAGAGTCTCGAACGCGTTCGCATGAATCTCGATTCCCGTAGTGGTGCCGCCGAACGCGTAGGGCGTGAACAGCCGATCGCGCACCTCACTCGCGGCCGTGACGCCCACGAACACCACTTTCCCGCGAAATTCCTCCACCAGCCGGGGGTTATCGAGCAGGTGCTTCATCGAGACCTGCCGGATGCTGCCGGGGGGTAGGTATCGCACGCGCATCAGCCGGCCATCCCCCGTCCGCTGCACCGGTATAAGCGTGTTCCCCACCTGGAGATCGCCGGGCGATTCGATGAGCTGCGCGGTCCGGCTCAACCGGAACGCTTCCAGCGCAATGGCCCAGCGTTGATCGTGACCGGCACGCTTCTCCAACGGAATCGAACGCGTCACCGCGTCCTTATCGTCGGGTTGCGCATAGACATGCCCGACCGCTGCGGCCCACTGCGCAAACTCCGGACGGATCTGCTCCCACCGCGGCGGATCGTCCATGAGTTCGGAAGAGAGCACCAGGTTCGGAGTCGCGCGAAAGGCTTCGGCCAATTCCTGGTCGCTCGCGGCGTCGCGGCGGTCCGCCAGGATCAGATCCACGGCGACGGCTTTGGGAGCAACGGAGTCGATCAGCCGCAGGGCTCGCGCCAGAGGGCGGCGGATGCCGAGCATTCCACCGTCCTCGGAGGCGAGTGTGGCTTCATCGATCGCCAAAACGATCGATTGCGGCGCCCACGCCTTCGGCTGATGGAGCCGGAACATCTCATCGTACGCGTAGTTATCTACCTGAACGCCGAACGGCATCCAGCTCGCCACCACACCCACTGCGAACGCCGCGCCAAGCAGGCCTGCGTATGCCAATCGCCGCCACTGGGGACTTGGCGCTCTCATCGTCCCAGCGCCCTTTCAATTTCGCCGGCCTCGCGCGGAAGCGCCGAGGTGAGCAACCGGGCGCCGTCCTTAGTGACCAGCAGCATGTCTTCGATGCGGATCCCGATGTTCTCCTCCGGGATGTAGATACCCGGTTCCACCGTGATCACCATGCCCTCTTCCAAGGGAATCGTGGAGTCGGACGCGTCATGCACTTCGAGGCCCACATGATGGCTGACGCCATGCGTGAAGTATTTCCCCAGAGACGCGCCGTGCAGGTCTTTGCCGTGGGAATCGATATAATCGTAAGCCACGCGGTAGATGCTGCCCGGCACGCGCGAGTTGATGGTCATACCCGGCCTCACCGCGGCGATGGCCGCCTTTTGTGCGCCAAGCACGACATCGTAGAGCTCCCGCTGGCGCCGCGTAAACTTGCCGCTGACCGGAATGGTTCGGGTGACGTCGGCGGCATAGCCGGCGCACTCAGCGCCGGCATCCACCAGCAGCAATTCGCCGGCATCCATTCGGCGCTGGCCGCGATTATAGTGCAGGTAAAGAGAGTCCGGGCCCGCAGCGACAATGGGAGCATACGCGCTGCGCTCGCAACCGAGATCCAGGTACACCGACACCAAAGCGGCCGCTACCTGGTATTCCAACTTGCCGGACGCCACCATCTTCCACGCCGCGAGATGCGCGGCGACGGTGGCGTCTGCGGCGTGCCGTAACAGCACCACTTCCTGCGGCGATTTCCTCATCCGCAGTTGTGCCAGCGCGCCCTCGGCGCCGGCGACCTCCCGCAGCGGAGCAAATGCCTGCAGGCGCGACCGGGCGCTCTCTCCCACCGTATAGACCTTCGATTCCGTTTCCAGCGAAACTCGCAATTCCGTCTCGAAGCGTTCCGGCGGAACAACCAGGGCGAATCCGCTGCTTTCCTGGATAGCGGCATCCGAAACGCCCGGCTGCGGGCCGCTCCATTTCTCGCGTTCCCGGCTGTGTTCCGGGACAAAGAGAATCTCGCGATGGCGGTCGATGAGCAGCATCGCGCCAGGGTATTTCCAACCCGTCAGGTAGTAGAAATTCGGCTCCTGGAAAAAGCCCGAGCGGGACTCGTCGGCCTCCTGGTCGGTACGGCCGAACAAAACGATGACGCCGTCGGGAATGGCTTTGCCGAGCGCCTGTCGGCGGGCCTGATACTCCGTAACGGCCGCGGGCGCCAGCCCGCAGAACGCCAAAAGCAAGGCTGCGACCCGCATCTCTCGTTAGTATAGCGAGACGCGTGAGCGCGCTGTAAGTACCACTGCCGCCTATGTTTTCAGGCAGTTCCAGTGGAGGCCGCCGCGCCGGCCGGCTGCATGTCGCGCACCGCCGCGGCGATCTGCTGAATCGCCCGGCGCGCATCGCTGATCGCAGCCAGCATGCTCAGGAACGGGTGGAACATGCCCGCATAACACGTGTAGGTGACCGGAACGCCGGCGGCCTCGAGCCGCTTGCCATAAGCATCGCCTTCGTCGCGCAACGGATCGCACTCCGCGGTGATGATAAGCGCGGGCGGCAGGTTCCGCAGATCGGGTGCCAGCAGTGGCGACGCGTCGGGAGTGGCTGCGTCCTGCGGCTTGGCGAAATAATGCCCCGTAAAATAATCCATGCTGGCCCGCGTGAGGTAATGGTCTTCGGCGAATTCCCGGTGCGATGGCGTGTTGAATGAGCTCAGATCCGTCACCGGATAGACCAGGACTTGTAAAGCGAGAGGCGGGCCACCCGCGTCCCGGCACTTCATAGCGACCACCGTCGCGAGATTGCCTCCGGCGCTGTCGCCGCCCACTGCGATGCGGCGCGGATCGATGCCCAACCGCGTGGCGTTCTGACAAACCCACACCGTGGCCGCCTGCGCATCCTCCAGGGCCGCGGGGAACTTATGTTCCGGCGCGAGGCGATAGTCGACCGACACGACCACGGCGCCGGATTGCTTGGCGATGCCCCGGCAAATCGCATCGTGCGTGTCCAGATCGCAGAGGACATAGCCGCCGCCATGAAAATAAACCAAACCAGGACGCCCACCGCCGCGCTCCGCCGCGTAGACGCGAAGCCCGATCGATCCGCCTGGCCCCGAGATGGAAACATCCTCCACTCGCTCCAGGGGTTCCGGCGGACCACTCGCGAGCTGCGAGGCCTCTCTGACGCGCTGCCGCGCCTCCGCCGGCGGGAGTTGTTCGAACGGGGGCAGGTTCTGCGCCTCCATCATGTCAAACAGCGCCACTGCTTCCGGATGTAGCTTGCTGCTTCTCATCTCTGGTTGCCTCCGTGAAATATGATACTGGATACGCCGCGGCGCCCGCGGCAGAACCGCTCGTAGCGCCGGCGTTCGGAGCCGCCGGTGTTCTTGAAGAAAGCCGGCGACAAGATCGCCGGCGCTACTTCGTATTCCAGCCGCGGAAGTGATGCCGCGTTTCCTGCTGCACGACGGCTTCACCGTAGCCAGACCCACGCCATGACTGCCGCGGCTGGAAAACGCCGGATGTGCTATCGTTTTCGCAGAAACGTGCTCCCGCGTCGCTGGCTGCTTCGATCGATTCTGTTCTGCGTTTTGGCGGGCTTGCCTGCGGCCGCCAATCCCGGCCGCGCCACGAGCGCGCGCTTCGACGTCTATGCCGAGGCCGGCCAAGCAACCGCCGAATCCCTCCTGCTGTGGTTCGAACGGCTACACGCGTATTTTCTGAAACAGACCGGCCTCACTCTGGTTGCCCGCCCTCCGGTCCGCGTGATCGCGTTCGGCTCGCGGGGAGAGTACGACGCTTACCGCCTCCGGCCCACCGCCGATGCTTATTATGTCGGTGCATCCAGCCGCGACTACATCGTCATGACCAGCGCCGGCAGCGAGCAGGCCCGCATCGCGGCTCATGAATATGCGCATTTCGTGTTGCGCGCCGCCGGGCTCGACCTTCCGGCGTGGCTCAATGAAGGGCTGGCGGAATTCTTCTCGATGGTTCGCCCCGGGGAATCGGCCGGCGCGCCGTCCGCCGAACCGGCCCACCACCTGCGCATCCTGCGTAGCCGTCCGTGGATGCCGCTCGGCGAGTTGCTGAACCTGCCGGCCGAATCCCCGCTGCGCGACGACCACCAGACCTCCGAGTTGTTCTACTCCGAATGCTGGGCGTTGGCCGACATGCTGCTGTCTTCCGCCGAGTACAGCCCGCGCTTTCCAGCTTTGCTCGCCACCACGTCGGGCGCCGCTCCGGGCCCGCAGGCAGTCACGGCGCTCTATGACCGGCCGCTCGAAAAGATCGAAGAAGACCTGCGCGCCTGGGTACGCCAGCGCACCATCGCGCCCTTGCCGGTTCCTACCCTGAATGTCGCAACGGTGACGCGGGAGGTGGCTGAAGTTTCGCCATTCGCCTGGCGCGCATCGCTGGCCGATCTGTTGCTCACGCTGGACAAGCTCGATCGGGCCCAGGCGGCTTACCGCGATCTCGAGCGGGAAGCGCCGGAAGACCCGGACATTCTCGCCGCCCTCGCCGTCATCGATCTTCGCAAGGGTGACGCAACCGAGGGGCGCCGGCACTGGAAGCGCGCGCTCGAATTCGGGCTAGCCGATGCGGTCCTCTGTTACCGTTACGGCATGCTCGCGCAGATGGCGAGCCTGCCGCCGCAGGACGTTCGCCCCGCCTTCGAGCGCGCGCTCGCCTTTGATCCCGGCTTCGACGACGCGCGCTTCTCTCTTGCGCTGATTGAAAACAATGCCGGCAATTATGAGCGCGCGGTCAAACACCTCCGTGCCATGCGGAGCGTCGCTCCCGCGCGGCAATACCACTATTGGATTGCGCTCGCCTATGCCGCAAACGAACTCGGCAGACGCGAGGAGGCGCAGGCCGCGGCCACCGAGGCGGCCCGGCGCTCCACCACCGCTTCCCAGCGCGTCTATGCCGCGCAGCTCTTCGAAATCGCCCAAACCGATGTTGCCGTCCAGGTCACACGCGATGCCAACGGAACACTGCGCATGGCGCACACGCGCATTCCGCACGGCACCGCAGACTGGAACCCGTTCGTGGAACCGGACGACCGCATCCGCCGCATCGATGCGAGCCTGCAGAATGTCGATTGCGCCGGCGCTACGCTGCGCATCACCGTTGCGAGCGCGGGCCAGACATTCGTCCTCGCTATACCCGACCCGGGACACGTGCAGATCCGCAACGGCCCGCCGGAATGGGTTTGCGGTCCGCAGAGGGGCGGCGCCGTCACCGTGGTCTACGCTGCTTCGGGAAACGGCACGCCAGACTCCGGCTTTGTCCGAGGTATCGACTTCCACTAAGCGCCTCGAAGCCTTCACCCTACTTCCACAGCTTTTTTCTCTTAGTTGCCGATTCCCCTTTGACATTTCCCCCTCTGCTCTTTACCCTGAAGGGTCAAGGGGAGGGCCTATCGTTTCGTTCTGCGTGCTCGCCAGCGGCAGTTCGGGAAACGCTGCTTTGGTCGCGACCGATCGGACGCGCATCCTGCTGGACGCCGGATTGAGCATGAAGGAACTCGGGAAACGGCTCGCGCAGATCGGCGAAACCCTGGAGCGGCTCGACGCTATTCTGATCACGCACGAGCACTCCGACCACATCGCCGGATTGCCTGTGCTTGCCCGCAGCAAAAAGGTCCGCGCCGCCATCTATCTCACGCGTCTGACGGCGCCGGCGATCGATTGGGGCGAGGGCGAACCGCGTATCGAGACGTTTCAGGCCGGCGCCAGTTTCCAGATCGGCGATATCGAAGTGAACAGCTTCAGCGTCCCGCACGATGCCCGCGATCCGGTGGGCTTCTGCCTGGAAGCGCAGGGTATCCGCATCGGCATAGCCACCGATTTGGGCTACATCCCCGAGTCGATCAAATATCACCTGCGCCGCACGGACGTACTGCTGCTCGAATCCAATCACGATCTGGATATGCTCAAGGTGGGTCCGTACCCCTGGTCCATCAAGCAGCGGGTGATGAGCCGTGTAGGGCATCTCTCGAACCTGGTCATGTCGGAGTACCTGATGCACGATCTGGATGCCTGCACCGGAAATCTCATCCTCGGCCACCTCAGCGAGCAGAACAATCATCCGGAGATCGTGCGGGTCATCGCCGAGCAGACGCTGGAGCAGCGCGGCCTCCCAACGCGGCTGTCGATCGCCGCGCAAAACACTCCGTCGGAAGTCTTCCAATACTGATCTCGCATGATTCCCCGTTATACGCGGCCGGAAATGGGCCGGATCTGGAGCGACCAGAACAAATTTCAGCAGTGGCTCGAAGTGGAGTTGGCGGCCTCGGAGGCGCTGGCGGAGCTCGGAGTGGTTCCGGAAGACGCCGCCCGCCTGCTACGCGCGCACGCCTCCTTTGACGTTGGCCGTATTGCCGAAATCGAAAATGAAGTGAAGCACGACGTGATCGCCTTCACCACCGCGGTGGCGGAAAAGATGGCTGCCGCGGGACACGCGGAGGCCTCGCGTTGGCTGCACTACGGCCTGACCTCTAACGACATCGTCGATACCGCGCAGGCGCTGCAGCTACAGCAGGCGTCGGCGATCCTGCTGCGCGATCTCGAAGACCTGCGCACGGTGCTCAAGCGGCGCGCGCTGGAATTCCGCCACACCATCCAGATCGGCCGTACCCATGGCATCCATGCCGAGCCGATCACCTTCGGCCTGAAGCTGGCGATCTGGTATGACGAGGCATCCCGCAACCTGGAACGGCTGACCCATGCCGCCGAAGACCTGCGCGTCGGCAAGACCTCTGGCGCGGTGGGCACCTATGGCCACATCGGACCCGAAGTGGAAGCGCTTGTTTGCGCGCGCTTGAAGCTGAAACAGGCGCCGGTGGCCTCGCAGGTGATCGCCCGCGACCGGCATGCCCACTACGTCGCCGTACTCGCGCTGCTGACGGCGATGTGTGAACAAATCGCGCTCGAGGTGCGCCACCTGCAGCGCACTGAAGTGCGCGAAGCAGAGGAATTCTTCTCCAAGGGCCAGAAGGGGAGCTCGGCCATGCCCCACAAACGCAATCCCGTCACCTCGGAGCAGATCTGCGGTCTGGCGCGCGTAGTCCGCGCCAACGCCCAGGCCGCATTCGAGGACATTGCGCTCTGGCACGAACGCGATATCTCCCACTCTTCGGTCGAACGCGTGATCCTGCCCGATTCGACCATCCTGGCCGACTATCTGCTCGATCGGACCACCCGGCTGGTCGATCTGCTTGTGGTTTACCCGGAGCGCATGCGGCGCAATCTCGAGATGACTCGCGGCCTGGTCTTCTCGGGGCAATTACTCCTCGACCTTGCCGCCGCCGGCATGTTGCGCGAACAGGCCTACCGGCTCGTGCAAGGCCACGCCATGCGCGCCTGGGAGCAGGAAGGCGATTTCCGCGCCGCGATCGAAGCCGACCCCGAAATCCGCGCCGTGCTCACGCCCGAGCAAATCGGTCAGGCCTTTTCGGCCGAGCGTCAGCTCCGCAACGTGGACAACATCTTCGAGCGCGTCTTTGGGTAGCTCTGGCGGTCTTCCGCCAGCCTACAACTGCACCGGCTCCCTCAACGCGAACGTCACCAGCGATTCGGCCGCAATCGCCACCTGGCGTTTTCCGGTCGCCGCCGCTCCCGCCGTTCCCGCCGCGGCGCCGGCGCCCGCTCCGATCAGCGCGCCTTTACCGCCGCCCGCGATGGCGCCCAGCATCGCTCCGAAACCGGAGCCGCCGCCGATCAGCAACAGGTTCCGCTTCTTATGGCTGGCGCTCTGGCGATCAATGGACGATGTGTGGATCCGGTACTCTTTGCCGTCGAGCTGGAAGGAATCCAGGGTGATGGCCAGAAATGCCCGGCCTTCCATTCGCCCCGAAGCTTGCGACTCGGTCACGTGCCCGACGAGGCGCGTCCCTTTCGGAAGCACGGCCTTGCCGTCCAGGACCACAGGTTCCGCCAGGCTGCCATGGAACTGGTCCCCGGCACGGTTTCGCCTCGTGTCGATGGTCTCGTCGATGCGGGCCCGCAGTGCTGTCCCTTTCGGGATCACCACTTCGGCGCGCTCCGCTTCGAGCGGCGACGGCTTGGCCTCTGCCTCGCGGCTGGCCGCCGGCTCCGAAACGGCGGAGGCAGTAGGTTGAGCTTTTTCCTGGGATACCGAACTGGAGGTAGAAGTCGTTCGCGTACACCCTGCCAGCAGCAGTAAAGGCGCAATCCAGACGTATTTCCGCATTTCCATCGTGCCTCCCACGTTTCCCGCCAAGAGGCACGCTGAAGGCCGAAGCATAAGTTGTTTATTCTCAGCTGGCGAAACGGGTCTATGATAAAAGAATTACACTGCGTGACTTCGTAAACATTTCCGCATCCCGGAGCTAGAATGAAAGGCATGGAGTATACGCCGTCCACTTCCCGGCCCGGCTTATTCGGCTCCGATTAAAGCCTCTTCGCGCCCCTCCGAGGCGCGCAGCCGGCGACCAACGCCCGCTGCGTAAGTCCAGCAACCCTAACCCAAGTAATGAGGAGAATTTATATGGTGCAAAGCCGGGAACGGGTCCGTCCGGATCTACCCCACATCACCGGTCCTCTGCCAGGACCGCGCGCCCGGGCGATTATCGAAAGAGACCGGGCGGTGGTTTCTCCT
Source organism: uncultured Solibacteraceae bacterium (assembly GCA_964390225.1). GTDB lineage: Bacteria > Acidobacteriota > Terriglobia > Bryobacterales > Bryobacteraceae > PSRJ01. Next base: position 29,784 of record CAYMHP010000021.1, read on the forward strand.
TCGTATACACGCGGCTACCCACTAGTCGCGGCGCGCGGCGAAGCGGCCATGATCGAAGACGTGGATGGCAACCGTTACCTTGATTTCAACGCGGGAATCGCGGTGGTCGCGACCGGCCATTGCCACCCGCGCGTAGTCGAGGCCATCCAGCAGCAGGCGGCCCGTCTGATTCATATGTCCGGCACGGATTTTTATTACGAGGAGATGGTCGCGCTCGCCGAAAAACTGAACGAAATCGCTCCTGGAACCGCGCGGCGGCGCGTCTCGTTCGGCAACTCGGGGGCGGAGGCGGTGGAAGGCGCCATTAAACTGGCGCGCTTCGCCACCGGGCGCGACAAGATTATCGCCTTCTTCGGATCATTTCACGGCCGCACCATTGGAGCGCTTTCGCTCACCGCGCGCAAGGCCGTGCAGCGCGCCGGCTTCGGCCCGCTCATGCCCGGGGTGGTGCATGCGCCATATCCGTATTGCTACCGCTGCGCGTTTGGCAAAGAGCCCGAACACTGCGCCGTCGAGTGCGTCAAGTTCATCGAAAACACACTGCTCAAAACCATCGCGCCCGCCGAGGAGACGGCGGCCATTTTCGTCGAGCCGGTGCAAGGCGAGGGCGGCTACATCGTTCCGCCGAAGAAGTTTTTTGATGAACTGGGGCGCGTCGCCCGCGAGAATGGTATTCTGCTGGTCTTCGACGAGGTACAGTCCGGGATGGGACGAACGGGCAAGATGTGGGCCGCCGAGCATTTCGATGCCGTGCCCGATATCTTTGCCGTGGCCAAGGGTATCGCCAGCGGGATGCCGTTGGGCGCGACGGTCGCCCGGGCAGATCTGATGGACTGGCCGCAGGGCGCGCATGCCTCGACTTTCGGCGGCAACCCGGTCTCCTGCTCGGCCGCGTTGGTGACGGTAGCGCTGCTCCAGGGAGAGTTGGTCGAGAACGCCGCGCGTATGGGCGCTTATCTCATGGACCGCATCCGCTCCTGGCCGGAGCGCTTCGCCCACGTCGGAGACGTGCGGGGCCTGGGGCTGATGATCGGAATCGAGTTGGTCCGCGACAAGCAGACGCGTGAGCCGGCTGCGGAACTGCGCGAGCGGGTTTTGGAAACAGCTTTTGAACGCGGACTGCTGGTGCTGGGCGCCGGGGATAGCAGCATCCGGCTCAGCCCGCCGTTGGTTATCACGCGCGACCAGTGCGACTTTGCTTTGGAGACCCTCGAAACGTGCCTGACGGAGGCGAGCCAGCACGGATGAGAACGCTCGACGTCGGCTGCGGGATTCACAAGCAGCCTGGTTCCATCGGAATCGACCGGAATCCCGCGAGCCGCGCCGACGTGCTTGCCGATCTCGATCGTTTCCCGTATCCGTTTGCCGACAGCTCCTTCGACCGGCTGACCGCCATCCACGTCATCGAGCACGTCAACGACGTGATTCGCGCGATGGAGGAGTTTCACCGCTTGGTGCGGCGCGGCGGAACCGTGCGCATCGAGACCCCGCACTACACCGACTTCAGCTCGTTTTGCGATCCGACCCATAAGAGCCACCTGAACAGCTTCAGCTTCCGCTACTTCGGCGAAGATCATGGCGGCTTCGGCTACTACTCGAAGGTAAAATTCCGTGAGATTTCTGTGCACGTCAAGCTACTCGCGTTCTGGAGGTGGCTCGGATTCCAATTTCTGGTGAACCGCTTTCCGCGCTACCGGCGATTCTGGGAGTATTACCTCTGTTACGTCGTGCGCGGCAAAGCCATGGAGTTCGAGTTCGAAGTTATGAAGTGATCGGAGTTCTGTATCGCGCGGCCGACGCAGTGCGGCGGCGTGTTCAGGCGAAGGACCACGGCCGCATCGGGGAGGACCTGGCGCATCGTTACCTGCGCGCCCGAGGCTGCACGATAGTGGCGCGGCGGTACCGGCCGCGTACGGGCGGCGGCGAAATCGACCTGGTCGCCTGGCATCGCGGCGGTCTCGTATTCGTGGAAGTGAAGACCCGGGCCAGCCGCGAATTCGGCGACCCGGAGCGCGCCGTCGACCGCGAAAAAGAGATGTACCTGCGGCGCGCCGCCCGCGATTACGCGCGCCGCGCCGGCGTGGACTGGCCCAACGTGCGCTTCGATATCGTCAGCGTGGTGCTCGGAAATCCGCCTCAAATCGACTGGATTCAGGATGCCTTCAGTGCGGCGCCCACGCCGCTGCGGACGCGTTGAGCGGTCGCACAACAGCCCCATCGCTATAATCAAAGGCAGTGGACCTCGAAAAGACACTTCTGCGCAAGGTGGGGGAGGCGATCCACCGCTTTAAGATGATTCGCGACGGCGACCGCGTGGCCGTAGCGGTCTCGGGCGGCAAGGATTCCGTCACTCTGCTCGAAGCCCTGCTGCTGCTCGCCAGGCGCGCGCCCATCGAGTTCTCGGTTTGCGCGTTCACGGTAGAGCAGGGAAAATTTCTTCGGCCCATTGAGCCCCTCGGCCACTATCTGAAAGAGCGCGGCGTGGCGTGGACCTATTACCGCGACACGCCATCGCTCCGCTTACTCGAAGACCAACCCGAGCACGGCTGCGATTTATGCAGCCGCTACCGCCGCCGCGCCGTCTACGAAATCGCGCACGATCTGGGCGCAAACGTAATCGCGTTCGGCCACACGGCCGACGATTTCTGCGAGGCCCTCCTGCGCAACACGATGTTTACCGGTAAGCTGAGCGCGCTGCCTCCCGTTACACATTCGCGCGATCGCGAGTACCGGCTGATCCGGCCGCTGGTCTATGTCACCGAGGACATCACCCGCGCCTACGCCGAGAGCCGGGGCATTCCCGTGGTGCCCTGCGGATGCTCGCAAAAGACCGGCACCGTCCGGCGCGCGCTGCGCGACATGTTCGCCGACCTGGAACGCGAGTATCCGCATT
>CAYMHP010000022.1:0-32420 GCA_964390225.1 uncultured Solibacteraceae bacterium
GTTTGAATGGGTGCTGCCGGGCCATGGGCAGCGGGTGTCGTTTCCGCGAGAACGGATGCGGCAGGAAGTAAGCAAGCTGGTGCGGGCCGTGAATCGGAATGCCGGCGGTCTTGCCGCCGGTCACTGGTAGGTCAATACTCGATCCGGTCGGGTTTGCTGACCCACTCGGTAAAGGGCCGGGTTGCTTCTTCGTCGATCAACCGGATCATGGGAATGACCCGTTCCGAAGGGAGCAGCGCAAGCTGTTGGCGGATGAGCGCATCGTCGAAGCCCGCAGCGGCGGCATCGTCGTGATCGGCCGCGAAATATACACGCGCAGGACGCGCCCAGAACAATGCGCCCGCGCACATGGGACAAGGCTCGCACGAGCAGTAGATCTCGCATCCGGCGAGTTGAAACGTGCCGAGCACGCGGCAGGCTTCGCGGATCGCGACCATCTCGGCGTGGGCGGTCGGGTCGTTGGTGCGAGTCACCTGGTTAGTTCCGGTGGCGATGACGACGCCGTCCTTAACCACCACCGCCGCGAATGGTCCGCCGTTGCGGCGCACGTTCTCCCTGGCCAAGGCAATAGCTTGGCGCATAAACACATTTTCCATTGGATGTAGAGAAATCCTACAGCATCCGAGCCGGCGTAGGTACCGGGCTCTCTTTAGGGAGCGATGAGGCCGGCGCGAATCGCGTACCGCACCATGCTGGCGGTCTCGTGAACGCCGAGCTTTTCGAGGATGCGGCTGCGGTGCGAATCGGCGGTCTTGTAGCTGATGCCCAGACGCGCGGCGGCTTCCTTTGTGGATTTTCCTTCAGCGATGAGTACCAGGACCTGGCGCTCTCGCTCAGTGAGAGAGAAAACCATCCGTACGGCGGCATCGTCCGGTGTAAATGAGGGGCGCCGGTGGGCGTCAATGTCGATTGCCGAGCCCATGAAGCCGGCGAAGGCGCCGCGCTCATCGTGGCGTGGGACGCCGTTATCGGCCACCCACCGATACTCCCCATCGAAACGGCGCATGCGGTACTCCACGCGGAACGGCTGACGCGCACTGAAGGCCTTGAGGTAGGTCTCGAAACAGAGATCGCGGTCGTCGGGATGCAATCCCTCGGCCCACCCGTTGCCTAGTTCCTGCTCCAGGGAGCGCCCGCGAAACTCGAGCCATGCCTTGTTGAAAAAGTTGCACAGAGCGTCGGGCCCCGCAACCCAGATCATCACTGGGGCGGCATCGGCAAGCGCGCGGAAGCGTTCCTCGCCGGTTTCGCTCGGGTCCACTCTCTGCCGACTCAACTCGCCTTCCAAGTGAGAGACCCGGTCGCGCAAAGCTCTGAGTTCTTCAGCGGTATCGTCGGGCACCATCTCCGTTCCAAGCATTTGAGACCAACTATAGGGTAGGCAGGATTATCGGTAAAGTACCAAAATAGTTATTCTTGCTCTTGACAAAGGTCATTTTCCACGGGGTATTCGCCTGATATAGTAACGTTCGGGAACTTATCGGACGCATCAGGGAATTAAGAGTGTCGGATGAACTTTTTGCAGAAGGAATACGACTTGCTGCTGCGTCTGCGCGCAGGGGACGAAGCAGCCTTCCTAGAACTCTATCGTAAACGCCAGGGCGCCATTTACCGCTTTGCATTGAACATGACCGGCAGCCCGGCGGTCGCGGAAGACGTCACCCAGGATGTATTCCTCGCGGTCCTTCGCGAGAAGTGCGGTTACGATCCGGAGCGGGGAACGGTATCCGGATACTTGTTCGGAATCGCCCGTAAGCTGATTCTGCGGTATCTCGAGCGGAACCGTAACGTTCTTGAGCAGGAACTCGATCCGGAGGAAGCACCTGTGTCGCCGGTTGGCTCGGACCCGACCCAGGATCTGCTGCGGAGAGAGGATCTTGCGGCGTTGCACCGTGCCGTGCTGGCGCTTCCAAAACGTTATCGCGAGGTAGTGGTGCTGTGCGATTTGGAGGAACTCGACTACATCGAAGCCGCCGCAGCCCTGCACTGCCCGGTCGGGACGGTACGCTCCCGGCTGCACCGGGCGCGAGCGTTGCTGCTCGAGAAGTTGACTCAGAAACGGACTCCTCGCGAACACGTGAACGGACTTAAACCTATCAGGAGCTTGATATGACTTGCCGCGAGTTTTGGGACTGCATGCCGGAGCTGCATTCGGGGAGCAGCCAGCACGAGCACTTGCGAGAGTGCGCGGCCTGTTCGGCGCTCCTCGAGCGGCAATACTCCCTGGTGGAAGGATTACGGCAACTCGCAGAAGAGACTCGGACGGCGGAAGCTCCGGCCGGTGTGGAGGCGGCGCTGGTGGCTCGATTCCGGGTGGCCGCGCAGAGCCCCGCGCCGCGGCAGCCATCCAGGAAACAAGTGTTAACGTGGGTCCTTGCGGCGGCCGCCATGATCGCGCTGGCGGTGATCAGCGTCGATCTCCGGAGAGGCGTGTATCGGCCCGCACCTACCGGAATGGTTGCGCATTCCGTTGCAGTGGGTGCTCAGGACTACTCCGATCCGGCCGATTCAGATTTCGTTCTACTGCCGTATTCCGCGGATGCGGCCTCTGAAGATGAGGATGTGGTGGATGTCGAAGTACCCCGTTCCGCGTTGACAGCGTTGGGCTTCCCGGACGTTGACGATGGCGGAGCGGAGCGCGTCAGGGCGGAGATCGCATTGGGTCCGAATGGAATGCCGGAAGCCGTGCGGCTACTTCAATAAATGGATTCAATCGGGAGTGTGAAGTTGATGAAATATAAGATTATTTCAGGTGTTTTCCTGCTGGCTGCCGCCGCTGCAGCCCAGGTACCCGGTCCCCGCGGGGGAGGGATGGGTGCAGGGATGGGCGGCCTTCGCCTGTTGGGCGCGGAGGCAGGCAGACCTGGAAAAGTAGTCAAAGGCGCTCCTTATGCGGCTGACACATCGAGCGAGGTGACGCAGACGCTACCGGATGGGAATAAGATCCATCTGACCGCTTCCGCGCGCATTTACCGGGACAGCGAAGGCCGCACGCGGCGCGAGCCGTCGCTGAACGCGTTGGGCTCCGCGGCTCCCGGAGGCCAGGTTCCGCAACTCGTCTTCATCAACGATCCGGTGGCAGGCGTGAGCTACGTGCTTAATCTGGCCGACCACACCGCCATTAAAACGGTTTGGCCGCAGCCATCCGCCGGTGCGACACCGCCAACGCCGAAACCGAAACCTACACCGCCTAATGTGACGACGGAATCATTAGGCCGCCAGACCATCGCCGGGGTGGTTGCCGACGGGACGCGGACCACGCGGACGATACCGGCGGGACAAATCGGCAACACTCTGCCCATCGTGATCGTCAACGAACGGTGGTATTCGCCGGATTTACAGATGACGGTGCTCTCGAAGCACAACGATCCCCGTAACGGCGAGGTCGACTCTCAAGTGACTAACATCATTCGCAGCGAACCATCTCCGACTTTATTCGTCGTGCCCGCTGATTTTCAGGTGAAGCAGCAGACGCCAGGCATGGGCATGCGCATGCGCCAGCAGGAAGGCGCCCCGCAATAGCGCAAGCGGCTGGCGGCCCTCGCGGCCGCCAGCCAGCTAAGCCGCCCGCCATTTTGCTTCAGCCGCGGCAGTAATGACGCGATTCGCGTTGCGCGAAAGCCTCGCGCAGCCAGAACCGCGCCATCACTGGCGCGGCTGAATTTCAGCTTCTCATGGCGAGAGCCGATTTCACTGCCACCACCTGCCCTTGATTTCCGGAATATAGAATCCTATAGTCTTCATAGAGGACGACGCCTGTGCGTCGTAGGTGGTTATGCACAAAGGGTCTATCGTTGGAGTTATGGCAGGCTCGCTGCTGGTGGCCGGTTGTTCGAGCGGGCCCCCGCCGATCACACCGGGCAGCCCGGCGTTCTTCTGGGCAGTCGCGCGAGAGAGCTACCGCACCGGCGACCTGTTGAAGGCCAATACCACGCTGCTGGAACTCGCCCAGGGCGAGAGTGAGTTTGCCGCGCGCGCGCGAACCTGGCACCTGGTGCTGTCGGCCGGCATCGCGCAAGGCGCTTGGGAACTCGCCGATGCCTACCAGGCTGGAAGCCAGATCACTCCGGCCCGGTTCCGGAACGAGGCAGCCATGTTGCGGAGCCTGGCTGCAAACACGGCGCTCGAATTCACCCAAGCCGTGCGCGATCGATGCGAAGAGGAGTCCACTGAAGGTGCGGAGGAAACGGTGCTGCTGGCATTTGGCTTCCCTCCCGGTTCCGCCGACCGCCCTGCGGGTTTGGACAAGATCTCGGGCGGCGTGTGGATCGGGGATGCCGAGCGCGAGGCACTCGAGCGCGCTATGCTCGAACGCGGCGTCGTCCGGGCCGTGTCGACGATCATCGGCCGCCCCGAGGATACGGTGAAAGCGGCTGCCGTCTTCCTGGCACAAGAGGTCCGCATCCCGCGCGAGACATACCTCTACGGCGTGGCCAGGCTTCTGTTTGAAGAATCGGGACTCTTCGATGCCAAGCACCTGAGCCGCCCGGATCGTCTCGCTGTGATGTACCGGGAGACGCTCGAAGCGCTGCACTCGATTCCGGAAACCGCCGACACGCAGGCGCTCGCGGATAAGGTCCAGGCGGCGCTCAAGGGCTTGCCTGGCGCTTAAGGGCAAGCTCAGGAATTCGCGAATTTACTAACTATAGTTAGTACCGTTTGGCAAACGCCCAGACCTGCTCCGGGAGTACCGGCACTTTTCGCCAGGGCCCCCGAGCATCAAACTGGGGTCATGAAGAACGTAGCCGCACATTTGAGCGAGGTTTACCGGCGGATGTGGACGATTTATCGTGTGCAGCGCAGCCTGCGTTCCTACCTGCGGACCGCAGCGTAGGTGCCCGCCGCTCTGCGTCGCCGGTACGGGTGGCGAGGACCGAGGCGGGGAGCCGTCTCCGAGCACAGCCCCCGCCGGGAGCACGCGACACTCATGTGCCAGCGTGTCTATGCCAGCGTAACGGCAACCCTCCGCCGATGATAGTTGCAGTTGGATAGATTGGCGGATTGGCGTTGGTTCCACGGTTTGGGCCGCGTTCGCGGCGAATGATGCCAGATCCTAAGCGACGGCGCCACCCGCCGCAAAAGTACGGGGCCTTTCGGCCACCGCTTCCTCTTCCACCGGGTTTTCCGCCAGGAGCAGGTGGATCAGCCGCGACGCCAGCTCTTGCGGGCAGATAAAGTCACTCTCTGGGAGAGTCGGCGTCGAAGCCCGTTTCTGCCACTCAAATGCAATCTGCACGGGCTCCAACTGTTCGGAGACCCAGGTTCCATTTAGCAATGTGAAGTCGGCCAGGTCGTCAGAGTCCTTTATCGCGACGCGAAGCCGGTCCTCTTGCCGTGCCAATACAATGGCCTCCACTCTCGTTCCGTTCGAATATGTAATTGTCATTTGGTTAACTTCCGATCATGGCGGCGTGATCGCCGCTCGTTATGAGAAGATACCAGGACCCCGGCAGCAGTTCTCTATTGTCTTTGGTTAGCATTGTGTCAAATGTGCGACTGACGGACAAACCCGTCAATGATGAAAACGCACCGCGGGCCGTTCGAATCCGCGTATTCGACGCGGAGAAGACCGGGGACTGCGCTGGGTGGTAAGGGGCCCTTGGACGGCGGGGGTGTGTGTCGAAATCCGAGGGCGAGCATGACCCCCACGATAAGAAAGAACACGAGGAGCGCCCCGATTACCAGCCACGGCGCCGAAGAGTTGGGGGGCCGTCCATGGCCCACCGTGAACTTCGGAGTGAAATGAGTCTTCCATCGCCAAGGCATAATCTGGAGACCGCATTCGCTTTTCCATTGGCTCAAAACGAACCAGAGAATCGGCCGGGCAGATTCATGCAACCGACCCTCGCTTCAGCCGCCGGAACCATGCCGCAGTCCTGCTATGCCAAGGCCCAGAACCGCGCCACCACTGGCGCGGCAGGAATTCATGCGCAGAAGAGTATCGCTCCGGCCGAGTGGTGCCTAGACCGCCCGCGGAACGCAGGATTTTCGAGTTTCTGCTGTGACCGCGGCCGCTAACTCATCGGGCTTATAGGGCTTCGATAGAAAACTCGACGGCCGATCCTGACCGAAATACCGATCCATCTCCGATTGGGGATGTCCACTGGACACGACTACCGGAATCTGCTGCCGGATCTTCCGTATTTCCCGCAAGACCTCCCGGCCCCCTAAGTCCGGCATGGAGGCATCCAGCACAACGATGTCGATTGCGGTGGCTCGGGCACGAAACAGCTCGATACCGATGCGTCCACAATCGGCGGTCAGCACCTGCGCGCCAATCTTCTTGAGCGCATGCTGCGCGACATTGCGCACCACCGCTTCGTCGTCGATCACGAGCACGGTCACCGGCGCCCCCGCTTCGACTGTCGCTTCGCCCACCAGTGGCCGCGGCGCCTCGCCGCCTTCCGACGCGGGGAAACGAACGCGGAAGCACGTGCCTTTTCCTGCCGCAGTTTCTACCTCGATGGTTCCCTGGTGCGCCCGCACGATACCCATCACGGCCGCTAGTCCGAGCCCGCGCCCGGTAAACTTCGTAGTGAAGAAGGGATCGAAGATCCGTGCTTTCACTTCCGGCGTCATTCCCGAGCCATTGTCCTCCACGGTCAGGACTACCCAGCGGCCGTTGCCTTCCGCCGCGGTCGCCACCCGAATTCGTCCGCCCTCGTCACGGACTGCTTCCCCGGCGTTACTTACCAGGTTCATAACGACCTGCTGTATCTGGCCTTGGTCCGCCTTCACCGGCGGTAATTCGGAGGCCAGTTCCAGTTTGAGGTGGATCGAGGGGTGCAGACTCGATCGAACGAGTGTCAGTACCTCACGGACCTCGCGGGAGACGTCGAGGAACTCGAACGCGAACTGCTGCTTTCCCGCATATACCAGCATCTGGCGCGTAAGTGCCGCGGCCCTTTGGGCAGCGGCCTCGATCTGCTCGAGATACTCTCGCAAGATCGGCGGCGGGGCTTGCTGGGCCAGTGACGCGTTCCCGAGTATTCCCACAAGCAAGTTGTTGAAGTCGTGTGCCACGCCACCCGCGAGCACTCCGAGACTTTCCAGTTTGTCATCGTGCTGGAGGCGGCGTTCCAGCAGCTTCCGCTCATGGACGTCCGTTACCGCCGCGATCCACTCCCGGACCTCTCCGCCATTGCCGAGGATCGGTACGCCACGGGTATGACAATACCTCCACGCCCGGCTGGCCCCGTGCCAGGCCCGCCACTCCACTTCATAGATGGATTTGCTCGCGACAGCCGCCCGCCATGCCTCTGCCACCCGCTCCCGGTCCTCCGGATGCACGGCCGAAACCCATCGGGTCCCCCTATATTCCTCGAAGCTCTGTCCGGTATAGGCCTCCCACCCCGGTTGCGGCGTGCTGAGCTCGCCGTTCGGGTCAGCCGTCCATACGAAAGCCGACGTGGCGAGAACCAACGACCGGTAACGGTTCTCGCTTTCTTCGAGAGATCTCGCCGCGGATTTCTCGGCCGTGATTTCCCGTGTATAGCAGGTCAGCCCGCCCTCCTCGCGAGGGTAAGCGCGCAGCTCAAACCAGCGCTGCCAGGGTTCGTAGCACGTCTCGAACTCAACTGCCACCCGGTCCCGCACGGCGCGTTCAAATTCCACCTCCACGTTGCTGCCGCGAGCTGCCGGAAAGAGTTCCCACAAGCTTCTTCCGAGCACCTCGTCTCGACGCATCCCGCTCATCCGCTCCCACGCCCGATTGGCGAACGTGAGGTTCCAGTCCACATCGAAGACAATCAACCCATCCGTGATGCTTTCGAGGACGCTGTTCAAATATTGATCGCGTTCGCGCAGAGCGGCCTCCGCCCGCTTCCGCGCATTAATATCCTCGATGATGGAAATGTAGTGCTGCGCGGCGCCGCCCGCATCGCGAACAACGGAAACTGTGAGGTTCGCCCAGACCGCCGATCCATCCGGCCGCACGTAGCGTTTCTCCATCGAATATCCCGGAATTTCGCCCGCCGCCGCGCGGTGCGCCAGCGCCCAATCCGCGGCCAAATCGTCCGGGTGCGTAATATCGGCGAAGGTCTTCTGATTCAGTTCATCGCGTGAGTAGCCGGTGATCCGGCACACTGCGTCGTTGAAGCGGATCCAGCGGCCGTCCAGCGCGACGTGCGCGATGCCTACCGCGGCGTAATCGAATGTCGCGTGGTAGAGTGCCTCAGACGCCCGCAACTGCTCTTCGGTCTGCTTACGAGCCGTGATGTCGCGATAGGCCAAGAGGCCGCCGGTGATCTTCCTGGAGGCATCCCGGATGGGCACGGCGCTGCAAAGAAAGGAGACGGTGGCGCCATCCGGGCGGCGAATGACGTACTCTTCGTTGTCGACCGTCTCGCCGCGGATGGAGCGCGCGCTCGCGAGATCCTGCGGAGCCACGGGTGTTTGTCCGTCAGCACGGTACCACTGGACCGCCGTGCTCCGTTCCGCGGATGTAGTCCCAACGACAGCATCGGGCTCTACTCCCAGGAGCTGCGGTCCACGACGGCTGACCAGGCGCGCGCGCCCGTCGGGAGCGTCTACAATCGAGAGTCCGTCGGGGATGAAATCGATGATGGACTCCAGCATGTGCTGCTGTTCCGCTGCGGACGCGAGTGCGCGTCGCAGTTCCCCTTGCGCGTTTTCGGCCTTAAGCCGAGCCCGGCGCTGCGTCTCGATGGCCACAATGATCAGCACACCGATGACTAGGAACAGAACGAATCGGATCAGCACATCCCCCTCGTACATGGCAAGCGAGTGCCGGGGCAGCGCGAACGACCACGTCGCCGAGATCGCCCCGAGGATCAGACACAGCGCCGCGGAGTACGGCCCTGCGATCACGGCCAGCCATGCGACTGGGAACAGGAAGATGGCGTACGGGAACCGGCTGCCGATCACGGGATCGAGCGACAACCGGAGAGCATAAGCTACCACGGCCCCACCCACCGCCAGGACATATGGGCGAAGGGCGGAACCCGGCCTCTGCTTCTGGTGACCTGGAACAAGTGGCGGCATCTGCAACTCCCCGTAATTAGAGACATCGTAGCAGAGCAGAACGGCATGGGCCCCCAGCACGCCAATTTGTTCGGACGCGACGAGTGACTGCCCGGCTCGCCTCTGGAACGATCGGCGTCCGGCCGAACGGGGAATGACAATTCGTCCGATCACGCCAAAACTGAAGGGATCGGTGCGTCGCGACCGTGTCCGGATGGGCGACGACTCACGCGGAGTAATCGATAAATGCTACGCCGTTAATCCGGAGTTTATCGGTTGGAGTGCGGCCCGCTTATCTCGGTTCAGCGCCCAGTTTCCCCTTAACATACGAGAAGTGCGAGTGGACAACTTTCCACTGGCCCTCGATACGCGCATAGACTGCCGTGACATTCCAGTGCACCTTCACACTCGTGGGGCCAGTCGGGAGATGTACCACGTCATCCACAAGGTTATAAGTCAGAACCGCAACGTCGCCTATCCTCTGCACTTTTGGATCGATCATGTCATAGTGCTGGATTTTGATCTTGCCGGCGATGGCGCTATAGAGCTTCTTCATGGCCTCTAGTCCGTCGACACGCTTGTCCTGGAGGGGATCGAAATACGTGATTTCTTGGGCGTACAAGTCGAGCGCCGCTTGTGGATCTCCTCTACCCCAACGATCCAGGGCAGCCCTCTCCATCGCGATGATGTCGATGCCTTCCGAGTCGCCTCCGCTTTGATTGCAGGAGGTCAGGACTGCTGCGGAAAGTCCAGTGGCAATCGTAAACAAAAGTAAGTGCAGGATGGACATGACTGCAGTCTAGTCGATTGGTATAGCGCAACAATAGGGAAAATGGAACACACCTTTGCGCGGTACAATGCACGTACGTGCTGCACGCAGCTGTGTGTTATCGCGAGTACCTTCCTTGCGAGGCTTTGCGCAGTTCGGTGGGCGCTCTCTACTCTTTTTGCGAAGCCAACGAGCAGGCGGCTGACCGCCCGATCTTCTGGGAACTCAAATTCAGGTCCGGCGAGCGGTTCTGCGCACCCAGCTTCGCCGACGGTCGCGCCAGTATCGTGTTCGATTTTGAAGCGGAGTATTGTTCTGAGGGTTTCTGGCGTCCCTGTGCGGTTCATTCGACCGGGGTTCTCGTCGGACCAACGACGACACCCGGCCTTCCACTCGTTCCTGGTCGCCAGAGAAGCATAGGCGTATACCTCCGGGCCGGTTCCACACTCGCAGGTGTGCCGCTCGATGATATTGAGGACTGTGCGATTCCCCTGGAAGACGCTTGGGGTCCGGAAGCACGGCAGCTTTGGGAAGATCTCAACACGATCTCGGGCGAAAGCGCTCGCTTGGCGCGGTTGGAGTCCGCACTGGTTCAAAGGATGGCGCGGCCGCAGGACGCCGGACCGCGTCTGAACATTTCGGAGGTATGTGCGTGGATCAACGCGAGTGAAGGTCAATTGACTGTGAAGCGAATTGCGGAAGCGGTCGGTTTATCGAGACAGCACTTGGCGCGTGTCTTTCACACAAGGGTCGGAGTCTCGCCCAAGGTGTACTGCGAACTTGCTCGTTTCCGATACACGCTCGGCTGGCTGCGCAGCGGGTCTAAGGTCGACTGGGCAGAAGTGGCGTCGTTCGCGGGCTACGTGGACCAATCCCACATGATCGCAGAGTTCCGCCGATTTAGCGGTATGACCCCCGAGGCGCTGCACCGGGGCCGCTGGTTCCATCCGTTCATCGAGCGATCGGTTCGACGCTTTTCCCGAAGCCAGCTGCTCATTAAACAAAAAGGCTGAGCAGTTTTCACCCAGAAGTACGGAATGATAATCGCGCCGGCACTCCGGAAGGATGTGGGCGGGCCGAATAGCCGAGAAAGAAGACGCCCCCTGACCGGCCCGCGCAGCCAGCAGCCCGGACCAACAGAGCGACGCGAGCATCCAGTCCCTGCGGCTGATCGGCATGCTCTTTACTATAGCCAAGCGGGAAGAATGCCGTTCTATGGAACCTGCCTGGCCTCCGTGGAGTTAGACGAGATCGGCGCTCCGAATCGCGGCTGGAGTCAAGCCCGGCAACTTTCTTCCGGTGACGTTGTCCCGCCCCTGAATAGGCCGTCTCTGGCCAGCTAAGTTCCGAGTTGCGCGTCAACCACTCAGAGCTACCTACGGCACGTGCAGGCATCTGAGGCCGCTACAACTCGGCACCTTGGTTTCGCCGCTCTTTGTTGCGCTGCGCGTGTTGACGGATTCATCGAACCGGGCGTGTTTGGTTCGGCTCGCGTCTAACCCTCGCTCATCGGAAAGGTCTCGGAGTAGGCCGCTCTAGCTGGTCGTGGCGCGCCGAAATTCCTCCCGAACATGACCGAGCCCCACGATCCGCTGTGGGGACGGGCGATCAGGCGGAGTTCTCGCCAAAATCCCACTACATAAGCCGACTCGGTTAACACGCGGCGGGCTCGCGCTGTCCGCTGATATGATGTGCCGATGGCGGACAGGGAACACTTGCACATCCTTCTAAAGGGAGCTGACGAGTGGAATTCATGGCGGGCGGCAAACGCCGAGGTGACGCCCGATCTGCGGGAGGGTAACCTCTCTGGCGTGAGACTCGGCCGCCCGTACTCTCGCGCCAACCTGCGCCAGGCTGACCTGCAAGGGGCGGTACTCCGTGACGCGGTGCTTGACGGCGTTACGTTCGGCGAGGCCAAGCTGAATGGCGCGGATCTGTCCGGGGCGCGGCTAATCGGCACCATTTTGAGCCTCGCTGACCTGAGTGATGCCACCCTCGAAGATTCGATACTGAACGCCGCCAATTTTCGGGAAGCGATTGTAAAGCGAACGAACTTCTCGGGTGCGAGAATCGGCTGGACCGTGTTTGGCAGCAACGACCTTTCTGAGGCTATCGGACTCGAATCCGTGGTTCACAGCGCCCCTTCTACAATTGGCATCGATACGGTGTATCAGAGTAAGGGCAAGATCCCGAAGGCATTCTTACGTGGGGCGGGGGTGCCGGAGAATTTCATAACGTACATGCGGACGCTAACGGGGACCGCCCTGGACTTCTACACCGTGTTCATCTCGTACTCCACCAGAGACCAGGCGTTCGCCGACCAGCTTTATGCCGACCTTCAGGCTCGCGGCGTCCGCTGCTGGTTTGCTCCGCATGACCTAAAGGGTGGCCGCAAAGTCCACGAGCAAATTGATGAGGCGATCCGTGCTTACGACAAACTCCTGCTGATCCTGAGCGAGGCGAGCATGACCAGCAACTGGGTGAAAACCGAAGTTGCGAACGCGCGAGCTAGGGAGGCGCGGCAGCATCGGCAGATGCTTTTCCCCATCGCGATTGTCCCGTTCGAGCGCATTAGGTCCTGGCGATTGTTCGATGCCGACACCGGAATGGACAGTGCGCGAGAGATCCGCGAGTACTTGATACTGGACTTCAGTGAGTGGGCGCACCGCGACTCATATCAGCGCGCTTTGGACCGGCTTGTGCGGGACCTGGAACCATCGCCTTAGCCGCACCGCCTTTCAACTGCGGCCATTCCGAACGATAGGTTGCTCGCTCCTCGTTCCCGAATGCACGGCCAAATCGGCGACGATCCGCATTCAGCGGGGCGCGCAGCCCCCTGGACGATCCGGTGGTCAAACGCCAAGCTCCGGGCGGATGGTCGGCTACCCGGAAGTTAGCTGGAAACACCGTTCTGGAGATCACTCCCGCGGAGTCCGCCTCGAGTCAGCGGCATAAGAACAACCGGCCACTGGGAACTCGGCTCCGCGGGTCACCGCGACATTGCCGCGTGATGCGCGCTGCACTATTCTGAGGATGGCAAATGAAACCAGTTCCTGCTCCTCAACAGCAGGCGCTCGTCGAGCGTCTGATGCAGTCATGCGGCGGCGCGTACAGCCCCGAGACTCGCCGGAGATACTACATCAGCGGACCGCAATGGGCCGCGGCATACCAGGGCCAGGCGTTGTTCCACGCGCCCACGCGGCAGGCCATCTGCTTCGAAGACGTAATTCGCGAATACGCGAAGATCGGGATCGGATACTGGTGCACGCACGATACGGACGTTATCCCGACCGAGCAGCTTGGCAAAGACGGCCAGCCCGAGGTCGTGGACCGGATCCAACATAGTCTCAACGAGCATGGGCTGAAGTGCTCGATGGTAACCACCGAGACGTTCTTTCACGAGGTGTTTGCGGCGAGCCCGGCAGCGGAGGCGCCGGAGGTCCGTGAGTACGCCGCGTTCCGCGTGAAGAACACGGTGGATATCGGCCACGAGTTGGGCGCCGAATTCGCCGTGTATTGGCCGGGGTCCCTGGGCTACTACGTGCAAGGCGCGATTGAGGAGACGCACACGCTGCGCTGGTACGCCAATGCGCTGAACGCGGCGTGCGAGCACGATCTCGCTGTCGCCAAAAAGAAGAACCGGCCGGCGCTGAAGCACTGCCTCGAGGCCAAACCCTTCGAGCCGCAGGCGGAGATCCTGCTGCCCACCAGCGACGCCATGCTGGCCTTCATCGCATCGGGGCTGCTGCAGCATCCGGAGATGGTCGGGCTGAATCCGGAGTATCTGCACGAGCTGATGTGGGGCGGCGCGCCGCGCGCCGCTCTCGCCCGCGCGCTGCTGGCGGGCAAGCTATGGCACTTCGATGTCAATGATGGGTACCGGCTCAAGCACGACGTCGACATCGGGGTTGGGCTGGTGAATCCGCTCGACTGGCTGAACGTGCTGGTGCTGCTGCGTTCGCACGGTTTTCGCGGACCGTTCAATCTCGATTTCAAGCCGCCGCGCACCACCAGCAGTCACGGCGTCTTTGCGGTCAGCTTTCCTTCGGCCGTCGACCGGTTCATCACGCTCTGGGAGATGGCGGGGGAAGTGATATCGGACCCGATCATCAAGGAGGCCACGGAAGCGCTGAAGGCCGGCGCCGGCCTCCCCGCGGGAGCGGACGCCAAGGCCATCGCGGATGCAAACAAGGACCTGCTGACGCTGCATGAGTTGATCGCGCACCGGCTGGTGCAGATCCTGCTGGGGCTGCATCGCGGCCGCATGTACGCGGTGTAGCATGTACTGGCTCGGAATCGATGTGGGCACGGGCGGCACGCGCGCCGTGCTCACCGACGGGAACGGACACGTTCGGCATGGATTCACAGCCGCGCATGAGGACATGCGCATGGAGCGGCCGCTATGGGCCGAGCAGAGGCCCGAGAACTGGTGGGATGCGGCGCAGGCGGCGGTGCGCGGCGTCCTGGCCGCGGCCGGGGCTTCGGGTAGCGAGATCCGCGGGATTGGACTCTCGGGCCAGATGCACGGGCTGGTTCTGCTCGATCGCGACGATCACGTCATCCGGCCCGCGCTGATCTGGTGCGACCAGCGCAGCCAGGCGCAGGTGGATGCCATTAACCAATCGGTGGGGAAGGAGGCCGTGCTGGCAGCCATCGCCAACCCCGTGCTCACCGGCTTCACGCTGCCCAAACTGCTTTGGGTACGGGATCATGAGCCCGTGCACTTCGAGCAGGTGCAGAAGGTGCTGCTGCCGAAAGACTACGTTCGGTTCCGGCTGACGGGCGAATACGCCAGCGATGTTTCCGATGCTTCCGGGACGGCGTTGTTCGACGTCGTGAGGCGCCAGTGGTCGTATGATCTGGCGGGGCGGCTCGGGCTCGATCGCGACATTCTGCCGGCCGTCTTCGAGTCGAGTGAGATCACCGGACGAGTCTCCAAAATCGCGGCGGCGAGCACGGGCCTGGCAGCCGGCACGCCCGTGGTGGCGGGAGCCGGCGACCAAGCGGCCAGCGCCGTGGGCAACGGCATCGTGGAAGCGGGGTCTGTCTCCTGCACCATCGGCACATCCGGCGTGGTGTTCGCGTATCTGCAATCGCCAGCCTATGATCCGCGGGGACGCGTTCATACGTTCTGCCATGCGGTGCCGGGCGCGTGGCACGTGATGGGGGTGACACAGGGCGCGGGGTTGAGCCTGCAATGGTTCCGCAACAATCTCGCGACCGGCGCAGACTACGACAGTCTCACGGCGGAAGCCGCCACTGCGCCTGCCGGATCGCAGGGCCTGTTCTGGCTGCCCTATTTAATGGGAGAGCGCACGCCGCACCTGGACGCGCGGGCGCGCGGCGGTTGGATCGGACTGACGGCAAAGCACACGCGGGCCGACCTGATCCGCTCCCTGCTCGAGGGTGTTGCGTATAGCCAGAAGGATTGCCTGGAGCTGATTGAACAGTTGGGGGCGCCGGCCGAATCGGTCCGCCTCTCGGGCGGCGGAGCGCACAGCGCGTTCTGGCGGCAGATGTTCGCGGATGTATTCGCTAGGCCTGTGGCCATTTTGGCCACCCAGGAAGGCTCCGCGTACGGCGCGGCGCTGCTGGCGATGGCCGGCACCGGCGTCTGCTCTTCGGTACAGGAGTTGTGCCGGGCAGCGGTTCGCGACGTCGATCGGGTCCTGCCGCGTCGGGAAGAGCAGCAGGTTTATGCCGAGGGGCACAGAATCTACCAGTCGCTCTACCCGGCGCTTGCCGGGTTCTTCCATCACGATTGAAACTTCTGCGCATCAGCGGGCGGCGGCCGCAACCGCACCGGCAGGCTTGCGGGCGAGCGAGAGGGTTCGCAGGACTTCGCTTTCATCGAGGGGCTTGCTGAGAACGTCGTAGCCGCCGAGGTTCAGGACTTCGGACCAGAGCCGATCGTCGGCACTTTCCGACATCACGACGAGCAGCGGTGCATCGGGGATGGCAGCGATCTGACTGAGAAGATCTCGCCAGCTTCCATCCGGCAGGGCAGCCTCGCACAACAGGAGGGCCGGACGGTCGCGGCGGAGGACCGCGAGCGCCTGCGTATACGATTCCGCGGTGTGCAGCCGCCAATCCGTTGGATCGAGAATTCCGTGGAGCTGGCGATGATCGTGCTTATGGGCCGAGACCAGCAGAACGGAGTCGAGAACGCGCAAATCGCTTTTGTATGGCTTCATCGGTCGCTCCTACCAATACTCTTGCCAGTTGAGGTCTCTTGCGAGTTTCTCCGGAATTTCCGATGGAGCCATCGCAAGCGTGTGAAAGACGGCAAATTCCGCTGCAGCTACTTTGGCCGCGGCGGCGCTGCTCCGCTGTGCTTCGTACAGCGGATGGCTCGCGGCATCGGAGACGTGGAGCGTCCACCGGCCGGAGTCGGATTCGACCGAAAAGCCCAAGTCCCGCCATTTGGCGCGATAGCCTCTGCGAATTTGGCAGAGTTCTCGTCCGGGGGCCCACTTGGCGAGCAGTGTGCCGCCGATGCAAGCCGGCGCCAGCGTCGCGGGTGTGCAGAGGGTTCTCACCGTCATCCCTTCGATTGCAGTTGGACGGTTTTCGGCGAAGGGGCGGGTTTGTTAAACCGGCACAGGGAGACGCATCCCTTGTTTTTGCAAGTTAGGCAGACACGCTTCTGAGTCATTTGAGGATAACTTACCCCGAAACGTAGAATTCTCATACGGGCCTTATGAGGGCGGTCTAGCGCTACCCCTACTTGGGGGTAGCGGTGGGGATGTGGGGATCGTCTGGCTCAAGGGTTTGCCCCATGGCGGTGAAGGGTTTTATGAAAAACCCGATTCACCGGCGACGAGATCGCCGGCGCTACTGGCGATAATTTGGGATTCGAAAACCTGAATAGGTTTGACAGCGATTGCCGAAAGGACGATAATTCGAGCGTCGAACAAAGTTTTTGAGTACCGACCAATGCGGCCGAAACAATGGGACGCATTCAAACGCGCAGCGAAGCGCCAGGCGGCGGCCGGAATCCCGCTTGCGCTCATCGTCGATAGCCCCTGGATCCCTGGGCATCTTGGCATCAGCCATCTGGACTACTATCTCGATCCGGAGGTCTGGTTCCAGGGCAATCGCAAAATCGAGGAGGAGTTTCCGGATGCCATTCTGATTCCGTCGTGGTGGATGGAATCCGGTATGGCAATCGAGCCGTCGGCCATGGGGGCGCGCATCTCGTTCTGGCCCGACCAGACGCCAAGCGTGCAGGCGACGCTGTTCCAACTGGAAGACGTGGAACAGTTGGCGCCGGTGGATCCCGCGAGCGACGGCTTCATGGCGTTGGCGCTGCATCGATACCGCATGCAGAAGCAGCGGATCTTCGACGCGGGACACGTGATTCCGCTGGTCACGGCACGCGGGCCGCTCTGCGCGGCCGCGTTTCTGCACGATGTCAACAGCCTCATGCTCGAAATGGCCGAGAACCCCGCGGGCGTTCACAAGCTTCTGACCTATGCGACAGAAGGGATCATTCGATGGCTCACGGCGCAAGCGGAGGTGCTTGGGCCCTCGGTCGACGGAATTCTTCTGCTGGATGACATTGTAGGGTTTCTCTCGCGCGAGTATTACCGGGAGTTCGCGTACCCGTACTTGAAGGAGATTTGCGATGCATTTCCCCGCGAGTGGGTCAAGGTGTATCACAACGATGCTTCGGTCAGCCAGTTCCTGGAAGAGCTTCCGGACGTGGGCTTCGACGTGCTGAATTTCGGCCACAAGCTCGATATCGCGGAGGCATTCCGAAGAACCGGAGGCCGCCTGTGCCTGATGGGAAACGTGCCGCCGCTCGAGGTCGGAGTCCGCGGCACTGCGGAACAGGTGCGAACGGCAGCGCTCGAGGTCTTGCGGAAAAGCCAAGGCCAGCCGCTGATTCTTTCATTCGGCGGTGGAGTCAGCCCCGGGACGCCGGGAGACAACATACGGGCGCTGGTGGAAGCGAACCGCGACTTTCAGACGCTCTCGACGAGAAGCGGGATGCTCGCCCCGGTTTAACGCGGACGAGAGTTAATCACTCGGTTTCTTGCGGGCGAGAACCAATGCCAGCACTCCGGACGCGGCGATGAGCACGGCGAGGGGGCGGGGAATCACAATGGTTTTCTCGCGCTTCACAGAATAGGGGGTATTCTGAATCTTTTCGTTAACCGGGTATGCCACTCGCGGGGACGCCAGGAGCACCAGTCCCAGGAGGATCAGCAGGACGCCGAGGATTCTGGTCCAGACTGCTTCGGAGCGGGGCATCAGAGCACTTCAACAGTAGGAGCAATCACTATAAATCGGCCAAACTCACCGGCGGCAAGACGGCCGGCGCTCCTTAGGAACACAGCCGCGGCAGCGCGGCGGGATCGGCCGTCGCAATCTTGCTGATCACTTCGCGGCAGCGTTCCGGAGAAAGCACGGCGCCTGCGAGGGATTGGAACTTGGCCTCCATTTCATCCGAACTCAGAGGATTCTCCGGATCGCCTTTGGGGTAGCGGATGAATTTTTCGTACCGCTCTCCGCTTTCGAGATCGATCGCCGCCCAGGCCGGCCACTCTCTGGGGAACGCCTGATCGAGACGGGCATCCTTTCGCAAAACCACTTTGCTCATCAAGTCGCACACGCGCGGTGACCGGATCTGTTCAAGGGTGAACTGGTCGAGCCCCGCAGCTCGATATAGGACCGCAACGGCCGCGCCGAACGGCATGGAAAACTGCGCATCGACGACGGATTCGGGACGATATTTTCTGGCGTCCGGCTCGCAGACAATCCCCCAGCCGGCTTCGAGTACGGCGACTTCGATGCTCCTGACCTGATCGGGCTGGATGTCGTGCTCGCGTACGAGTTCGAGAATGGCATCGATGGGACCCTGCATGTAGCGGCAGCAAGCGTGGGGCTTGACGGCGGTACGCAGAATCTCGAAAGACTCGCCGAGGCCGTCGATGAGGCGGTCCGGTAAAGGGTGGCGCGAGTGGCCGCGCAGGAATCCATCGCGGCCTTCCAGAATCCGTTGCGGGCCGGTGAATCCTTCGGCGGCGAGCATGGCTGCCTGAATTCCGTTCTGGGCGGCGAGTCCTGGGTGAATGCGCTTGGTCCAAGCGCCTTCCGCGAGAAACTCCATGCTTCCGGCGGCCATGCTTCCAGCGATACCGACGGCAGCCGCGGTTTGTTCCAGCGTGAGGCCCAGGAGTTTGGAGGCAGTCACCGCCGCGCCAAAGACGCCGCAGGTCTGCGTGGGATGGAAGCCCAATGCATAATGTTCGCCAGGCTGAACGGCCATGGCGATGCGCGCGGCCGCTTCAAAGCCGGCGACGACGGCGGCGAGGAATTGGCCCGCGGATGTGCCCGGCGCCGCTTCGGCCAGCGCCAGTGCCACGGAGTACATGGTGGCGCCCAGGTGTATGGATCCGCCGCTGTGGGTATCATCCATTTCGGGGCTGTGCGCGGCCGTACCATTCGCAAGGGCTGCCAGGCCCGGCAGGGTACGAATATGCGTACCGATCACCGTAGCGGAACCCGCAGCGCCGGTGCGCTCGACCATGCGCTGGACGGTGCGAGCGGATTCCTCGCGGGATCCGCGCACCGCGACGGCCAGGTAATCGAGGAGAAAATAGCGGGCGCGATCGAGAACCTCGGCGGGAAGGCTCTGCGGCCCGAGGCGATGGAGAAACGTGACCAACTCGCGGGTGTACTCGGGCTGGGCCGATCGGGAAGGCGCTGGATTCATGTCGATTCACTCCTTGTCGCGGTATTTCTTCAGAAGGTGGCGCGCGATGATGAGGCGCTGCAATTCGTTGGTGCCGCCACCGATCACAACCAGCGGCGCATCGCGGTAATAGCGCTCGACCGGGAAGTCTTTGGAGTAACCATTGGCGCCGAGGATACGCATGGCTTCGAGGCTGACCTCGGCCGCGGTTTCGGTGGCGAACAGCTTGGCCATTCCGGCTTCGAGATCGCAGCGCTCGCCGCGATCGCGTTTTTCGGCGGCGGAGTAGATGAGCAGCCGCGAGGCTTCAATCTTGGTCGCCATGTCGGCGAGCTTGTTCTGAATCGTTTGATACTCGGAGATGGGTTTGCCGAATGCGGCACGACGTTGCGCGTAACGGATGGCCTCTTCGAAGGCGGCGCGCGCGATGCCGAGGCCGCGGGCCGCGACGTTGAGGCGCTCCGCCTCGAGCCCGGTCATCACCTGTTTGAAGCCCACGCCTTCGATGCCGCCGACGAGGTTCTCCGCGGGCACGGGGAAGCCGTCGAAATGCAGCTCGCAGGTTTCGACACTCTTGTATCCGAGCTTATCGATATCGCGTCCCACGTTCATTCCGGGGGCGCCCTTTTCGATAATGAAGGCGCTCATCCCACGATGCGCCGGTTGGGCCGCGGGGTCGGTTTTCGCGAGGAGCAGAAACGTGTTGCCGTGGCGCGCGTTGGTGATCCACATCTTGGAGCCGTTGACGCGGTAAACGCCGCCGTCGAGCGTGGCCGTGGTGCTGATGTTCTGCAGATCGGTGCCGGCGTTCGATTCGCTGAGACAGATTCCACCGCGCCGCTCCCCAGTTGCCATGGCGGGAAGGAAACACCGTTTCTGCTCTTCGGTGCCGAAGCGGACCAGCACGTCGCACATCACGGAATGCGTTCCGAGGACGCCGGCAAGGCCGAGCCAGCCTCGCGAGATTTCCTCGAAGATCATGGCAAACGTGGTGTTGTCGACAGCGGCGCCGCCGTATTCCTCGGGAATATTCAATCCGAAGAGTCCCATCTCGCGCATCTGCCGCACGAGGTCGTGAGGGTATTCGTTGCGGTGCTCCAATTCGGAGGCGACGGGGATCACTTCGTTGGCGACGAATTTCCGGACCGTGCTCAGGATCAACTCCCGCTCGACATTCAGCGCTGGCACGTCTAAGTCTCCTTGGAGTGCGATCGTGGCTCCACGCCGCAGATGCCGCAGCGGAGCAATTCTTCAATTTCAGTATCGGTGTAACCGGCCTTGCTCAGGACCGCAGCCGTGTGCTGGCCGGCTTTGGGCGGCGGCCCCTGGATCGCGGGCGGATTCGCGGAAAGCGCAATCGGCAGACGCGGCAGCAACGCTCGGCCGTAGCCATCGAGGGGGACGCCGGCGAGTTGATCGAGGGCAGCGACCTGCCGATCGTCCATCACCTGCCCGGAGTTCTGCACGGGGTCGTTGGCGACATCGTGGCGATCGAGCACGGCCGTCCAATGCGCTACCGGGTGGGTCTTCAGCACGTCGGTGATCAGCGAATCCAGCACGGGAGTGTTGTGGACGCGATCCGGATTCGTGCGGAATCGCGGGTCATCCGCCCACTCCCGTTTGCCCAGAGCCTCGGCGAGACGGCGGAAGGCTTTGTCGCCGGAAATGCCGATCATGATAGCGCCGTCGGCGGCTCGGTATGCGCCATAGGGAGCAAAGGCGGTGTGACGCGAGCCCTGCGGTTTCGGATTCACGCCCGCGAACTGCCGATACAGCAGGTGATAGGACATGAACATGACGCCGGTCTGGAAGAGCGACGAATCGACGCGCTGGCCGTTCCCCGAGCGCTGCCTTTCGAGGAGCGCGGCCAGAACGCCGAGCGCCATCCAGACGCCGGTTCCGAGATCGAGAATAGAGACCCCGGCGCGAATGGGCAAGGGATTCGCGGACGCGGATTCGCCCGAACCCGTGACGCTCATGATTCCCGTGCGCGCCTGCAAGATTGCGTCATAGCCGGGGCGCGTGTAATCGGGGCCGGCGGGGCCATACGCGGAAAGCGACGCATAAATAATGTCGGGCTTGCGAGCGCGCACCGATTCTTCGTCCAGGCCCAATGCCGCGGCCTTGCCGCCACGGAAATTTTCGAGGAGGACGTCGCAAGTGGAGGCGATACGGAGCACGGCTTCGCGGCCGGCGGGTTTGGAGATGTCCAGCGAGATGGACCGCTTGCCGCGATTGAGAACAGTGAAGTAAGCGCCCCAAGGTCCCAGGTGCGGACCCATGGCGCGCGCGTCATCGCCTGTGGAAGGCCGCTCGACTTTGATGACATCCGCGCCGAGGTCCGCGAAGATCATGCTGGCCGCGGGCCCCGCAACGATGGTGCTCAGATCGAGAATGCGAACTCCGGCAAGGACCTGGGGCAGGGAAGGCGCTTCATTGAAAACAGGCGACGCGGCATTCAGCATCAGATCTATGTTCGCAAACCGCGCCTGGTGTTGTGTCGGAGTGCCTGCATGAAGGGCCGCGCCCAGCCAGACGGGGATGCAGCAGGCGTAACCAGTGGCAACCGGCCGAATGAAAGCCGGCCGCGGGCCGAAAGCCCGCCCCACGTTCGCTACTGGAGAGCAATCGTAATTTGGTTCGAGGGTCCGCTTTGTTTTCCGAACTCATCGACGGCCGTGACGAAGTACGTGTAAGTCATGCCGGTTACGGCCGTGGCGTCGTCGAACGTGATCGGCGGGTTGGGTGTGGAAGGGACCACGGCAACGGCTTGAGTGTCCGCCGGGGCCACACCCGTGACGCGGTAAATGCGAAAGTTTTTGGCCGCCGATGAGCCGGGCATCCAACTGAGATGGATACGGCCGGATTGGGAGATGCCTGCGAGATTCGCGGGAGCAGGCGGTCCCGCTGCATGCGCGGCCTCGGCCGTGATGCCATCACCGGCAGGCTGTGCGTCGCTGGCTGGCTGCGCGGGCGGCGCCGGTTGGGCCGGTGTAGCGGCTGGCGTTACCGCCCGTTCCGCATTGCTGCACCCGAGCGAAACCGAGAAGGAGAGCAGCACCGTAGGCCACCATGCCCGCCTCCGGGACATCAGAACTTCGCGATGCGCCGGCGCGCGTCGACAACCTGGGGTTCGGCACTATCCGCCGCCTTCAGAGCTACGAAAGCGCGGTAGGAATCGGCCGCGGCGGGGCTTTTCAGCGCCTCCTGCACTCGCCCCAAATAGTAGAGGGTGGCAGGGTAATAGCGATACGTCGGCACTTCATCCAAGAAGAGCGCGGTGGCTTCGCCGCGCCGGTTTTGGCACAGGCTAAATTCGGAATGAGCCTGCGCAAAGGCGCCGGCGGCCAGGTAGGCGCGCCCCAGGTCGAACCGGCTCAGCCAGGAATCCGCCAGCGCCTGGGCCTGGCGGAACTGCTGTACGGCAGGCAGGGCTTCTCCATGCTCGAGTAGAATCTCACCCTCGATAATTTTTGAATAAGCCTGATAATCTTTATTCAGCTTGGTGGCGAGGGGAGCCGCGAGCGCTCTCGCCTTGGGGTCGTTGCCGGCCTGCGCGAAGATACGCGCCGCCTCAATGGTGACCTCTTCGGACTGATCTTCGGTCAAAGCGTCGGAAGCCGCTTTTGTGGCCTCGGCCTTATGACCGCCCAGCAGGTGGGCCTCCGCGAGCATCAGCAGTTGCTTGGCAGCGGCCGTCGAGCGATGCTCCGCGCGGCTGCGCCCAACCGCGGCATCGAGAATGGCGGTCGCATCCGTCAGGCGGCCCTGGTAAAGGGCCAGATCACCCAAAGCGATCGCCGCGGACGAGGGGCTCAGAGCAGACTCCACGTGTTTGTAGCTCTCCAGCGCGTCGGCTATTTTCCCCTGAGCGAGCTGGGCCAGGCCGCGGACAATGAAGGCCTTCGGATATTCGGGGTTGAGGGTGATGGTAGCCTGGGCTTCCTTTTCGGCGGTTGTAAAATCGCCCGCGTACATCGAGAAAATTGCGACGTTGGCGCGGCGCATGGCCGACTTCGGATAAACCGCGGACGACTGGCGCGCGTAGGTCACCGCTTTCGACAATTCCCGGCGGAGGGAATAAGCCAGAGCCAGGTTATTGAGGCCGGCCGAGTCGGCCGGATACTGCGCGACGAGGCGGCTGAATTCGTCGATGGCGCTCTGAATGTCGCCCGCGCGAATGAAGTAGCTGCCGCGAGTCCGAAATCGCTCGCGCTCCGTCATGCGGTCGATCAGAGACATCGCCTTGGTGAAATATGGCTCTGCCTTCTCGCGCTGGCCGAGGTTGTAATAGACAACGGCCAGTCCCGCATAAGCGCGGCCCAGCGTGGGGTCGAGTTCGACGGCCTTGGAGTACGCCGCAATGGCCTCATCCCATTTGGCCGCCCACTGGAATTCCTGACCAATCGAATATTGATGTGCCGCCTCGATGGAAGCCGCCGAGAAGGTTTCGGCCGCGGCCAGTTGCTTCGATTCGGGCGAAACATCGCCGAGCGCCTTGCGGACGGGAGCCGCCAGTTTGCCGACGACCGCGAGTACCGCGTCTTTCTTGGGGGCTTCCTGTTCGCGGCTGACAATCTGCTTACCGGTGCCGGAGTCGATGGCTTTCACGGAGACTGTATAGCCTGCACTGTCGCGCTTGATGGAGCCGGCAACCACTACGTCAATACCCTCCCGAACCGCCACGAGCCGCGCGAGGTCGGCATCCAAATGCGTCGTGCCCTGTTTCAGTTGGGCTCCGGTTCTACGGGCATCGGCACGGTTAAACGCGGTGATGAATGGGGCGCTTTCCATGGCGAAGCCCAGCATGGGCTCGAAGGTCGCATCGAAGACAGGATCTCCGGTCTGGTTATCGAAATCAGCCACCAGCACGGATACGGTTTTGTGCGGGGCCACCGGCTTCTGGGATTTTTCGAAGAACACCACGCCAGTTACGGCGAGCAAGGCGATTCCGAGCGCGATCGCAACGCGCTCCCAGATTCGTTTCTGACGTACAACCCGCGCCGGCGCGGCCGCCAACAGCGTGCCAGACTCCGGTCCCAGCCACGCATCCAGGTCCCCTTGCAGTTCCTGAACACTCTGGTAGCGCTTGGCGGGATCGACCTCCAGACAGGTGAGGACAATTTTTGCAAGCTCGTTGGGGATGGAGGGATCCACCTTCGCCGGAGACGGCACCGGCTCCTGAATGCGCTTCAGCAAGGTAGCCATCGCCGAATCCGCCTCAAAAGGTGGTCTGCCCGTCAAGAACTCGTAAAGGATGATGCCGAGCGCGTAGACATCTGAGCGAGCGTCGACCTTCTCGCCCTTCGCCTGCTCGGGCGACATATAGGTGGGCGTTCCCAGGATGGCGCCGGTGCGCGTCAACCCGCCATCTTCCAGCAGCGAGCGGGCGATGCCGAAATCCATCAGGATCACTTCGCCGGACGGATTCACCATCATGTTCTGGGGTTTCAGATCGCGATGGATGATACCTTCAGCGTGAGCCGCCGCCAGACCCTGGCAGGCCTGCGAAATCATGCGGGTGGCCAGCCTGGGGGGAAACTTGGTTTGCTCGCGAAGCAGAGCAGCCGCGTCCCGGCCCTCGATGAAATCCATGGTAATGAACTTCATCCCTTCGGCCGTGCCCAAGTCGAAGATGCGAACTACGTTCTTGTGGGTAATTTTTCGAGCGAGGATCAATTCCCGCTTAAAACGCCGCAAGACGGCGGCGTTCCTCGCCAGCTCCGGACGAATAACCTTGAGCGCCACGAGGCGATCGAGTTCCTGGTCTCTGACCATGTAGACGGCGCCCATGCCGCCCTCGCCGAGCAGTTGGATGATCTCGTAGCGGTCCGCCAGAATGGACCCGGGAGCGAAGGCCAACTCAGCGGCATCCTCCAGGGCCGGATGCGGGAGTATGACCCGAGACCAGTCGCGCGGTCCCGCCGAAGCGATCTCCTCGGTGACCATGGTGGCGACACTGGCCTCAAATGGCGTGCTGCATTTGCCGCAACTACGGGTGCCTGCGGGGTTGGCCGCTCCACACTGTGGGCAATCCATGACTGCTATTTCCTCAGCACCTATACAACACACCCTACCCGGGACTTGCTCTGTCTGGCCGAAGGGCCGTCAGCACACAATCTGCTTCCCGCCTCTCCCAGGAAAACTCCTACCCAATGCAGCGTTTGGTCTTAAGGATACACCGATTCGTTTTAGAAGGGCAATGAGCGGAGAACGCGTCCGCTCGGCGCAGACTCCAGTACACGCGGTACTAAAGTCCTTCCACAGCATAGGAATGCCCCCCTTTAAAGTGCATCGGCTGACCGTTGCGTTTCGAGGAACCGTGTCGGGCGGCAGCGATTCGGGACCGGATCGGGATGGACGCGCCCAGGTTCCGCCGAAACTTCAGGACTTTAGTCAAATCCTTCGATGCCGCAGTGGGGTGCGTTTTCCCCGGTCCCAACCGACAGGTGGTGATTTCAAGCGTGTTACTGGGGTTCGGTATTGTGGCACACCAATTGCCGCACTCCACAAATTGGCCGAAAATTTTGGAAATGATTGATTCGCTTGGGATAGAGTAGTGATTCCCGGTAAAAACCGTCGAAAGTTTTAGACGAGTATCGCAATCGGCGGGAAGCGACTTTTGGGGAGGTGTTCGTTATGAAGAGCTTGGGGATGTTGTTGGCCGTCGTAATTTCATTGCCGTTCGCAGCTCGAAGTGTAGATTTTAGCGGCTGCGCTAACGGCGGATGTTCGCCCGTCGCCCTTCTCAGCGACCCTCCCGGCGATGCGTTGCAGTTCAAGAACAACTGGTTCCTGACCGGTGATTACACGGTCGGGGGAACCGGGCTGCGCGGCACTGGGGTTGGCGGCACCGCCACCGGTACGATCCATATTAACGGCGTGCCGGCCAACGCCGACATCATTGCGGCGTACCTCTATTGGGAAACCCTGGGGAACGGGCAGAACGGGACGCTAACGCCTGCGAACCCGCTGGGTACGCCTACGGCAAAGAACATCGTAGGCACTCCCCTTGGCACGACCGCGTCGCCCTGCTGGGATCTAGCCACCATTACCGTCTACCGGGCCGACGTCTTGCAGTACTTCCCGCGCGATGCGAACGGCAGACAACTGGTGAACGGCGCGCACATGATTTCGTTACCGGATAGCGGCGACTTCAACACGGCGCCTTCCACCGAGGGTGCGTCGCTAGTAATCGTATGGCGCCTCCCCGGCATGTCCTACAAAGCCATTGTGCTCTACGATGGAGCGTTCACGATTCCTGCCGAGGGCAGTAACTTCAGCCAAACAATCCTGGGCTTCTACCAGGCAAGCTCGGTGAATCCGCTGGCCCGCATGACCCACATTGTGGGAGATGGCCAACCTCAATTCAGCGACAACCTAAACATCAATGGCACGGTTTACAGCAACGTGTTTTCAGGCGCTCAGGGGCAGTTCTGGGACAACTTTACGGTTCCGGTGACGGTAGCCCCGAACGCCTCGCAACTTACGACATCGTCCAGCGTGGGGAGCGACTGTCTCACGTGGGCTGCCGTGGTCACTTCGATTACGGTGCAGGATACAGACGGCGACGGCATACCGGACATCGTGGAAACGAGCGGGATGACCGATCCGGCAGACGGGAGTTTCGTCAATTTCCCGGCCATGGGCGCCAACCCCAATGTGAAGGATATCTTCATCCAGTTGGACTGGATGGTAGCGGCCAGCCACAACCATCAACCGAAGCAGGCGGCATTAAATAAGGTGATCGCGGCTTTCGCTGCCGCCCCGGGGGGCGCCATCAGGGTGCATTTCGATACGGGGCAGGGCGGTGCATTTACCGGCGGAGGCCATACGATTGCAGAGGTAGCGACAACCGCCTGGAAAAAAGATTTCAATGCCATTAAGGCTGCCAATTTTGCGAATAACCGCCGGAACTTTTGGCGTTACGGCCTTTTTGCACATAGCCAACCCGGTACAACGTCGTCCGGTATTTCCGATTTGCCGGGTGGCGATTTTATGATCACGTTCGGCGGTTGGCAGCACGTGGACCCTGCCGATAACATGGTGGGAACCGTCGACGAACAGGCGGGAACTATCATGCACGAATCGGGACACGGTTATAACTTAAGGCACGGCGGCGGCACTGACCGACCCAACTGCAAGCCGAATTTCGAGAGCGTGATGAACTACTCGTTCCAAGTCACGGGTTTGATGGATTCCGCAGGCAACATCCACTGGGATTACTCGCGACAGGTTCTGCCGGACCTGAATGAGAACGCGTTGAACGAGCAGGCCGGGCTAGGCAACATGCAATACCGCACACGGTGGTTTGCCCCACCCAATTTTCTGGATCAGATTTTAGGAAACAGCCAGATGGTCGGCTGCACAGGCGCCTCGGCGGTTGCCTTCGTAAAAAAAGACAGCCCCGGCCTCACGGCGCCACTGAACTGGAACAATAATCTTACGTTTTCCCCGTTGCCGCCGTTTTTTGTTCCCAATATCGAAGCCGGCATCATCGCACCAGTGGACGTGAACGGCAACCTGGTTTTCGACGCTGCCGCATACTCCGGTTTCAACGACTGGGCCGCCGCCGACTTCCAGCAGACGAACGGCCGGGTTAACCAGGCCAACGGAGAACTCGCGAACGGGGAACTTGCCAACGGCGAGTTGGGGAACGGCGAGCTGGCCAACGGCGAACTGGCCAACGGAGCCGGTCCCGAATTGCCCTTCGAGGTTGCCAGCCAGCAGAATCCTCCAGCCCCCGCGGGACTGGCGGCCCGCGTGGCGACGGGACAAATTCGCCTGGCATGGAATCCCGTCCAATTGAAAATCATCAGGGGATATAACGTCTGGCGCTTTGTTACCACGGACGCGAACCCGACTCCCGTCAAGGTCGGAACTGTCACGGGATCTCCGGCGCCGGCCTCCTTTACCGACACCACCGCGAACGGATTGGTGGTGGGAACCAACTACGGATATTTTGTGACGTCGGTGGACGAGTTCGCAAATCAGAGTTCGAATTCTAATGTGATCGGTCCCATTACTGCACAATAACGGAGGAATTATGAGACTGGTAGTATTGGTTGCCGCATGCTTGCTGGTATGTGGGAGCGGCTACGCAAATATTGTGAACGGCGGGTTCGAAACGGGCAACCTGACGGGTTGGAGCGCGGGAGGCACTTTTAACAACGGCAACGGCAACGTGCAGATATTGATGAGCGGAGATTTTGCCGCCAACGACGGCTCGATCAGCGTTGCGGCGCCGGAAGGGATTTTTTATGCGTTGCTGTCCAACGGACCGGGAGACCAGGGAGGATCTCCGCTGGATGCCTCGACGCTCACTTCCATTCCATATCTGGTGGGTGCCGGCGCGAACATTAGTTTCTTCCTGGAATTTTTCACGAACGAATTCCCAACCCCCAACGGGGATTTTTATAATGTCACGCTCCTGGAATCAGGCGTGCCGGTAGCGACCATCACGTCAGGGGATGTGAATAGTGCGCAGACGGCGTTCCCTGGGATCGATTGCATATCCGTTTTCTTGGTCGCGCCGGATGGCACGAGCGTCTGTACGCGTTCCGGTCTCGACCAGAGCAGCGTCAACAACTTCGGTTTGAGCGCATACGCGGGGAGCGTCGTGCAGTTTCAGTTCCTGGTTTCGGACGCGTTCGACAACAATGTCGATTCGGCCCTGCTGGTCGATGGCGTTCGTGGCACGGGTTTGACGGATGCCAGCACAGTGCCTGAGCCGGCCAGTTGGGTGTTGCTGCTGAGCGCGGCGAGTGTGTTCTGGCTCCTGCGCATTGGCGATCTTCGGCGTGGCCGCCTAACTCTTGGGCGGTGACCGGATCGTGGCCCATCGCTCGTCGCTATTTCTCCGTGTTTGCAACACGACCGTCTCAATAACATTTGGTACAGAGAATCGAGGCAGGTCAGAAGCGCTGAAGTTTCAGTTCGAAAAATTCAGCCGGTATGCTCGAACGGCTCACGGAGGAATACTCCAGCCGTCCGGCTCAGTTCCCGGCGAGAGCGCCCGAAACCGGGAGGCCTCATAAGGACCTTAAGAAGTTCAGTACATCCTGACGGTCGGCCGCTGTTACCAGGTGCCCGCTGAATGTGGGCAGACTACCGTTGAACACCTGTATAGTGGCGTTAGCTTCAGAGCCCGGACCTGCGTGCGCCTGGATGGCCGCAAAGAGGTCGGTTGTCCGGCCATCGTGCAGGAAGAAGAAGCGCTGTCCCACCCCCCAGAGCGGCGCGGTGCGGAACTCGTCGCCGGCAGCGGCGCCTTGCGCAATCCCGTCCGCCAACCCCGCACCCATACGATGTACGAGTAGATCTGAAAAGAGCGCCGCCGGTTTGCCGCTCAAGG
This sequence comes from uncultured Solibacteraceae bacterium, assembly GCA_964390225.1. GTDB lineage: Bacteria > Acidobacteriota > Terriglobia > Bryobacterales > Bryobacteraceae > PSRJ01. The sequence goes on from CAYMHP010000022.1 coordinate 29,806, forward strand.
CAGAACTGGACGACGGACCCGTACGGTACAGAGGATTGTGGCAAAGCGCGCACCCAATGTCCATGAACAGTTGCATGCCTTTTGCCGTGGAGGCATTCTGGGGACCCGGAAGCGGCGCATCCAAATACCGCATGAACACTGCGAAGGCGGTAACATCGCTCATGGCGTCAAGAGGCGCGGCTGACGTCAAGTTCGTGTAGTCTTCCGGGATTCCGTTCAAAATGCAACCAGGGCTTTCCTCCCTCTCGTTTCCAAAGACTTCGTTGGTGACGCCCATCTCCACGTTGTACGCTTCCGCGGCAAACAACGCCAATGATTTGTTTTGTGCTTTCCAGCCGAAGCGAGTGATGGTCCCGTCGTTGCCGTTCCGATTTTCGTGGCCCGTAATCCCGCGCAGCGACTTCAGGTCCAACAAGGAATTCTTGAACGCCACAATGGATGAATCCTGGATCGCTTCTATCAAGCCAGCTCCAAAGACCGGTGTCGGTATACGGAAACTAAGGTTGGCCGCATCGGAGAAATCAGGTTGCGCCAGGTTACAGCCCTTGGCGTCAGGCCGGCCCGAAATTACGTACAAGTCATGGACGCCGCCATCCGGTGTACCGTCAGGCCGCAGTTTGAACCGGACTTCGCGGACGGGGCCATCGGGCGCAATAAACGGGGGCACGCGGTTCCGCGCCCCGAATCGGGTGGCGACGGCCACTTCCGGGTTGGGCGCAGGACTCTGCTGCGATTTCGGGGAAGGGCTGGAGCCGCCCGTTGCGGGCTGCGCGTGGCAGCCGGCACAAGAATTCAAGTTGAAGCGGGGCCCGAGTCCGGCATCCGGCGCTCCCGGTTCCGTCCCGGATACGGACGCGACGTGTTGAAACCTGTTCTTGCCCGCGAAGTGATACTGGGATTCAGGATCGGTGATGCCAACGATTGGGCCGCCCGCTCCAGCTGGGCCTCCGCGAGGCCCGGGGTCCGTCTGGGCATTCGCCAACTTAGCGGCGAGTAGTGCGATCACTGCAACAACGGACAGCAATGCTACTCGCCAAAGAGGTGGCCGATTACGGGACGCGGTTCGCAGACCCGGCTGCACGGCCAATTGAGGACACCCGCAGTAAGTAGGGGAAAGCATATGTCACGACGCTACTGCGGCAGCACCGTAAATTCGTCAATGAGGTCATCAGAGCTGTTGTACCCGCCCCAGGGTGCGTACTCATCTGCTCCAACATCGAAATTCGAGGCCGCAGTCCAATTCGGCACGACGGGGGTATAGGAGAATTGCTGGACCAGCACATCGTTGAGGTAGAGCTGGTCGGTGGTTCCGTTCCATGTCATCTTCACTTTCAGGATTACGCCATTGCCGAACAGCGAGTCCGCAACGGATTGGTCCACCCAGTAGAAGTACGAGGTGTAGCCTTGCACGGATGAGTTTCCAACGCGCCACGTGAAGAGCAGATATGGCTCGTTGGCCGCGCCCGCAGTGGCAATCTGTGTCCTGAAGAAGAACAGGTGATTGTTCGAGTCCCCATCCGTGACGTCGAACGTATATCGCGGTTGGGACGCCGAGGCCACGCGATCCGCAAACCTGTACCGGGATTTGAGGTAGAACGAGATCTGTCCCTGACTGACATTGAAGATGCTGCCGACGGGGGTCCCCGTGAACTTGTAATAGGCATTGCCATAGTTCTGGCAGCAACTCAGGAAATAAGCTCCATTGCCGACCTGCCCCGGAGCATAGTTCACCGAACCACTCTGGTTCACCACCAGCTTCCCGGTGTAGCCGCTCGGCGCGGAGCTGGGAGTTATGACGGAACCATTGGTGTTTCCACTGACCTCCGTTGCGTCCATGTGCAACTGAAAGAGGGGTTGCGAGGATCCTGCCGCAGTAGTAGTGAAGGTGTAATCCGCCGATACACCCAGCCCGCCGGCGCCTGTGGATTGCGCCTGGAAATGGTAGGTCGTGGATGGGAATAGAGCGCTCAGCGATACCGAATGCGAGGTCACTGAAGCTGTACTCAGGGGGCTCGAGGATCCATAGGCGGCAGTGGTCCCGTAGAGGACCTGGGAACTGGCCGGCTGATCCGTGGTCCAACTGATTGTGGCGCCGGAAGAGGTGATGGAACTGACCTGCACATTCGAGATGACGGGAGGTTTTGGCGCGTTGCTCACAGTGACCGAGATGGGGCTGCTGGTGGTAGTAAGACCGTTCAAATCGGTTGCAACTGCAGTTAAGGAGTGGACCGCGTTAGACGACAATGTCGTATCCCAAAGTATGCTGTACGACGGTCCCGCGCCGGTCACCACGGCACCCAAATTGGCGCCATCCAGCTTGAACTGGACTCCCGAGATTCCAACCGCCGAGGTGGCGTTGGCCGCGACCAGGACAGTGCCGTTTACCGTGCCTCCCGGCGCCGGCGCCGTCATTGTGACCGAAGGACGGTTACTGGCGGGCACCAGCACCGTAAATTCATCGATGAGGTCATCAGAGCTGTTGTACCCGCCCCAGGGTGCGTATTCATATGCTCCGACATCGAAATTCGAGGCCGCAGTCCAATTCGGCACGACGGGGGCGTAGGAGAATTGCTGGACCAGCACATCGTTGAGGTAGAGCTGGTCGGTGGTTCCGT